>CAXUBX010000033.1:0-32990 GCA_964249405.1 uncultured Acetobacteraceae bacterium | reverse complement strand
GAGCATCCGACTTTTAATCGGATGGTCGTGGGTTCGATCCCCACCCGGCTCACCATCGATCATGCAGGACAGCCGGACCGGCATCCCGGCGCAGGACCGCGGCGCCGGTCGGGGCGGGAACCGGTCAGGAAGCAGGACGCGGGTCTCACGGGAGGCCTGCGTCCTCTCTCGCCCGGCGGCTGAGCGCCGCGAAGTCGAGTTCGCCGTCTCCCCGTGCCAGGCTGGTGATGAACCGGTCCCTCAGCAGCGAGGCGATCGGGAGAGCGGCGCCGAACGCCTCGCCCGCCTCGAGGAACAGGTCGTTGTCCTTCTTGCCGAGCGCCATCGGACCGCCGGGCGGCGAGAAGGCGCGATCGAGGATGAGCCTGCCGTAGTTGAGATGCACGGGCGCCGAGCAGAAGCTGTTGCTCAGGACCTCGAACATCGTCGCCTCCGGCACCCCCGCCTTCTCGCCGATCGCGAACACTTCGCCGAGCTGCTCGATGGTCGAGAAGATCATGAAGTTGGCGCAGAGCTTCACGAGGTTCGATGTCCACGCCGCCTCGCCGACCACGAACACGCGCTGGCCGAGCGCATCGAGCGCCGGCCTGGAGCGCTCGAGGGCGGCCGCCTCCCCGGCGGCGATCACGTAGAGCGTGCCCGCCTCGGCCGCCGGTGGTCGCCCCAGCACCGTCGCCGAGACGAACGCCTGGCCGTGCTCCCGATGCGCCGCCGCGAGACGCCGTGCCAACGCGACCGAGATCGTGCTCGACGAGACATGGATCGCGTCCGCGCCAAGCCCCGCCGCGACGCCGTCCGGTCCGAGCGTCGTGGCCTCGACCGCCGCATCGTTGGCGACCATGCTGACGACCAGGTCGGCGCGACGTGCGGCGTCGGCCGGTGTCGCGGCCTCGACGGCGCCGGCCTCGACGAGCGCCCCCGCCTTGCCGCCCGAGCGGTTCCACACCCTGACCTCGTGGCCCGCGCCGACGAGGCGCATCGCCATCCGGGATCCCATCGGTCCGAGCCCTACAAACCCGATCTTCATTCGTTCCGCTCCTTCACGCCTGGACGCTCAGCGGCCGCGGCGCCATCTTCCGGCCGACGCGCGCGCGTCGCGAACGCGGAGGAGAAACGTCTTGGATCCAGCCATCGTTCAGGCCGCCGACCACGCTGCGAGACACTGGATCAGCGACGACCCGGCTCCGTTCGGCCGCGGGAGCGACCGGCAGAAGCGCGCGGCCCGCGAGATGTTCGACGCGACGTTCAACCCCTACAAGCCTTCGGTGATCGCCTGGCCCGTGCTCGCCGACGAGCAGCGGGAGCGGATCACCGCGCTGCCGATCTGGGACATCGCCGTGCAGACCGAAGGCAAGGCGAGGCTTCGGATGCTGTCCTACGCGCGGTCGGCGGCCGATCCGGACTGGAAGCACGCGATCGACCGGAACGGCTGGGAGGAGGGCCGACACAAGGAGGTGCTCCACAACATGGTCGCCTTCTACGGGATCAGGCTCGAGGAGGAGCCGCCCTATGTCGAGCCGGACGACCCGGAATGGGCCTACCTGGTGACCGGATTCTCCGAGTGCATCGACAGCTTCTTCGCCTTCGGCCTGTTCGAGGTCGCCCGTCGTTCCGGCCTGTTCCCGCCCGAGCTGATCGACACCTTCGAGCCGGTGATGCAGGAGGAATGCCGGCATATCCTCCTGTTCGCGAACTGGCTCGCGTGGCAGCGAAAGCATCTGAAGCTGCTCGACCGGATCCGCTTCGAGCTGAAGGTGGTGGCGGTCTGGGGGTTTCTCGGCTGGGAGCGCGTCAACATGAGCCGGGATCTGGCGGGCGACGGAGGGCAGTCCGGCAAGCCGCAGGACAACAACTTCACGGTGACCGGCAGCCGGTCGGTGACCGACGTCGAGCTGAGCCTTCCCGAACTGATGGCGCTCTGCCTGGAGCAGAACGATTTCCGCTTCCGCGGCTATGACGAGCGCCTGCTTCGTCCCACCACGATGCCGAACCTGACACGCGCGGCGCTGTTTGCCGTCAACAACTGGCAGCGTGCGAAGGGCGCGATCACCGCTTCCCGGTCGGCCGGGCGGGAGAAGCGCCGCCGTCGCGTTGCCCTGGGAGCCACCGCATGAGTGCCAGCCTTGCAGATCGTCTCGAAGCCCGCGCCGTCCGCTTCGAGCAGCGCGCCGCCCGTGCCAGGGCGCGCGCGGCGGAAGCGCGCACCGACAAGCGGATCGTGGTCGGTTCGGAGGCGCATCGCGACCTCTTCTGCTCGCAGTTCGAGAAGACCTACACCGAGTACGATCCCGAGACGCTGCCATGGCCGGAGCTCTCGGAGGTCGAACTCGCCCGCCTCCGCGGCGTGCCGTTCTGGCAGGAGGTCTACCATACCGAGCGCCGGGCCGGCGCGATCGTCGACGCGTTCACCCCGGAGGTGTCCGATCCGGTCGTCCGGAACGCGGTCAAGCTCCAGGGCTTCGAAGAGGCGCGCCACGCGAAGCTCATCGGCGTCATGATCGATCGTTATGGGATCGACGCGACCGAGCAGCCGATCGAAGCCTTCCCGGCCGATCTCGAGACCGCCTTCATCGATTTCGGGTTCGGCGAGTGTCTCGACGCCTTTCTCGGCTTCGGCGCCTTCAAGACCGCCCGGCAGAGCAAGTTCCTGCCCGACGCCATGTTCGACATCTTCGACACGCTGATGTTCGAGGAGACCCGGCACATCGTCTTCTTCATCAACTACATGGCGTGGCGCCAGGTGCAGCAGGGAAGGGGCGCCCCCCCGTTGCGCGCCCTGACCCATGCCTGGTTCTACGTGAGGGCGGCACGCCGTCTCACCGGCATGGTCGGCCGCGGCAAGCAGTCGAACGACGGGCGGGATTTCGCGGTGACGCAGGCGAACATGTTCCTCGACGGCTTCTCCTTCCGCGGCTTCGTCGAGGATTGCTATCGGGAGAATGCCCGGCGGATGGGTGAGTTCGACCCTGGGCTGCTCCAGCCGCGTCTCCTGCCGGCGATCGCCGACATGGCCGCGGCAGGCCTTCGCTTCTGGGACCGGGCCCGGCCGCAGGTCCGGCGCGAGACCCTGGCCGCCCACGAGGAGTGACCGGGAGGGGAAGTGACTGGGAGGAAAGGGCTCAGTAGAAGCCGGGGCCGAACCCGCCAAAGCCACCGAAGCCGCCCCAGGGTCCCCAGCCCCAGCCTTGCCAGCCGAATTCCTCGGCGTTGAGCTGTTGCTCGTCGACGATCTGCTGTTGCTGGTTCGCCAGGTCCTGTTGGAAACGCTCCTGCCTGTATTTCGAATACGAGGCATCGTCGCCGAAATAGACACAGTTGCAGGCGATCGGGTCGGCGTAGATGTAGACCGTCTTGCCGTCCCGGTCGCGCATGACGAACTTGTTCGCCGGCAGATGCTGCAGCATCGCCAGCCGCTCCGGCGTGTCTGCCGGCCGGGCGACGAACCCGGCCGCGGCCAGGAGGTTCTCCTGTTGCTGGACCGCCTGCTGCTGACTGACGCAGCCGGCCACGCCCAGGCTGATGGCAAACAGCGTCACCGTGCGGGCGATATGTCTCATGGCGGCGAAACGTCCGAGACGCGGCGCGGATCGGCAGGCGTCCAGATTTTCTCCCCGAAGTCTATCGTGCCGGTCCTGCCCGGTCCGGTTTACCTCGGACCGGCCGATGCGCTAGGCCGCGATCATGCCTGACGATCAAGCCGGCCGTATCGAGCCCACGCTGCTCTCCGACGCGTTGAGCGAGCGCTATCTGGCCTATGCGATGTCGACCATCATGTCGCGCTCGCTGCCGGACGTGCGGGACGGACTGAAGCCGGTGCACCGGCGCCTGGTCTACGCGATGCACCTGCTCAGGCTCGACCCGGCCTCGGGTTTCAAGAAATGTGCCCGCGTGGTCGGCGACGTGATCGGCCGCTTCCATCCGCACGGCGATGTCGCCGTCTACGAGGCGCTGGTCCGGCTCGCCCAGGTGTTCGCCGCCCGTTATCCGCTCGTCGAAGGCCAGGGCAATTTCGGCAACGTCGATGGCGATAACGCCGCGGCGATGCGCTACACCGAGGCCCGTCTCACCGCGGTCGCGGGAGCCCTGCTCGCCGGCATCGACGGGGACGCGGTCGATCTCCGCCCCACCTATTCCGGCGAGGACGAGGAACCCGTCGTTCTCCCGGCCGGATTCCCGAACCTGCTGGCGAACGGTGCCGCCGGGATCGCGGTCGGCATGGCGACGTCGATCCCGCCGCACAACGCGGGTGAGCTCTGCGCGGCCGCGGTGGCGCTCATCGACGATCCCGAGACCCCGACCTCGAAGCTGCTCGAACACGTCCACGGACCCGACTTCCCGACCGGTGGGCTCGTGATCGAGGATCGGGACGCCCTCCTCGCCGCCTACGAGACCGGCCGCGGCTCGTTCCGCATGCGGGCGCGCTGGCGGGTCGCGGAGGGCCGGCTCGGCACCTGGTCGATCGTCGTCGACGAGATCCCCTACCAGGTCCAGAAGGCGCGGCTGATCGAGCAGGTTGCGGAACTCCTGGAGGCGAAGAAGCTGCCGCTGCTCGCCGACATCCGCGACGAGAGCGCGGACGACATCCGGATCGTGCTCGAGCCGCGGGTGCGAACCGTCGATCCCGCCATGCTGATGGAAACGATGTTCCGCCAGACCGCCCTGGAAAGTCGGTTCGGTCTCAATATGAACGTGCTCGGCCCCGACCGCACGCCGCGGGTCATGGGCCTTCGGGAGGTGCTGCGCCACTGGCTCGACCACCGGATGGTCGTGCTCGCCCGGCGCTCGCGGCACCGGCTCGACGCGGTGACCCGCCGGCTCGAGATCCTGGACGGTTTTCTCGCCGTCTACCTGAACCTCGACGAGGTGATCCGGATCATTCGCGAGGAGGACGAGCCGAGACCCGCTCTGGTCGCCGCGTTCCGGCTGACCGAGACGCAGGCCGAGGCGGTGCTGAACATGCGCCTCCGCTCGCTCCGCCGGCTCGAGGAGATCGAGATCACGCGCGAGCGCGCGTCGCTCGACACGGAGCGCGGCGAGCTCGACCGCCTGCTCGACGTCTCCGGCGAGAAGCTTCGCTGGAAGCGGATCCGGGCCGAGATCGTGGCGACCGGGAAGAGCTTCGGTGGCGGCGCGCTCGGGGCGAGGCGGACCGCGATCGAGGCGCCTTCGGCTCCGGTCGCGATCGATCTCGACGCGCACAGGGAGCGCGAGCGGATCACCGTCATCCTGTCCCGCCAGGGATGGATCCGAGCGGTCCGCGGGCATGACCCGGAGATGGCCGCGCAGCGCTTCAAGGAGGGAGACGAAGCCCATCTGTCGGTCGCATGCGAGACCATCGACCGGCTCTGCATGCTGGTGACGTCCGGTCGCGCCTTCAGCCTGCACGCCGGCGACATCCCGCGCGGCCGCGGTGACGGCCAACCGATCCGGACGATGGCCGAACTCGGCCCGGAGGATCATGTGATCGCGCTGTTCCGACACGATGGCGGGAGACGTCTCGTCGCATCGAGTGGCGGACGCGGCTTCGTGGTCGCCGACGAGGCGCTGGTCTCGGAGAAGCGCACCGGCCGGACGGTGCTGAACATGCGCGAAGGCGAAACCGCGCGCTTCGCGCTCGCGGCCAATGGCGACCACATCGCCGCGGTCGGCGAGAACCGACGCCTGCTCGTGTTCGCGCTCGCCTCGGTCCCCGAGCTCGCGCGCGGCTCCGGCGTCGCGCTGCAGAAGTTCAAGGACGGCGGCCTCGCCGACCTCCGCGTGTTCACCCTCGCCGACGGGCTGAGAACGGCCTCCGGCAAGACCCGCCCGGCGAGCGAGCTTCGCGAATGGATGGGCGAACGCGGCACGCCCGGCCGCCTGGCACCCCGGAACCTGCTCGAGGAGGGCAGGTTCGCGGCCGCGGCCTCAGCCTGAAAGGAAGGAGGACGAGAGGCAGGAGGAAGCCGGGATGGACGCGCCGGTCCCGTCCGGACGGAGTTCCCGCCAGGCGCCGGCAGCCAGGATCTCGCTTGGCCGGAAGCGCGCCTTGTAGGCCATCTTCCGGCTGTCGGCGACCCAGTAGCCGAGATAGACGTAGGGGAGACCGAGCGACCGCGCCTTCTCGACCAGCCACATGACCGAATAAGAGCCGAGTGACCGTCGGTCGAGCGCCGGGTCGAAGAAGCTGTAGACCGCCGACAGCCCGTCCGCGAGCCGGTCGGTGAGGCAGGCGCCGACCAGCCGGTCGTCCGGCTCGCGGAACTCCACCACGAAGGTCTCGATCGGGGTGTCCTCGATCATCGCCCGGTAGTCGAAGAACGTCATCGCGGCCATGTCGCCCTCGCCGTGACGCGCCGCCTGGTAGTGACCGAACAGCGCGTACTGCTCGGTGGTCGCGTGGGCGGGGACGTCGAAGCCTTCCACGAGACTGTTGGCCCGGAGGCATTTCCGTTGGGTGCGGCCGGGCGTGAACCGCGCGACCGGGATCCGGATCGGCACGCAGGCACTGCAGCTCGGGCAGACCGGCGCGTAGGCGATGTTGTGGCTGCGGCGGAAGCCGGCGCGCGAGAGCCGGTCATGCACGTCGTCCGCGTCGGGTCCGGTGATCTCGGTCACCACCTTGCGCTCGATCCGTCCCTCCACGTAGGGGCAGGGAAGCGGTGCCGTGGTGTAGAAGAATTGCGGCCGCTTCGGGCCGTTGTAGCTCATGCGAAAGGTCGGCCCGAACCGGGGGGCGGCGTCCAGATGCCGGTCCGCGGCACCACGGTCTCGGCGCGCGTCATCAGGAGCCCGGACGCGTAGTCGTGCAGCGCCCGGTGGCGAACGGTCACGAGTGCCACCGCCGCCCAGAACGCGCCGGCCAGCATGGTGATGGTGAGCCCAATCGCCCAGACCAGCGCCTGAACCGGCGTCGGCGGTCCGAGATCGGCGTTCCGGCGAAGCACGATCCCGGTGAGCATCTGGCCGGGGGTCGCCCCGCGGTCGCTGGCGACGAAGCCCACGACGTAGGCGAACGGCACCACCGGCAGCAGTCCGAACAGCGCGAAGCCGAGCCCGAACGTGAGCAGCCCGATCGTGAGGAGTGCGACCTTCAGCGCGAGCAGCAGGACCGCCAGGACGACGACGTCGACGATCCAGGCGACGAAGCGCCGCCCCGGCACGCCTCCCGTCAGCCATTCGTCATGCGCCGTGTCGATCATTCCCGTCCATCCGGTCGTCGATGTAGCATAAAGAAGGTAATGCCCGATAAACAGGCATTTCGTCGACCATTCGCGATGACACAAGGGGCTGACCCCTCTATGAAGGCCGGCTCAGCGGCCCGGATCAGAGGTGACAGGAACCCATGGCGGACAACGCCGCGCCTACGCTTTCTCTCGCTCCGTCTCGCCTCGACGAGGAAACCCGTCGCCGTGTCGCGACGATGCGCCATTCCTGTGCGCATCTCCTCGCCGCCGCGGTGCAGGACATCTGGCCGGCGGCGAAGTTCGGTGTTGGGCCGGCCACGGATACCGGTTTCTACTATGACATCCTGTTCCCCGACCCGATCAGCGAGAGCGACTTCAAGCGGATCGAGAAACGGATGCGCGAGATCCGGAACGAGGCTTCGCCGTTCGTGCGGGAGGAGGTGCCGATCGCGGACGCGACCGCGTTCATGACCCGCACCGGACAGGACTTCAAGGTCGAGTTGCTCGAGCTGCTGCGCACCGTCGGCTCGACCGCGGTCGCGAAGGAGACCGGCGACGACAGTGCGGCCGGATCGGCATCGGGCGCCGGGGTCGACCACGTCTCGTTCTACACGGTGAGCGATTTCGTCGACCTCTGCCGCGGCCCGCACGTGCCCGACGTCCGCTCGATCGGCGCGTTCCGGCTGACGTCGATCGCGGGCGCCTACTGGCGCGGCAACGAGCGCAACCCGCAGATGCAGCGGATCTATGGTCTCTGCTTCGACACCGAGGCGGAGATCGAGCAGGAGCTGTGGCGACAGGACGAGATGCGCAAGCGCGACCACCGCAAGCTCGGTCGCGAGCTCGACATCTTCGCCTTCGCCGCCGAGGTCGGGATCGGGCTGCCGCTCTGGCTGCCGAACGGGGCGACGCTGCGGCGCGAGCTCGAGCATCTCGCGCGCGAATACGAGGCGCGCGACGGCTACCAGCAGGTCGTCACGCCGGAGATCGCGCGGGGCGCGCTCTACGTCCAGTCGGGGCATCTGCCCTACTACCGGGACGACATGTACCCGCCGATGCGACTGGAGGAGGAAGACTTCTACCTGCGGCCGATGAACTGCCCGCACCACCACCACGTCTTCCTCGCGCGACCGCACTCGTATCGCGAGATGCCGGTCCGTCTCGCGGAATACGGCAAGGTGTTCCGCTACGAGGCGCACGGCGCGCTGTCGGGGCTGATGCGGACCCGCGGCTTCTGCCAGAACGACGCGCACATCTACTGCACGATCGACCAGGCTCAGGACGAGTTCCTCCGCGTGCTCAGGCTGCACGCCGACTACTACCGGATCTTCGACGTCGCCGACTTCTACATGCGGCTCTCGCTGCCGGATTTCTCCAGGCTGGAGAAATACGTGGGGACGCCCGAGCAGTGGCGCGCGACCACCGACATCATCCGGGCCGCCGCCGCCGAGGGCGGCTTCCGGACGATCGAGGCCGAGGACGAGGCGGCGTTCTACGGACCGAAGATCGACTTCATGGTGCGGAGCGCGATCGGCACCGAGTACGCGATCTCCACCAACCAGCTCGACTTCCTCGCCAGCGAACGGTTCGGATTGCGCTACCGCGCCGCCGACGGCTCGGACCAGCCGGTCTACGTCATCCATCGCGCGCCGCTCGGCAGCCACGAGCGGTTCATCGGTTTTCTTCTCGAGCATTACGCGGGGGCGTTCCCGACCTGGCTCGCGCCGACGCAAGCGGTGGTGATCCCGATCGCCGACCGCCATATCGACTACGCGGAGCGGGTGCGTGCGGCGATCGCCGCGAGCGACATCCGGACGGCGACCTTCGGCGTGCGCATCACGGTCGACGCCTCCTCCGAGCGCATGCAGAAGAAGATCCGCACCGCACAAGCGATGAAGATCCCCTACATGCTGGTGGTCGGCGACAAGGAGGCCGAAACCGGCACGGTCGCGGTGCGTCTCCGGGGCGGCCGCGATCTCGGCGCATTGCCGATCGAAGGCGTGATCGGCCGGCTTCGGAGCGAGATCGAGGCGCGGCGCGATCTCGCGGCGGAGCCGGCTCAAGATCGGGACCAGACGGACGCGATCAATCCTGAATCGTAGGCATCGCACCATGAGCGGCGCCCGTCGCTGGAACGTCTGGCGAGGCGGAAAGGGTGCATCGTTCCCGGAGAGAACCAGATGAGGCTGGTCACCTGGCATGTTGAATGGACACCACCTCCTCGCCCCTCATTCTGAGCACGCGCCGGACGAACTGCCCGACATCCCGTATGCCGTCGGCGACAGCCAGTTCGACGACGCGTTCGCCTGCCTTCCGCTTCCTGCGCCAGCTTGCGTAGGGGTAGTTCTCGATGGACAGGAACGTGTCCTTGCCACGGCCCCGAGGAAAGGGCTTCGTCGCACCGCTGTTGATCGGGCTGAGGGTGATCCGCTCGCGACAGGCAGCGACGACCGGCGCGGCATCGAGTTCTAGAACGTCGTGCTCCAGGCCTCGATAGGGGCGGGCCTTGAGCAGCCGGTGCAGGCGGTCACGGGTCAGCCACATGAAGACGCGCGCGTTCAGAAGCCGATACCACTCCTCAGGGACAAGACCGTCCTGGAGACAGCGAAGAAGGCCTGCATCGTCCATCGGCTTCTGGTCGCGGATCACGGCCCGACCAAGGCGAGGATGTTCGATGACGACGTTGTCGGGCCGACGGTTCGCCCCGATGACACCCCGCGTCGTTTCCGGCACTTCGAACAGCTCGAGGAGGGCCGAGGTGCTGAGCAGGCCATGACGCCGGATGGAGTTCCAGCTCCCGCATTCGGCCATGTGGTAGAGCACAGGGCAGTCGCGCAGGAGTTCGTGTAGCTCGTCATTCGTCATCGAGTGCGCCTCGGTCGACCGCGGCATCGCTCCTCGGGCGAGGCACCGCGGTCGCGGGAACCTCGAGGCCCCGAGCAGCCCGGGCGCCGCCGGGAGGTCGCCGACCGCCGGTCACGTCACGGCAGGTGGTTGCCGCCGGTGACCCCGTACACCTCGCCGGTCACGAACGAGCTCTCCTGGCCCGCGAGCAGGACGTAGATCGGGGCGCATTCCGCCGGTTGTCCCGGGCGGCCGAGCGGGACCTGGGAACCGAAGCTCGGGACCTTCTCCTTCGGCTGGCCGCCCGAGGGCTGGAGCGGCGTCCAGAACGGGCCGGGGGCGACGGCGTTCACGCGGATCCCCTTCTTCGCCACCGATTTCGCGAGCGAATGGGTGAAGCTCACGATCGCGGCCTTGGTCGCGGCGTAGTCGAGCAGGGTCGGAGACGGCTGATAGCCCTGGATCGAGGTCGTGTTGATGATCGTCGCACCCGGTTGCAGATGCGGCAGCGCCTCCTGGCAGATCCAGAACATCGCATAGACATTGGTGCGGAACGTCGCGTCGAGCTGCGCCGTCGTGATGTCGGCGAGATCCATCTGCGCGGTCTGCTTGCCGGCGACGTTCGCCACGATGTCGAGGCCGCCGAGACCGTCCACGGCGTCGCGCACGATCTGCCGCGCGACCGTCTCGTCGCTGATGTCGCCCGGAAGCTGCACGACCTTCCGACCCGCCTCGCGGATCAGCGCCGCCACCTCGTTGCCGTCGCGCGCCTCGGCGGCGAGATAGGAGATGGCGACATCCGCGCCTTCGCGGGCGAAGGCGATCGCGGCGGCCCGGCCGATGCCGCTGTCGCCACCGGTCACCAGGGCGCGACGACCGGCGAGGCGGCCGGACCCCTGGTAGCTGGTCTCGCCGTGGTCGGGCTTCGGATCCATCTCGTCCGTGGTGCCCGGCGCGCCGAACGACTGCTCGTCGAACTCCGGTCGCGGGTACTGCGTCCGCGGATCACGCATCTGGTATTGGTTGATCATGGTTCTCGGCTCCATCCTCGACATTGCGTGCGTCCCAACGTGCAGCGGTCGGACGGTTCGCGTTCGGAACCGGATCTGACGCGGGCGTGAACGACGACGCACCCGCTTCCGGCCGGCTCCGCGCCGCCGCGGGGTCGCAGGCGACGCTCGGCACGATCGCCGATGCGCTCGGCACCGATGCGCCCGGCATGCTCGTCCTCGTGCTCGCGACCTTCGCGCTGGTGCCGGGCGCCGCGCCGGTGTTCGCGACCGGGATCCTCGTGGTCGCGACCAGCCTGCTGCTCGGCCGGGACCGGCTCGCCTTGCCCGAGCGCCTGCGCGGGCGGCCGATCGCGCCGCGCACGCTTGACAGGGCGGCGCGCCGCCTCGCCGCCTTCGAGCGACGTGTCGGCGCCGGGACCGGGCGGGCACGCGTCCCCGTCCGCCTGGTGACGCTTCTGCTGATCTGGGACGCGATCCTGGTGATCCTGCCGATACCGCTCGGCAACGGGCCGCCGGCGATCGCGGCGGTGCTGCTGGCCCTCGGCGTCGTCGACCGGAACGGGCGTGCGCTGGTGGCCGGGACGGTGGCCACGCTCCTCGCGACGCTCTTCGAGGCGGCGCTGCTCTGGCTCGGGATCGATCTCGTGCGATGGCTGATCCGGCTCTTCTGACGACCGGTGCTCGCCGACGGGCTCGGGATCGTCAGGCCCGGAGCAGTCGCGCCGCTTCCACCGCGAAATAGGTGAGGACGCCCGACGCTCCGGCGCGCTTGAAGGCCAGCAGGCTCTCGAGGACGGCGCGCTCGCGGTCGATCCAGCCGCGGTCGGCTGCCCCGGCGATCATCGCGTACTCTCCGGAGACCTGGTAGGCGAAGGTGGGGGCGGCGAACCGCTCGGCGACCCGCCGCACGATGTCGAGATAGGGCATGCCGGGCTTGACCATCACCATGTCGGCGCCCTCGGCGAGATCGAGCGCCACCTCGCGCAGCGCCTCCTCGGCGTTGGCCGGGTCCATCTGGTAGGTCCGCTTGTCGCCCTTGAGCAGGCCGCCGGACCCGAGCGCGTCGCGGAACGGCCCGTAGAAGGCGGACGCGTATTTCGCCGCGTAGCTCATCAGCCGCGTGTCCTCGAACCCCTCGGCGTCGAGGGCCGCCCGGATGGCGCCGATGCGGCCGTCCATCATGTCGGACGGCGCGATGATGTCGATCCCGGCCCGTGCCTGGTTCAGCGCCTGGCGCACCAGGACCGCGACCGAGTCGTCGTTGGCGATCCGCCCGTCCCGGATCACCCCGTCGTGCCCGTGATCGGTGTAGGGATCGAGCGCCACGTCGCCGACCAGCGCGATCCCCGGATAGGCGCGCTTGAGGATCCGGGCCGCCCGGCACATCAGGTTGTCGGGATTGGCCGATTCCCCTCCCTCGCCGTCGCGGATCTCGACCGGTGTCACCGGGAACAGCGCGACCGCCGGGATGCCGAGGGTGGCCGCATCGCCCACATGGGCCTCCAGCAGGTCGAGGCTGACCCGGGTCACGCCGGGCATGGACGACACCTCGTCGCGACGTTCGCTGCCCTCGACCACGAAGATCGGCCAGATCAGGTCGTCGACCGAGAGACGATGCTCGGCGACCAGCCGGCGCGTCGCATCGTCGACGCGGTTGCGGCGGAGGCGGGTCGTCGGAAATCGGCCGAGCGCCATGTCGGGAGGCTCCTCAGGTGGCCGGCCGCAGCCGGTTGGCATTCCGCCGGCTCCAGCCGAAATAGATCGCGAGCCCGATGAGCAGCCAGATCCCGAGCCTGATCCAGGTCAGCCCGTCGAGCGCCAGCATCATCGCGAGGCAGCACAGGATGCCGAGGATCGGCACCACCGGGACGCCGGGGACCCGGAAGTCGCGCCGGCGCCCGCGTTCGCGGCGTCGCAGGATGATCACGCCGATGCAGACGATGATGAAGGCGAGCAGCGTGCCGATCGAGGTCATGTGGCCGAGCTCGCTGATCGGCAGCAGCCCCGCGAGCGCGCCCGAGAACACCATGAACAGTGCGTTGCAGCGCCACGGCGTGCGCCAGCTCGGATGCACCGCCGAGAAGAACGGCGGCAACAGCCCGTCGCGCGACATCGCGTAGAACACGCGGCTCTGCCCGAGCAGCAGCACCAGGATGACCGAGGTGTAGCCCATCAGGATGCCCACCTTCACCAGGAGATGCAGCCAGGTGTAGGGCGTGTGATCGATCGCGGTCGCGACCGGGGCGGCGTCGTTCACCATGTCGCGGTAGTTCACGATCCCGGTCAGCACCAGCGAGAACCCGACGTAGAGGACGGTGCAGATCGCGAGCGAGCCGAGGATGCCGATCGGCATGTCGCGTTGCGGGTTCCTGGTCTCCTGTGCCGCCGTCGAGACCGCGTCGAAGCCGATATAGGCGAAGAACACGGTCGCCGCCCCGCGCAGCACGCCGGACCAGCCGAAATGCCCGAAGCTGCCCTGGTTCGGCGGCACGAAGGGCGAGAAATTCGCGACGTCGACGTAGGAGGCGCCGAACCCGATCACCGCGACCACGATCGCGACCTTGATCACGACGATGACGTTGTTGACCGTGGCGCTCTCGGAGATGCCCCGCATCAGCAGCAGCGACATCACCGCGATGATGAAGATGGCGGGCACGTTCACGAGGCCGGTCGCGGCCGAGCCGTCGGCGAGACGCACCGTCTCGAAAGGGGACGCGAGGAGGCGGGGCGGCAGGGTGAGGTGGAAGTCGAGCAGCAGCGAGTTCAGGTAGCGCGACCAGCTGACCGCGACCGTCGCGGCACCGACCGCGTATTCGAGCACGAGGTCCCAGCCGATGATCCAGGCGACCAGCTCGCCCATCGTGGCGTAGGCGTAGGTGTAGGCGCTGCCCGCGACGGGGATCATCGAGGCGAGCTCGCAGTAGCAGAGCCCGGCGAAGCCGCAGCCGATGCTGGCGAAGATGTAGGAGAGCGTCACCGCCGGCCCGGCATTCTCGGCCGCCGCGATCCCGGTCAGCGAGAACAGCCCGGCGCCGATGATGCAGCCGATGCCGAGTGCGACCACCCCGAACGGGCCGAGTGTCCGCTTCAGGCCCTGGCCGTCGTCCTCCGCGGTCAACGCCTCGATCGGCTTCCGCCAGAACAGCGGAAGCGGTGTTGCCGCGTGGGACATGGCGTTCTCCTTCCCGCCTCCCCACAATCGGGGGTGCGCGTGCTTCTGCGGTTCCGCTCGCGCGCCGGCACCGCTACATCGGGCCGGAACCATTCATCACGTCAAGCCGCGGCGGAACGCAACGCCCGTGCCACGTCCGAACGGCGCCGCCCCGGCGTCAGGGAGCTCCGATGAACGACCAGTCCGCCGCCGGCCTCGGTCCCGACCGCTTCTTCACCTCGTCTCTCGCCGAAGCCGATCCGGCGGTCGCCGCGGCACTCGCCGCCGAGCTGCACCGCCAGCAGGACGGGATCGAGCTGATCGCGAGCGAGAACATCGTCTCCGCCGCCGTGCTCGAGGCGCAGGGCTCGGTGCTCACCAACAAATATGCCGAGGGCTATCCGGGCCGCCGCTACTATGGCGGCTGTGCCGAGGTGGACCGCGCCGAGACGCTCGCGATCGAGCGCGCCTGCGCGCTCTTCGAGTGCGCCTTCGCCAACGTGCAGCCGCATTCCGGCGCGCAGGCGAACCAGGCCGTGTTCCTGGCCCTGCTGCAGCCCGGCGACACCTTCCTCGGGATGTCGCTCGCGGCGGGCGGCCACCTGACGCACGGCGCCTCGCCCAACCTTTCCGGCAAGTGGTTCCGTGCCGTGCAGTACGGCGTGCGCCGCGAGGACGGCCTCCTCGACTACGAGGAGCTGGAGCGGCTCGCGCGCGCCGAACGGCCGCGGCTGATCGTCGCCGGCGGCTCGGCCTACCCGCGCATCATCGACTTCGCCCGGATCCGCGCCGTCGCCGACGAGGTGGGCGCGATGTTCATGGTGGACATGGCGCATTTCGCCGGCCTGGTCGCGGCCGGCCTCTACCCGAACCCGCTCCGCTACGCCCATGTCGTGACCACCACCACCCACAAGACGCTGCGCGGCCCGCGCGGCGGCATGATCCTGTCCGACCACGAGGATCTCGGGAAGCGGATCAACTCGGCGGTGTTCCCCGGTCTGCAGGGCGGTCCGCTGATGCACGTGATCGCGGCCAAGGCCGTCGCCTTCGGGGAGGCGCAGACGCCCGCCTTCCGGCACTACCAGAAGGCGCTCGCCGCCAACGCGCGGGTACTGGCCGGGACGCTGCTGGAGCGCGGCCTCGACATCGTGACCGGCGGCACCGACACCCATCTCCTGCTGGTCGATCTCCGGCCGAAGCGCGTCACCGGACGCGACGCCGAGCGGGCGCTCGAGCGCGCCCGGATCACCACGAACAAGAACGCGATCCCGTTCGATCCGGAGAAGCCGGCCGTGACCTCGGGCATCCGCCTCGGCACCCCGGCCGCGACCACGCGCGGCTTCGGGGCGGCCGAGTTCCGCGAGGTCGGGCTGATGATCGACGAGGTGCTGGAGGGGCTCGGACACCCGAACGACGGGGGCGGGGTCGTCGAGGCCAGGGTCGCCGAACGCGCGCTGGCCCTTTGCGCCCGCTTCCCGATCTACGGACGCTAGGAGCCCGAGCAGGTCTCGCGCCATGCGCTGCCCGTTCTGCGGCCACGAGGACACCCAGGTGAAGGACAGCCGTCCGACCGAGGACAGCGGCGCCATTCGTCGTCGGCGGTCCTGCCCGTCCTGCGGCCAGCGTTTCACCACGATCGAGCGGGTCCAGCTCCGCGAGCTGACGGTGGTGAAGTCGGACGGCAGACGTGTCCCGTTCGACCGCGACAAGCTCGCGCGCTCGATCCGGGTCGCGCTTCGCAAGCGGCCGATCCAGGAGGAGCAGGTCGAGCGGATGCTGAACGGCATCGTCCGCTCGCTGGAGGCTTCCGGCGAGAGCGACGTGACCAGCCGCCAGGTCGGCGAGCTGGTGATGGATACGCTGCGCGCGATCGACGGGGTGGCCTATGTCCGGTTCGCGAGCGTCTATCGCGACTTCCGTGAGACCAAGGACTTCGAGCAGTTCCTCGACGGCCTCGAGCGGAAGAAGGGATGACGCCGGAGCCGGGGCGCGCGGTGGCGAGCGAGGCGGACGTGGCGCATCTCGCGGCGGCGATCGCCCTCGGGCGGCGTTCGCTCGGCGAGACCTGGCCCAATCCGGCGGTCGGGTGCGTGATCGTGTCGGCCGCCGGTGCCGTGGTCGGCCGCGGTCGCACGCGACCGGGCGGCCGGCCGCATGCCGAAACGGAGGCGCTCGCGATGGCCGGCGCCCTGGCTTCGGGCGGCACCGCCTATGTCTCGCTCGAGCCCTGCTCGCATGTCGGGCTGACGAACCCTTGTGCGGATGCGCTGATCGAGGCCGGCATCGCGCGCGTCGTCGGCGGGGCGCGCGACCCCGATCCCAGGGTGGACGGGCTCGGGTTCCGGCGGCTCCGGGACGCCGGGGTCGCGGTCGAGACGGGCCTGCTCGCCGCGGCGGCCGATGCGCTCGTCGCGGGCTTCGTCTCGCGCGTCACCGGCGGCCGTCCGCGGGTCACCCTGAAGATGGCGAGCTCGCTCGACGGCAGGATCGCGGCCGGAGCCGGGGAGGAAACCCGGATCACCGGCGATCGGTCCCGCCGCGCGGTGCACGCCGCACGCGCGCGGCACGACGCCATCCTGGTCGGGAGCGGGACCGCGCTCGTGGACGATCCGCTGCTGACGGTGCGCCTCGAGGGCGCGCGCACCCGCCCGCTCGTGCGCGTCGTGGCGGACAGGAGCCTTCGCCTCCCGCTCGGCTCCCGGCTCGTCGGGACGGCGCGCGAGCACCCGCTCTGGATCGTGCACGGACCCGATCCCGATCCGGTGCGCCGCGACGCGCTCGCCGCGCGCGGCGTCCGTCTGCTCGGGACCGACGGCTCGGCGACCGCGCTCCTCGCGGCGCTCGGCGCCGCGGGCCTCAACACGGTGCTCGTCGAGGGCGGCGCCCGTCTCGCGGCCTCGCTCCTCGACGCCCGTCTCGTCGACGAGATCCTCTGGTTCGCCGCCCCGGTGCTGCTCGGGGAGGACGGGGTCGGCGCGGTGGCCTCGCTCGGCCGTGACGCCCCGGCCGGCGCACCGCGCTTCGAGATCGTGGACAGCGGCCTTGCGGCGCACGACATCTGGCTTCGCGCGGTCAGGAAGGAGACCTGATGTTCACG
This sequence comes from uncultured Acetobacteraceae bacterium, assembly GCA_964249405.1. GTDB lineage: Bacteria > Pseudomonadota > Alphaproteobacteria > Acetobacterales > Acetobacteraceae > CAXTPV01. The sequence continues at coordinate 15,722 of CAXUBX010000033.1, read as the reverse complement.
GGCCTGATCAGCGGACGGGGCGAGGTGCTGGAGGCGATCCCGATCGGCGGCGGCCGCGATGCGCGCTTCGCGATCCGCACGCCGGACGGCTTCCTCGACGGCGCCGCGATCGGGGCGTCGATCGCCTGCTCGGGGTGCTGCCTCACCGCGACGACGCTCCAGGGTAACGTGTTCACGGTCGAGGTCTCGGCGGCGACCCTGTCGCTCACCACGCTTGCGGGGTGGCGCCCCGGGACCGCGATCAATCTCGAACGTTCGCTCCGGCTCGGCGACGAGCTCGGCGGCCATCTCGTCGCGGGCCACGTGGACGGGCTCGGCCATCTCGTCGCCGCGACGCCGGACCAGGGATCGCTCCGGCTCGCGTTCCGGATCCCGCCGGCGCTCGCCCGGTTCGTCGCCGCCAAGGGCTCCGTCGCGGTGGACGGGGTGTCGCTGACCGTGAACGCGGTCGGCGCCGAGGAATTCGCGGTCAACATCATCCCGCACACGGCGTCCGTCACCACGCTCGGTGCGCTGCGGCCGGGGGACGCAGTCAACATCGAGATCGACACCCTGGCCCGCTACGTGGCCCGTCTCGCCGAGGTCGGCCGCGTCGAGGCTGGACCGACGGCACTGGCTTCGGCATGACGACGCGCATGAGCGAGCTCTCCGCCTTCGCGCGCGCCGATCTCTCGTCCTATCTCAGCGCCGCCGCCGAGCTGATCGAGGAGGCGCGTGCCGGCCGGATGTTCATCCTGGTCGATGACGAGGATCGCGAGAACGAGGGCGACCTCGTGGTCCCGGCGCAGTTCGCGACGCCGGACGTCATCAACTTCATGGCCCGGCACTGCCGCGGACTGATCTGCCTCGCCCTGACCTCGCCGCGGGTCGAGACGCTCGGCCTGTCGCTGATGAGCCAGGCGAACGGCACCCGCCACCAGACCGCCTTCACGGTCTCGATCGAGGCGCGGGAAGGGGTGACCACCGGGATCTCGGCGCACGACCGCGCCCACACCATCGCGGTCGCGGTGAACCCGGAGACCACGCGGCACGACATCACGACACCGGGCCACATCTTCCCGCTGCTCGCCCGCGACGGCGGTACGCTGGTGCGGGCCGGGCACACGGAGGCGGCGGTCGACATCGCGCGCCTCGCCGGCCTCAACCCGTCCGGCGTGATCTGCGAGATCATGCACGATGACGGGTCGATGGCGCGCCTGCCCGACCTCGTCGCGTTCGCCCAGCACCACAACTTCAAGATCGGCTCGATCGCCGACCTGATCGCTCACCGCCGCCGCACGGAGAAGCTGGTCGAGCGGGTGTCGCAGGCGACGCTGTCACGTCCGGGGGGCCATGCCTGGACGCTGTCGGTCTACCGCAACCGGATCGACCGTTCCGAGCACGCGGTGATGACGCTCGGCGACGTCGCGGCGCCCGGACCGGTCGCGGTCCGGATGCACGCGGTCGACCTGGTGACCGACATGGTCGGCGCCTCGGAGCACTCGATGCTGCCGCGCGCGATGGGTGCGATCGAGGCCGAGGGTCGCGGGGCGGTGGTGATGATCCGCGACACGGCACCGGACGCGCTGTCGCGCCGCGTCGACACGATCGGCCTGCAGACCCGACCCTACGCCTTCCTTCGCGACTACGGGATCGGTGCCCAGATCCTGGTCGATCTCGGCGTCCGGGAGATGATCCTGCTGACCGGGCAGAAGCGCACCATCGTCGGGCTCGAAGGCTACGGTCTGGCGGTCGTCGGGCAGCGCCCGGTCGCCGGGATCGAGGGCTGAGATGAGCACCAGGGACAGGGACGCGGACCGGGACGGAACGCCACTCGTCCCGGGTCCCGCGCCGCACGTGCTGGTCGTGCGGGCCCCGTATTACCGTTCGGTGGTCACCGGGCTCTCCGACGGTGCCGCGCGCGTGCTGGACGGGGCCGGAGCGACCCACGAGACGATCGACGTCGCGGGCGCCTTCGAGCTCCCGCAGGCGATCCGGCTGGCGCTCAGGGGCGCGCGCCGGCACGACGGGTTCGTCGCCCTCGGCTGCGTCGTGCGCGGCGAGACCTCGCACTACGACCACATCTGCGACGTCACCATGCAGGGCTTCATGGACCTCGCCCTCACCTATGGACTGGCGCTCGGGACGGGTCTGCTGACCGTGGAGACGGTCGCCCAGGCCGAGGCCCGCGCGGCCGGGCCCGGGGGCGACAACAAGGGCGAGGAGGCGGCGTTCGCGTGCCTTCGACAGATCGCGCTCGCCCGCCGCTTCGAGGCGGAGGCCGCCTGAGTTGGACGCGAGGTCGGTCAAGGGGGAAGGACGGGGCGAGGGCAGGGCGCGACCGCGCACGGCCGCCCGCGTCGCCGCCGTGCAGGCGCTGTTCCAGAGCGAGCAGGGTGGCGAAACGGCGGAGACCATCATCGACCAGTTCGTCCGTCACCGGCTGGGCGGTCTTCCCGGCGGAGACGGTTTCGAGGAAGGCCGGGTGCCGGACGCCGATGTCCGTCTGTTCGGCCGGGTGGTGCGCGAGGCGGTCGGACGACAGGACCGGATCGACGCGCTGGTGACGGCGTCGCTGCCGCAGGACTGGCCCTTCGCCCGGCTCGACCCGGTGCTGCGGGCCATCCTGCGCGCGGGCGGCGCGGAGCTCGCGATCAGCGACGGGCCGCCGCCCCGCGTCGTGATCAACGAATACCTCGACGTCGCGCACGGGTTCTTCACCGGCGACGAGCCGCGCATGGTGAACGGCGTGCTCGATCATCTCGCGAGGGCGCTGCGCGGCGAGGACGAGCTCGAAGCCGCGAGCCCTGAGACACCGTGAGGGAGTGCACCTTGCCGCCAGCCGGGACCAGCCGGACCGACGACTTGCAGGCAGCATCGTCCGGCAAGTCCGGCTCCTTCCAGCCTCTCTGAGCGGTCTCGGAGCCTCCGGTGCAGGTCGCACCCGAATTCGTCTTCATCGCCCGCCATTTCGGGCCGCTCGCCGGTCCGGGCGCGCTCGGGCTCGCCGATGACGCCGGCCTGCTCGATCCGCGCCCGGGACGAAGTCTCGTGGTCGCCGCCGATGCTATGGTGGAGAACGTCCACTTCCTCGCCGACGACCCGCCGCGCGATCTCGGCCGCAAGCTGCTGCGCACCAACCTCTCCGACCTCGCCGCGATGGGGGCCGACCCGCTCCACTATCTTCTCACCCTCTCGATCCCGCCGGGGCGGGACGATGCCTTCTTCGCGGCCTTCGCCGCCGGCCTCGCGCTCGACCAGGAGGAGTTCGGCCTGTCGCTGATCGGCGGCGACACGACGGCGACGGCGGGTCCGCTCGCGATGTCGCTCACGATCATCGGCGACGTCCCGGCCGGGTCGGCGGTCCGGCGGGCCGGCGCGCGGCCGGGCGACATGGTGTTCGTGACCGGAACGATCGGCGACGGGGCACTCGGCCTGCGGGCGCTGCGGGGCGAGCTGCCCGATCCCGGCGGGTTCCTCGCCGGCCGCTACCGGCTGCCGCATCCCCGTGTCGGCTTTCCGCTCCGTGGCCTCGCCACCGCCGCGATCGACGTCTCGGACGGGCTGCTGCAGGACGCCGGCCATCTTGCGCGCGCGGGCGGCGTCACGATCGAGATCGAGCGCGACGCGGTTCCGATCTCGGCGGAGGCCCGCGCCGCCGGCCCGCAATGGCTCGAGACCTGCCTCACCGGCGGCGACGACTACGAGATCCTGTTCACGGTCGCGCCAAGGGATGTCCCTGCCATGCAAGGGGCGGCGGAGACTGCGGGCGTTCCGGCGACGCTGATCGGGCAGGTCGGACGCGGCGGTCCGGCGGTGGTCCTCCGGGGCGCCGATGGCGAGGCGATCCCGATCGAGAGGCCTGGCTACTCGCATTTTCGAGACGGCTGAAACCAACAATTCGTTTCATTCTGTCACCGGTATGTTCTAGGGTGAGCGCGTTCGAATGGACGCGCGAGGATCATCCTTCATGGATGTGAGTTATAACCCGACCGGAACGATCATCGCGTTCGTTCTGATCATTTTCGGTGCGTACACGGCGCTCGCGCTGGCAAAGCGCGCCCGCGCCGTCGAGGGAACGATCCGTCTTGGTTGGCTGGCCGCCAGCTCGTTCGCGCTCGGCTTCGCCATCTGGTCGATGCACTTCATCGCCATCGTCGCGACCCGGTTCGCCGCGCCGGTGGCACTCGACGTCGGCGAAATGATGCTGCCGCTGGTCACTGCCGTGCCGCTGATCGGCAGCGCCTTCCTGCCGCTGTGCCGTGCGCGGCCCGGACCGGCTCGCGTGATCCTGGCCGGCGTGATCATGGGGTTCGGGATCTGCGTGCTCCACTATCTCGGCCTGGCGGCAATCACCGGCGTCGTGCCGACCTACGATCCGCTGCTGGTCGCCGCTTCGGCCTTTCTGGCTGCCGGGTCCTGCACCCTGATGCTGCTCCTCGCGGTTCGCCAGCAGGGGCAGGCCGGGCAGATCGTGAGCTCGATCGGGCTCGGGGCCGCGATCGCCGCGACGCACTATGTGGGCATGTCGGCGACCTGCTTCCATGCCGACCTCCCGCTCGCCACGGCCCAGGATTTTCCCGTCCGCTGGGTGGCGGCCGGAATCGCGTCGGCCACCGTGCTGCTGTTCGCCTTTGCACTGCTCGCGATCCTGTTCGATCGCTACGTTGCCGAGATGGCGGCGCGCGAGACGGCTCTGATCCGGTCGAGCGAGCAGCGCCTCCGCAACATCCTGGAGCAGCTGCCGCTCGGCATCGGCATCGCCGACGTGCAGACCGGCCGGCTCACCATCATCAACCGTCATGCCCACAAGCTGCTCGGCGCGAATTTCGATCCGTCCTCGCTGGAGCCTCCGGCGCTGGAAGGTTCGGCGGAACGCGATCCGAGTGCCGAGCTCGCGCCGTTCGCGAGCGCGCTTCGCGGCGGCTTCGTCGGTGGCCGGCTCGTGGACTACCAGGGTCTCGAAGGTCGCCGCAGCACGCTGGAAGTCTGGGCGGCTCCGGTGTTCAACGCGACCGGCGATCAGGACCATGCCGTCTACGCCTTCCAGGACGTGACATCCCGGCTTCGTGCCGAGGCCGAACTCCGTCAGGCGCAGAAGATGGAGGCGGTCGGGCAGCTCACCGGCGGCATCGCACACGACTTCAACAATCTGCTCACCGCGGTGCTCGGGAACCTCGACCTGCTCGACGGACATCTGGACGGTGATCCGGCAAGGACGCTGCTCCGGAACGCGATCGACGCGACCGAACGCGGCGCTCGCCTGACCAGCCAGCTTCTCGGATTCTCGCGGCGTCAGTCGCTCCGGCCGGAACCCGTGGATCTCAACCAGGTGGTCGCCGGCATGACCGACCTGCTCGCGAGCACGCTCGGCGGGACGGTGCAGATCCGGACGATCGGGAACGAGGACCTCTGGCCGGCGCTCGCGGACCGGACGCAGCTCGAGCTCGTGATCCTCAATCTCGCCATCAACGCCCGCGACGCGATGCCGCTCGGGGGAACGATCCTGATCCGGACGGAGAACGTCCGGACCGATGCTCCGGTCGCTGGCACGGATCCGCCGGCGGGCGAGCATGTCCTGCTCTCGGTCTCCGACGATGGGGACGGCATGCCTGCCGAGACGCTGGCGCGGGTCTTCGAGCCGTTCTTCACCACCAAGCCGCCCGGCAAGGGCTCCGGTCTCGGACTGTCGCAGGTGCTCGGCATCGCCCAGCAGCTCGGCGGCGGCGTCCGCATCCGTTCCGAGCCGTTCCAGGGCACCACGGTCCAGCTCTTCATGCCGCGCGGGGCGGCGGCCGCGGCCGCCGCCGAGCAGCAGGGACCCGGCCCGAGAGCGACCGAGACGCTGCTTGCCGGGCGCACGATCCTGCTGGTCGACGACGACCGCGACGTCCGCATCGCAGCGTGCGCGACGCTGACGCTGTTCGGCTGCACGGTGATCGAGGGGAGCTCGGGCCGCGCCGCGATCGATCTGCTCGCCGAACACGGTGACCGGATCGACCTCGTGATGATGGACTACGCGATGCCCGGCATGACGGGACTGGAGGCGGCCGAGCGGATCCGGGCGGTCAGGCCCTCGCTTCCGGTCCTGCTGGTGACCGGGTATGCGGATCCGGAGATGCTCGGCTCCGCGGCCGAGCATTTCCCCGTGCTCGGCAAGCCGTTCCGAAGCGCCCAGCTGGCCTCGCGGCTCGGGTCGCTCCTCGAGAGCTCGCTCGTGTCGTCCGCCTCGGTCGTGCGCTTCCCGCAACCGAGACCGCGGGTGCGACCGTCGACATCCACCTCGTCGGCCGCGAGCGAGCAGGCGATGCTCTGAGACCGCCGCGGGATCGCCCGGTGGGTGCCCGGGCGCGATCGGCTCGAACGGACCGATAGGTGCTCCATCTCGCCGGATGATGCTCTAGACATCCCGGCATGACGACGATCACCGGGTCATCGACCCGAGCCGCCATCCGGGATGCCCTCAGGCGAGACGAGCAGGCCGCGGTCTCGGCCCTGCTCGCCGAGGCGAGGCTCGAGCACGCCGCCGAGCAGGCGACGCGCGACCTGGCACGCCGCCTCGTTCTCCGCCTGCGGGCGCGCGGAACGCGCGGGCCCGTCGAGGGCCTGATGCGTGAGTACGCCCTGTCGAGCGCGGAAGGCACCGCGCTCATGTGCCTGGCCGAGGCGCTGCTCCGCACCCCCGACACCGGCACGCGCGACGCGCTGATCCGCGAGGGCGTCGCGTCCGGGGACTGGCGCGCCCATCTCGGTCGGAGCCCCTCGCTGTTCGTCAACGCGGCGTCGTGGGGTCTGCTCGTGACCGGTCGCCTGCAGGCCACCGCGACCGAAGAGGGCCTGGCGCGGGCCCTCGGCAACGTGTTCGCCCGTGGCGGCCAGCCGGTCATCCGCCGGGCTCTCGATCTCGCCATGCGGCTGATGGGCGATCATTTCGTGCTCGGCCAGACGATCGAGCAGGCGCTCGAGCGCGCGGAGGGACCCGAGGCGCGCGGCTTCCGCTACTCCTACGACATGCTCGGCGAGGGAGCGCTGACGGCCGATGACGCGGCCCGTTACGCCGCCGCCTACGGGCATGCGCTCGACGCGATCGGCGGCGTGGCGGGCCGGCGCGGCACCGATGCGACGGCCCGGCCGGGTCTGTCGATCAAGCTCTCCGCCCTCCATCCGCGCTACGTGCTGAACCAGCGGGCGCGCGTGCTCGACGAGCTGGTGCCGCGTGTCGGGTCGCTGGTGCGGACCGCGGCCAGGCTCGGCGTCGGCATCAACATCGACGCCGAGGAGGCCGACCGGCTCGATCTGTCGCTCGACGTGCTGGAGGCGCTCTGCCGTGATCCGTCGCTCGGCGGGCGCGACACGCTCGGCTTCGTCGTCCAGGCGTACGGGAAGCGGGCCTCGTTCGTGATCGATCATCTGGCGTCGCTCGCCCGGGCGACCGGCCGGCGGATCGCCGTCCGCCTGGTCAAGGGTGCCTACTGGGACAGCGAGATCAAGCGTGCCCAGGAGGCCGGTCTCGACGGATTCCCGTTGTTCACGCGGAAGGTCCACACCGACGTCTCCTACGTCGCCTGCGCCCGCAGGATGCTCGATGCCGGCCAGCACCTCTATCCGCAGTTCGCCACCCACAATGCGCGGACGCTCGCGACCATCCACACGCTCGCCGGTGCCGGGGCGCCGCGCGACGCCTACGAGTTCCAGTGCCTGCACGGCATGGGCGAGGCGCTGTATGAGGACGTCATCGCGCCCGCCGGCCTCGACCGGCCGTGCCGGATCTACGCGCCGGTCGGAACCCACGAGACGCTGCTCGCCTACCTGGTCCGCCGGCTGCTGGAGAACGGCGCCAACACGTCCTTCGTCAACCGCATCAACGATCCCGCGATCTCCCCGGAGGCGCTGATCGAGGATCCAGCTTCGCTGATCATGGCCGAGACCGATCCGGGATCGTCGCATCCCGCGATCGCGCTGCCGCCGAGGCTGTTCGGCGATTGCCGCCGGAACGCCCGTGGCCTCGATCTGGCCGACGCCGACACCCGAACCGCTCTGCTGGACGCGATCGAGGCGGCGGATCCGCGGTCGGCGCCAGACCTGGTCGCGACCACCGATCCGTTCGCCCGTGCCTCGGCCGGCGCCGCCGCCTGGCGCGCTCTCGGACCGGAAGGCCGGGCGGCGGTCCTCCGACGCGCCGCCGACCGGTTCGAGGAGGCGATCGAACGCTTCGCTGGCCCGCTCGCATGCGAGGCGGGAAAGACCATTCCGAGCGCGGTCGCCGAGATCCGCGAGGCGGTCGACTTCCTCCGCTACTACGCGAACGAGGCCGGCGCGCTCGGCGACACCGCGAGCCCGCTCGGCACCGTCGTCTGCATCAGCCCCTGGAACTTCCCGGTCGCGATCTTTTCCGGACAGGTGGCGGCGGCGCTCGCATCCGGGAACGCGGTGATCGCGAAGCCGGCGCCCGAAACGCCCGACCTCGCCGCGCGTGCGGCGGCACTGCTGCACGAGGCCGGCGTTCCCGCCGACGCGCTGATCCTGGTGCCGGGCGACGGCGAGGCCGGTGCGGCCCTGGTCCGCGACCCCCGTGTCGACGGTGTCCTGTTCACCGGTTCGACCGCGACCGGCCGGCGGATCGCGGAAAGCCTCGCGCTCCACGCCGGACCCCGCGGCGCGCCGGTGCCGTTCGTTGCCGAGACCGGCGGCCAGAACGCGATGATCGTCGACAGCTCGGCGCTCGCCGAGCAGGTCGTGACCGACGTGATCGCGTCCGCGTTCGACAGCGCCGGCCAGCGCTGCTCGGCGCTGCGGATCCTCTGCCTTCAGGACGACGTCGCCGACCGGATCCTCGCGATGGTCAAGGGCGCCGCCGACGAACTCGTGGTCGGCGATCCCGCCCGCTTCGACACCGATCTCGGACCGGTGATCACGAATGCGGCGGCGGGGCGGATCGAGGCGCACCTCGCAGCCCTGGCCGGGCTCGGGTTCGCCGTGCACCGGTGCGGCCGCCTGTCGCCTGGCGTCCCCGACCCGAGGCTGGTCCGTCCGGCCATCGTCGAGCTCGACCGGCTGGACCGGCTGGGCGACGAGGTCTTCGGACCGGTTCTCCACGTCCTGCGCTGGCGGCGCGGCGAGCTCGACGCGCTGCTGGCCGAACTCGCCGCCACCGGCTACGGCCTCACCGTCGGCGTCCATACCCGGCTCGACGAGACGATTGCGCGGGTCGAGCGCGCGCAGTCGGCCGGCAATCTCTACGTGAACCGCAACATGATCGGCGCGGTCGTCGGCGTGCAGCCGTTCGGCGGCCACGGCCTGTCAGGGACCGGACCGAAGGCGGGCGGCCCGCTTCTGCTGCGCCGTCTGGTCCACCACCCGGCACCGCTCGCCGGCGACCGGTGGCACGGGACCGTGCCGGATGCGGCGGGACGCCTCGTCACGGCGCTCGAAGCCGCCGGTCATCCGTTCGCCGCGCGCGCCAGGGCGATCGTCGCCGCGGCGCCGGTCGGCGCCCGCGCGACGTTGCCCGGCCCGGTGGGCGAGCGGAACGAGTACCGTCTCGAGAGCAGGGGTCCGATCCTCTGCCGCGCCTCGACCGCGGATGGTGCGCTCGCCTGTGTCGCCGCGGTCCTCGCCACCGGCAACACGCTTCGTCCCGACGGTCCGTTCCCGTGCCCCGAGGTCGCCAGGCCGTTCCTCGGGCCCGGGTCGGACGGTGTGCCGGAGCTGGCCCTGTTCGAGGGGGACGCGGATTCGCTCGGCGTCTACGCCAGAGCGCTCGCCGGGAGGGATGGTGCGATTGTCACCCTGCTTCCGGTCCGGGACGGCGTGCCGCCGCCACTCGACCTGCTCTGTCGCGAGCGGCACACCAGCACCAACACCGCGGCCGCCGGCGGCAACGCGTCGCTGATGGCGATCGGCTGAGCGGCTCCCATATCGGCACGGTCCACGATCACGGGAGCACGACCTCATGGCAGCGAACGACACCGCAGCGAAGACCTGGTTCATCACCGGCTGCTCGACCGGCTTCGGGCGCGAGCTCGCGGCGCTGCTCCTGCCGCGTGGCGCCAACATCGTCGCGACCGCGCGCGATGCCGCCCGCGTCGCCGACCTCGCCGACGGAGGGCGGGACCGCTTCCTGCCGCTGGCCCTCGACGTGACGAGGCCCGAGCAGATCCGTGACGCGGTGTCGGCCGCGACCGAGCGGTTCGGCCGGATCGACGTGCTGGTGAACAATGCCGGCTACGGCTACCAGGCTTCGGTCGAGGAGGGCGAGGAGAGCGAGATCCGCGACCAGTTCGAGGCGAACGTGTTCGGCCTGTTCGCGCTCACCCGCGCCGTCCTGCCGGGCATGCGCGAGAGGCGGTCGGGCCACGTGATCAACATCACCTCGGTCGCCGGCTTCATCGGCTTCCCGGGTTCGGGCTACTACGCGGCGAGCAAGCACGCGGTCGAGGGGTGGTCGGACGCGTTGGCGGCGGAAGCCGCGCCGTTGGGCATCAAGGTCACCTGCGTGGAGCCCGGGCCGTTCCGCACCGACTGGGCCGGGCGGTCGCTGAAGCAGACGCCGAACCGGATCGCCGAGTACGCGGAGACTGCCGGCGCCCGGCTCAAGGGAACGTCCGAGCGGAGCGGCAAGCAGGCCGGCGATCCGGTCCGCGCCGCCGAGGCGATGATCAGGCTCACCGAGACCGCCGACGCGCCGCGCCATCTCGTGCTCGGCCGCTGGGGGTTCGACAACGTCACCGAGAAGCTCCGGCAGAGGCTGGCCGAGATCGAGGCGGCACGCGACATCGCGATCGGGAGCGACTACCCGGACGCGTGATCGGGCTCGAGCAGGCGACAGGCCGCACGGGTCCGCCTGGCGGGCGGGCGCGAGATCGGGGCTGGAGCGCGCCGACCCGATCGCGCTCTCCCGGTTCGATCGGACGGTGTCCTACCGTGCCATGCAGCACGACGTGAGGCGCCCCGGGCTGGCTGGATCGTCGGAGCAGGGATAGGAACCTGGGAAGCACGTGTTGTCCGTCCCCTTGGGGCAGCACTCCTCGGCGTTCTCGCCGCATTGATACGTACCCGGCCGTCCCTCGCAGGCGTTGAAGTCCACCGGCGGCGGGACGATGCACACGAGAAGATGCGTGTTCGACAGGCTGGTGTGCGACGCCATGTAGCCGCGCGGGCAGACGGTCAACGGTCCGAGACCCACCGTCAGCTGCTCCGAAAGGCTGCGCGAGGTGGTCTGCGGCGACAACGACGGCGGCGGCGTTTCCTCGCCGCCTCCGATCTCGGCCTTCGCGATGCCCGCCTGCAGCAACGCGAGACCGGCGAGGATCAGGGCCGCACGGTACCCCCTGGCGATCGTCATGGATAGGCGGCTGCACCGGACGTCGGTACGTCACCATCGTGCCGGACCGGGTCAGGACCGCCGCCCTCGTCGAGCGATTCCGTGATCAGGGCGAGAAGCGCTCCCCCGATCAGTCCGGCAAGCGTGACCAGGGCGAGGAAGAGGATGCCGAACGCCGACGGCCTGATCGGCGCGTAGGTCGGATCGAACACGGCGACACTGGTCACCGCGGCATTGTCGAGGTCCGCGTCGAGCCGGGCCTGCTGCGCGCCCTGCAGATAGATGCGGTAGTTCTGGTCGGCGTTCTCGTAGTTGCGCGACAGGTCCTGGAACGTGCTCTCGACGCTGTCCATGGCGGCCAGACGGCCGTCGAGGGACGCGAGCTGGGTCTTCTCCACCGCGACCGCCTCCCGGGTCGCCTTCGCGTCGCCCTCCGCTTCGACGGTCGCGATCTGGAGCTCCTGGAAGGCGTGGTTCGGATCGGAGTGGGTCAGTGGCCTGATCTTCTGCGCGTCGGCGAGGATCTGCCTGGCGGCCGAAAGGCTGCGGGCGACCTGCATCGCGGCGTCGCTGTTCCCGCTGAAGGCGACGCGCAGCTCGGCATCTTTCGCCTGCAGGGCGGAGAGATTGGTTCGGGCCGAGAGTTCGAGCGGATCACGGTCGTTCTGCGCCGTCGTGACGATCGGGCTGACCCTCCCGAGCTCGGTCCGCAGCGCGTCGTAGCGCGCCTCGTTCTCGGCTTCCTTGCTCTCGGCGTTCATCATCGCCTGCTCGAGAAGCGCCCGCTCCTGGATGTAGACCGTCCGTTCCTCCACCATCGACGAGATGTGGTTGGTCTTCTTGAACGCATCCATCGCCATCTCGGACCGGGTCACGGCCGCGCGATAGATGCCGAGTTGCGCACGGACGAACTCGAGCCGGGGATTGTGGTCGAGCGTGCTCACGAGCTGCAGGAAGGCGTCGCCGAGACGCGACGTGAGCGCGAGGGCGACGGCGCGATCGGGGTTTCTCACCGCCAGCGTGAACACGTTCGCGTCGCGGGCACCCGTGACCGTGAGATCGCTCGACTGCAGCCGCTTCACCGCCGCATCGACCGCGGCCTGCTGGCGGAGGCGTGCCGGAAGCGCCGGACCCGAGAACGCGAGCAGGGCGAGGGGATCGAGGGCGACCCGGTGCGGATAGATCCTGTCCGGGCCGATCCCGCTCACCACCCGCCGGAGCAGTTCCGTGCTCTGCAGCTCCAGCATGTAGGAGTTCATGATCTCCTCGTGATCGACCGGGGTCGGGTCGGGGATCGCCGTCTGACTGCTTCCCGGCACCTCGGACGGGAGGGTGCTGAAGCGGGCGACGAAGCTCGTCGACGCGGTGAAGCGCGGCGGTGCCACGATCTCGTAGCAGGACGCGGCCGCGAGACACGCGAGCGCGGTGCCGCAGACGAGGGTCTTCCGCCTGACGAGCACGCGGCAGAGGTCACGGGGGGTCGGGGTGATGATCATGTCGCGAGAGCTCCTGCCCTGGCCACTCGGAACGTCCGGCTCAACGGAATACGTCCGCGTTGGCATCGCCGTAGATGAGCGAGAAGTTGAATGGGACGGCTTGGCGGATCCGCTCGAACACCTCGCTGAGATTGCCGGCGCGGTCGCGCGGCACGTAGAGGACGTCGTAGGTCTGGAGGGGGACGTCGTCCTCCGGGGCGGTGCCGTCGAGCGCGGCGGCGAGATTGATCGCGTAGGCGTTCGGGTGGTCGAACGTGGTCCGGCGGAGCAGCAGCACCTCGCCCTTCTGGGCGGTGAGCTTGAAGCCGCCCGCCCGGCTGATGGCCTGGAGCGCCGAGATGTTTCCGCTCACCAGCATCTCGCCGGGGGTGCCCACCTCGCCGAGCACGTAGACGCGCGTGCCGATCGAGCTTCGGAGGACGACGTCGAAACCGGGATCGGTGATGCCGGCCCGGGACGCGACATCCCGACGGAGCTCGGGGAGGGTGAGGCCGGCGGCCGGGACATTCGACGCGTAGGCGAAGCTGACACGCCCGTCCGGCATCACGACCGCCTGCTGATCGAGAGCGGGGTCGACCGTGAAGTCGGTTTGCAGGACGTCGCCGACCTGGATCTGGTAAGGCATCGCCGGCGTGTCGGCGGACGGCAACGTCTCGGCGGCTTCCGGCAGCGGACGCTTGATCGAGGCGCAGCCGGCCAGCGCGATCACGAGGGCCGCGCATCCGAGTGCCGCGATCGGGACTGCTCGTCCCCGTGCCGCCGGACCGGGACGGATGCGGGCTCGACCGAGGCCAGGCGCGTGTTCCAGCAGGCCGATCATGAAGCCTCCACGACAAGGCGGATCGGAACGTCATTTCGTTCCGGTAAAGAACCGTTTACACCGGACGTGGAACGGTTGGAAGCTTCGTTTTTCACGGGCCAGCAGATGGAGACAATGCCCATCAGGCGAGACGTGGCGGCGCTCCGTCGGGAAGCCTGTCACGAGCCGGCGGCGCCGATCGCGACAGGATCCGGATCAGGATCCCGAAGCAGAGAAAGGCCGCGTAGCTCTTGAACAGCGGCACGGAGCAGACGTTGAACAGCGTGCCCTCGGCGAAGAACTTGAGCGAGGCGTTCAGCAGGAAGGCCGGAAACAGCGCCCGCAGCGGATTGCCGGAACGCAGTTCGCGTTCGATGAAGAGCGTGAGCGCTCCGAGCAGCATCCCCGACAGCACGATCTGGACCGCGAGGCCCGCATAGCCGAACAATGCGAGGCCGTAAGCCTCGTAGCCCATCGTCGGCGTGACGGCACCCTCGTTGTCGATGAACGCGTGATACATCTCAGGCGGGGAGAAGAGCTCGACAAAGGAGTAGGGTCCCAGCCGGTGGACGAACATGTAGTTGGCCGGGTTTCTGTAGAGAACGCTGGCAAGCGTGCCTCGGACGGCACTGGTATCGAACCTGAACAGCGCAGCGTTGTGCTCGACCGTCACGTACCAGAGCTCGCCCTGTCCGCTGATCCGGCTGCCGAGCGTGTCGAGCGCCTCGCCGAGCCCGAGAGCGCCGTAATCCGAATAGATGAAGAGCGTCGCCGCCGTCATCACGATCGCACCGGCGCCGAAGGCCGGGAGGAGGCGTCGTATCGTCTGGACCGTCGTGCGGGATGACGTGATGACCGCCGGCGACAGGAACCCGAGCAGGCACATCAGCAGGATCGCGAACTTGTCGCCGAACAGGGTGCTGCCGAGAAGCAGGGACGCGAACAGCGCGCCGTAGAGGGCGCGCAGCGCTCGCGATGACGTGGTGAGCCGGGCAACCCCGAGCGCGATTGCCGGCAGCAGCTGAAGGTCGAGGATGTCGACCGTGAGGACGTTCGCGTCGAGCCGACGATAGGCGAAACGATCCGTGTGCGTCAGCAGCGGGAATCCGGTCCGGAGCCCGGACGCGAACAGGTACGAGATCATGCCGGTGACAAGGCAGAGGAGGCCGAGGTCGAGGATCGAGACCGGCCGCGATCCGGGACCCCAGACCGGCCAGGACGGATCGTTCTTCGGGACGGCGAGCCGTTGCAAGGCTCGGCGGGTACGGAGCGCGACCGCGATCAGGAGCAGCGAGAACAGTCCGTACGAGATCGCGGCGGTCGAGGCATGCCCGGTCTCGCCCATTTCGGGCATGTAGGCCCCCGACGTCGCGAAGGTGAGCGAGAGGAGGACCGAGAACTGGAGCCAGATGAACGGCAGCAGCAACCAGACCGAGACCGGCTCGGCCCGGAACAGCGCGGCGGTGCTCACCACGAACAGGATGGTCGCCACGAACGAGCAGACGGGGTTCGGGGCCAGGATGCCGACCGCGGCGTTGACCAGGAGTGCCAGCAGGATCAGCCAGACTTTCAGCATCCGCCATCTATCCGAGACCGCAACGATCTCCTCGTAGAACGCTTCCGTACGGAGACGCAACGGTCTTGATGGTTCTGACCGGTTCGCTACCGCCGCGCGGCAAGACGAAGCGCGTCGTAGCAAGTGAACAGATGATAGAGGGAACTGGTCGGGATCCGGTCCGCGATCGGCGTCCCGTTCGCGTCGAAATGGTCGATCCAGGCGCCTTCCGGGCAGTTCGCGAGGAAGGTCCGGCCGACGATCCGGACCAGCCCGGGGATCGACCCGGCGGTGCCATGCCCGCGCCGCGCCATCGTGGCGTGCGCCCGGATCGCCTCCATCTGCGGCCAGAGCCTGACGGAGCGTGCCTGCGCGGATCCGTCGCGGTCCACGACGTCGAAAGCCAGTCCGGTCTCACGATCGGTCCCGTGCCGGACGGCGAACGCGTAGAGGCGCTCGATCGCGCCGGTCACGGCACGCCCCGTGCGGCGCTCGGCCTCGTCGAGCAGCCAAACCCATTCGAAATGGTGCCCGGGCTCGCGATGCGTGCCGGCCGCCCCCGGGGCCGGC
>CAXUBX010000032.1:30523-34145 GCA_964249405.1 uncultured Acetobacteraceae bacterium | reverse complement strand
TCGTCGACAGCAACGCGACCGCGTTCCTCGCCCATGTCATGCTGTTCGTGTTCGGGACCGGGCCCGTGCGCGGCTTCGCGCTCACCATCACCGTCGGCATCGTCAGCACGCTGTTCACCGCGGTCCTCGTCACCCGCCTCCTGATGGTGCGGTGGTTCACGAGGAACCGCCCCGCCCTGCTGCCGGTCTGAGCGGAGCCGCTCGATGCTGACCCAGCCGTCGTTCCGCTTCGTCCGCGAGGATACGCGGATCCGCTTCATGCGCGGGCGTTTCGCCGGCCTCGCGACCTCGGCGGCGCTGTCGCTGCTCTCGATCGTGCTGTTCTTCGAGCCGGGTCTGAGGCTCGGGCTCGACTTCGCCGGCGGCATCGTGGTCGAGGCGAGGACGCCGGGTCCGGCCGATTTCGCGGCTCTCCGCGCGTCGCTTGCCGCCCACGGGGTCGCCGCGGCCGGCGTGCAGCGGTTCGGGGCCGCGGACGACGTGCTGATTCGGCTCGACCGGCAACGCACCGAGGCGGCGACGCAGGACGCGGTGGGTCATGTCCGCGACGCGCTCGCCGCCGCCGCGCCCGGCACGCGCGTACTCCGGGCGGATGCGGTCGGCGCCTCGGTCTCGGCCGAGCTGTTCCGCGACGGGCTGCTCGCCCTCGGGATCTCGCTGCTGATGATCCTGGCCTATATCTGGTTCCGCTTCGAGTGGGAGTTCGCGGTCAGTGCGGTCGCGACGCTGCTGCTCGACATCACCAAGACGATCGGCTTCCTGGCGGTGACGAGGATCCAGTTCGACCTCGTCATGGTGGCCGCGATCCTGACAATCGTCGGCTACTCCACCAACGACAAGGTCGTCGTCTACGACCGGGTGCGCGAGAACCTCCGCAAATACCGTTCGATGCCGCTGCGCGAGCTGATCGACCTGTCGATCAACGAGACGCTGAACCGGACGCTCGGCACGTCGTCGACGGTGTTCCTGGCGGCGCTGCCGCTCGCGCTGTTCGGCGGCGGAACGCTCTCCGGCTTCGCGATCGTGATGCTGTTCGGGATCGTCGTCGGAACCTCGTCCTCGATCTTCATCGCGGCGCCGATCCTGCTGCTGCTGGGGGCAAAGCGGCTCCGGCGCGACACCGTCGCGGGGGCGCCGGAGCGCGCGAGACCGTAGAGCATCGTCGGCCCGGACCAGGGTCTGAGGCCCGCGATTCCGGCGGCGTCCCGGCAACGCGCCAGGACCCACTCTGCCCGCGCGGGGTCAGGAGCGGCCTTCGGGCACGCTCGAACGGGCGACGAAGCTGGTGAGCGAGGCGATCGCGTCCCTGGCGTGCGCGGCGGCCCTGGCGCTGGTCGGATTGGCGGCGCTCTGGCTGAGTGCCAGCAGCGCGTCGCGGTCAAGCTGGACGATGGCGAGCACGGTTTTCCGGTCCGCGTCCGACGACAGCACCCGCCCGGCCGCGAAGCCGTGCGCGATCACGTAGTCGTCGAGAAGCGTCCTGCCGTCCACCGGGATCGGAGGTCCCGCCGCGGGGGGTCCGATCGCCGCACAGGCGGTCAGCACGCACGCTGCGGCGAGGCTCTTGATAGCCGGAACACGGCGTCGGACGTTCATGCCGCAGGCTCCGGCGACAGGATGAAGGGGGCCGCCTGACGAAGTCTCAGCAGGAGGAATTCAGGATGCAAGCCTATCGCATCGCGGCCTACGGTTCCATCGACGGTCTCGAGCGGTTCGAGACCGATGAGCCGAGACCGGGCTTCGGCCAGATCCTGGTCCGGATCCGTGCCTGCTCGCTCAACTACCGGGATCTCCTGGTGGTGAAGGGCGCTTATGGCGGGGAGGCGAAGCCGGGTCTGGTCCCGCTGTCGGATGGCGCGGGGGAAGTGGTCTCGGTCGGCGACGGGGTGACGCGGTTCAAGCCCGGCGATCGCGTGGCCGGAGGCTTCTTCGACGCCTGGCAGGGTGGTCCGCTCACGACGTCGGCCGGACGGACGGCGCGCGGCGGCGGCGGGTTCGGGGGCGTGCTCGCCGAGCATGTCGCGATGTCGGAACAGGGCGCGGTGGGGATCCCGGACGATCTCTCCTTCGAGGAG
The DNA here is from genome assembly GCA_964249405.1 of uncultured Acetobacteraceae bacterium. GTDB lineage: Bacteria > Pseudomonadota > Alphaproteobacteria > Acetobacterales > Acetobacteraceae > CAXTPV01. The sequence goes on along the minus strand of CAXUBX010000032.1, from coordinate 32,070 downwards.
GCGGCGACGTTGCCCTGCGCGGCGCTCACCGCATGGCATGCGCTCGTCCCGTTCGGACAGGTGATGCCGGGCGAGATCGTGCTGACCCAGGGGACCGGCGGCGTATCGGTGTTCGCGGTCCTGTTCGCGAAGCTCCTCGGCGCGCGCGTGTTCGCGACGTCGTCGTCCGATCAGAAGCTCGAACGCGTGCGTGACCTCGGCGCGGACGAGACGATCAACTATCGCGCGCACCCGGAGTGGCACGAGGAGGTGAAACGTCGCGCTGGCGGTCTCGGGGCCGCGCTCGTCGTCGAGGTCGGTGGCCCCGGGACGTTCGGCCGGTCGATGCTGGCGGCGGCAAGAGGCGGCCGGATCGCGGTGATCGGCCTGCTGTCGGGCGCGGGCGAGACGATCGATCCGCTGCTGATCCTCCGCCGGATGCTGAGGGTCGAGGGGCTGCTGGTCGGATCGACCACGATGTTCGAGGCGATGAACCGCGCGATCGCATCCGGCGGCGTGAAGCCGGTGATCGATCGCGTGTTTCCTTTCGATGAAGCAAAGCAGGCCTACGCGCACCTAGAGGGACAGAACCACTTCGGGAAGGTAGTCGTCAGTCTCCCGTAGCGCCGGTGACGGGGGGAGCCGGGGGATGGCTGCTCGCGTCGCGGAGAATGTCGCGGATCTCCGTCAGGAGGACCTCCTGCGGCGGCGTCGCCGGCGTCGCATCCTGTCGCACGTGGAGTCGGGTGAGCAGACGGACCAGCCAGAAGACCGCGAAGGCGACGATGACGAACTGGATGCAGGCATTGATGAAGATGCCGTAGTTGATCGTGACGGCGCCGGCCTTCTGGGCGTCGGCGACCGTGTGCTCGACGGGTCCCCGGAGCGTGACGAACAGGTTCGAGAAATCGATGCCGCCGACCAGCAACCCGATCACCGGATTGAACACGTCCTTGACCAGACTTTGCACGATCGTGGTGAACGCGGCGCCGATGATGATGCCGACGGCGAGATCGACGACGTTGCCGCGCATGATGAACGACCGGAAGTCGCCCAGCCAGCCGGGAGCGTGGACCTTCGGAGCGGTGAGAGCCATGGTTCCTCCAGGGCGGCCCGAGGACGCGCAGGATGAGAGACGAGAAGGCGAGACTGGCCGACCGGATCGCGATGATCAAACGCGAAAAGGGTCTGACCTGGAAGACCCTGGCCGACCATGCGGGCCGCTCGCCGGTCTGGACCTGTGCCCTCTGCCTCGGACAGATGTCGGCGACGCCGGAGATCGCGGCGAAGCTGGCCGCGGCGCTCGGTCTCGACGAGGCGGACCGCCGGACGCTGGAGGCCGTTCCCCATCGCGGTTCGCTTCCGCCGGGGCCACCCGCGGATCCGCTAATCTATCGCTTCCACGAACTCGTCCAGGTCTACGGGACCACGTGGAAGGAGCTGATCGGGGAGGAATTCGGCGACGGGATCATGAGCGCGATCGACTTCGGCATGTCGGTCGAGCGGGAGCCGAACCCGGCCGGTGACCGCGTCCGGATCGTGATGAGCGGCAAGTTCCTGCCCTACAA
>CAXUBX010000032.1:17146-30423 GCA_964249405.1 uncultured Acetobacteraceae bacterium | reverse complement strand
GGACGGGGGATGATCGAAGAGGTCGGAACGCTCGAGGTCGTGCGCGACCGTCTCCTCGAATGGGCGGTCCGCGACGGCTTTCCGTTCTGGTCCACGCGCGGCAGGGACGCGTCAGGCGGGTTCCGCGAGGCGGTGACGATCGACGGCGAGCCGACCGGCCTGCCGCGTCGCGCCCGCGTGCAACCCCGCCAGGTCGTCGCCTTCGGATGCGCGGGCGAGATCGGCTGGGGCGGACCGTCCGGCGAGCTCATGCAGCACGGCTTCGACTACATCGACCGGGCGTTCCGACGTCCGGACGGGCTGCTCCGGACGCTGATCGCGGCCGACGGCACGGTGCTCGACGAGAATGCCGTGGTCTATGATCACGCGTTCGCCCTGCTCGCGCACGCCCGCGCCCACCGGGTGCTGGACGGGAGCGGGCGGCACCACGACGCGGCCGCGTCGATGCTGGCCACCCTTTCGGCGCATCTCGGATGCGGCGGGGGTCGGGGCTTCCACTCGAGCGAGGCCGCACCGACGCCGCTGCTGTCGAACCCGCACATGCACCTGCTCGAAGCCTGTCTCGGCTGGTGGGAAGCCGGCGGCGACGATCGCTGGTCGGCGCTCGCGGACGAGATCGCGACGCTTGCTCTCGACCACATGATCGACCCGCAATCGGGAGCGCTGTTCGAGGTGTTCGAGCCGGACTGGAGCCGGGCGATCGGGATCCCGGGGCGGATGATCGAGCCCGGACATCAATACGAATGGGCGTGGCTCCTGCTTCGCTGGGGCGAGAAGCGGGGCCGGGATGACGCCATCGAGGCGGCGGTGCGTCTGATCGACCTCGCGGAAGCGCATGGCATCGATCCCGTGCGCGGCGTCGCCTACGAGGCGATCCTCGACGACATGAGCATCCATGCCGCGGTCGGCCGGACCTGGCCGCAGACCGAACGGATCAAGGCCGGCCTCCTGGCGCGAGCCGTGACCGGCGAGGAGCGCTTCGCCACCACCGCCCTGCGGGGCGGCCGATCCCTGCTCTTCTATCTCGACATGGGGGTCCCGGGCACCTACCGCGACCGGATGCTCGCCGACGGGTCGTGGGGCGAAAGCCCGGTGCCGGCGAGCACGTTCTACCACATCGTCTTCGCGGTCCTGGAACTCGCGCGGCTGGCGTAGCTCGCACGGCCGTCTCGGGCCTCGGCCGGTGCGGACGGGAGACGCCGATGACGGAACATGCGGAGCGGATCGCCGTCCATGCCGACCGGTTCACGGCGACGCTCCACGACGCATTCCGGCGGTTCGGCGCTCCCGACGGACTGCCGTCGCCGATGCTGGCCGCGATCGAGACAGTGCCGCGGCATCGGTTCGTGCATCGCTTCCGCCTCGGTGACGAGGTGGTCCACGACGCGGACGCGGACGAGGCATCGCACCTCGCGACGATCTACTCCGACACGGTGATGGAGCACGTGGGCGCGGACGGCGAGCGTCTGCTGTCCACCAACTCGCAGCCCTCCTACGTGCTCTGGCTGCTGCACCTGCTCGGCATCGAGCCCGGTCAGCGCGTGCTGGAGATCGGCTCCGGCTCCGGCTGGCTCGCGGCGGTGATCGGCCGGCTGGTCGGCCCCGAAGGCTCCGTCACCGGCATCGAGATCCTCGCGGGACTGGCGGCGCAGAGCCGGATCGACCTCGCCGCCGTCGGGGCGGACAACGTGACGATCCTGACGGGCGACGCCGGCCGAGGTCACGCGGCTTCGGGCCCGTTCGACCGGGTGATGATCACCGCCGGGGTCTGGGATCTGCCGGCGCTCGTGTTCGATGCGGTCGTCGAGGGCGGCCGGGTGCTGGCGCCCATCGAGCTGCGCGACAGCCGGTGGTGCCACGTCGCAGCACTCCGCCGGCATGGCGGCCGGTTCGAGGCCGAGCGGGCCATCCCGGGCGGCTTCGTGCCGCTGACCGGCAACGGCCAGCAACGGGCGCGGGTGCGCGTCGGGATCGCGGACCTGTCGCTCGCGGAAGGGTTGAGGCGGGCGCCGCGGTTCCGGCGGACGCTGCCGCTCGGCGCCCCGGACCGCTCGGATGCGGCCGCCCGCGACTTCCGCGCCTTTCTCGGAAGGGCCGAAGCGGACCTCGTGGTCGTTGCCGAGCGGCGGGACGTCGCGCCGTCACGCGGCCCGGTCTTCGGTCTCGCCGACGGGACAGGCTCGCTCGCGCTCTGGGACGCGGGCGAACTGCGCGGCGCCGGCGACCCGTCGGCGTTCCGGAGGATGCTCGCGGCCCATGATCTCTGGGCCGGGCTCGGATCGCCGGGCGCGGCGTCCTGGGGCTTGACCGTGGTCCGGTCGGGGATGGCCAGGCCAACGCCGGAACGGCAATGGATCGAGCGGCGTGGCGGGACGGACCTGGTCTGGCGGATCCGGCCGGATCCACTCGCCGGTTGATCGTGCCGGTCAGCAGGGTTCGGGGCGGAACAGGCGCGACGGATTGACCAGCTCCTCCTGGGCGGCGATCAGGGCGAGCTCGCGCGATCGCGACGCCTCGGTGGCCCGGATCACCCCCCAGACGGCGCTCGCCGCCCGCGCGGCGGCCTCCACCGGATCGCCGCTCCGGAGAACGTGGAACAGGAACAAGGCGGAGATCATGTCGCCGGCGCCGTTGATCGAGACGTCGAGACGGGGGGTGCGGAGACGGTGGAACCGGCCGGCCGCGCCAACCATCAGCTCGATCGTGTCGGTTGCCCGGTCCTCCCCGGTCTCGAGGCTCGTCACCAGCACGGCGCGCGGGCCCGCCTCGCGCATCCGGCCGCGCAGCTGCTCGACCGCACGCGTGGCCCGCTCGACCGTGGGAACGGCCTCGCCGGTCAGGGTCTCCAGCTCGAAATGGTTCGGCGTCATGAGGTCGGCGTTCGGCACGGCGCGCGCGCCGAAGAAGTCGACGATCCCGGGGCGCGCGAATACCCCGCGGCCGCGATCGCCGAAAACCGGATCGAGGCCATAGAGCATCGAGGCGTTCTCGCCCCGCGTGCGCTCGACGGTGTCGATGATCGCGCCCCCGGTGGCCGGGTCGCCCACGTAGCCGGAGAGCACCGCATCGATCGTGCCGAGGGCGCCGCGACGGGCGATCCCGTCCACGAGATCGCCGATCGCGGTTCCCGGGAACACCTGGCCGGTCCAGTCGCCGTAACCGGTGTGGTTCGAGAACTGGACGGTGTGAAGGGCGGACACCTCGGCGCCGAGACGCTGGAGAGGAAACACCGCGGCGGCGTTGCCGACATGACCGAACACGACGGAAGACTGGATCGACAGGATATGCATGGCCGACCGGACCCTATCGCGTCCGATCGCGTCGGCAACAGGTCCGGGAACGGTGGCGCGGCCCTCGCGTCAAAGGAGGGCCCGTCACAGGACGGCCGGAAGACGGACACGAGGTGGCCTCCTTTGAAGCCGAGCGTGTCGACAGCCGCCCCGGGGCGGCGCGACAGACCGGAGAACCTGCAATGACACGACTGACGATCGAACGCCTCGCTGCCCTGTCGCTCGTGGCCGGCCTCGCCGCCCCGATCGCCTCGGCCCAGACGCCCCAGTCCACGGCGCCATCCGCTCCGGCCGGACAGACCGGTCCGGGAACGGCGGCGACGTCGACGCCGGCCAGCGGCGAGGCCGCCGGGACCGCGAGCGCCGCCGACCGCGCGGCAGAAGCCGGGCTCGATCGCCGGATCGCCGACCTCCACCGCCGCCTCCGCATCACCGCGGCCCAGGAGCCGGCCTGGTCGAGCTTCACCGCCGTGATGCGTCAGAACCTGACGGCGATGGACGCGAAGCTCGCCGCCCGTAAGGCCGGGTTCGGCTCGATGAACGCCGTCGACGACCTTCGCTCCTACGCTGCCGTCACGGCGACCCAGGCCAGCAACATCCAGAACCTCATCGGGCCGTTCCAGACCCTGTATGCCGCGCTCACGCCCGAGCAGCGCACCACTGCCGACCAGATCTTCCGCGACTACACGACCCGCCGCACCGGCCATACGCGCGGCTGACCCTTCGGCGCCTGAGGCACAGGGGATCAAGATGCGGGGCTTTGCCCCGCACCCCACCAGGCGCTGGGCGCCTGGACCCCGGCAATGTCACCTGCCGGGGCGCACGGCAGAGTGGACGCCGACCGGCGGGGACGCTAGAGACGCGGCCCTGCGCCGGTCGGCATCGGCGCTTCCCCTGCGCGAGACCCAGCATGAAGACCGGCATCCATCCCGAATACCATGAGATCACCGTCGTGATGACCGACGGAACCGAGTTCAGGACACGCTCCTGCGTCGGTTCGCCCGGCCATACGATCCGTCTCGACATCGACCCGAAATCGCATCCGGCCTGGACCGGCCAGCAACGCGTGGTCGATACCGGCGGCCGCATCGCCCGGTTCAACAAGCGCTTCGCCGGCATCGGCGCCCGCAAATAGGACGACATTCCTTCAACCTCCTTGAAAGCCGGCTGAAGGTCGCCAAAATCGAGGCGATCCGGGACGCCGTCATGGGTTCCGGATCGTGACCTGAACGGAACCGGCCCCGCGTGGGCGGTTCCACCGTGGACCTTGCTTTCGAGGAGGACTTCATGACCTACGATTTCGCGCCGCTGTTCCGTACCGCGATCGGTTTCGACCGTCTCGCGCGCTTGATGGACACGGCGGTGGAGGCGGCATCCGTGCCGTCCTATCCGCCCTACAACATCGAGAAGGTCGGCAACGATCGCTACCGGCTGACGGTCGCGGTCGCCGGGTTCGGCCCCGAGGAAATCGAGCTCGTCGCACGCGACAACACGCTGACCGTGACCGGCAAGCCTGCGAAGGATGCCGGACCCGATGCCGAGATCCTGTATCGCGGCATCGCCGGACGATCGTTCGAGCGGCGCTTCGTTCTCGCCGATCACATCGTCGTCGAGGGTGCCGATCTGAGAAACGGCCTCCTCAGTGTCGAACTCTCCCGCGTGGTCCCCGAGGCGTTGAAGCCGCGGCGGATCGAGATCGGCGTGGCACGCAGCGCGCCGGCGCTGGCGGACGATCAGGCTTCAGCCGCCAAGGCGGCCTGAGGCTCTCGCCTGATGGAGGGGCCGGGAAACCGGCCCCTCCTCATGGCGCCTTCACGTCCCCGCTTGACCACGGGACGACACGCGCTTCATACACGCCGACCAGTCAGACCCGCCCGGCATGCCGAGGCGGGCCCGCCCAATTGAACATAAACGGGGCGCGATGGACCGCCCGGCAGACCAGTCGGAGGCGGGCGTCATGCCCCGATCGGGATCCTGCCATGACGCTTCCCTTGATGCCCAAAGCCACCGCCGTCTGGCTGATCGAGAAGACGGCCCTCACCTTCACTCAGATCGCCGAGTTCTGCGGCATGCACCCGCTGGAGGTGCAGGCGATCGCGGACGGCGAAGTCGCACAGGGCATCGTCGGCTACGATCCGGTCGCGAACGGTCAGGTGAGTGCCGACGAGATCTCGCGCGCCGAAGCCGACCCGGAACTCCGCCTGCACCTCCTGCCGTCCAACATGCCGGCACCGAAGCGCCTCCGCGGATCCCGCTACACGCCGGTTGCCAAGCGCAATGATCGGCCCGACGCGATCGCCTTCGTGCTCCGGAACTTCCCGCAGCTCTCGGAAGCGCAGGTGGTCAAGCTGCTCGGCACCACGAAGGACACGATCCAGAAGGTGCGCGATCGCCAGCATTGGAACTCGGCCAACATCAAGCCGCGCGATCCGGTCATCCTCGGGCTGTGCACCCAGACCGACCTGAATGCGTCGGTGCAGGCGGCGAACGATCGCCTCACTCGCGAAGGGCGTAACGTTCCGGTTCCGCCGCCGCCGCTGGACGCCGACGACGAGGCGGCCTGACGGTCACCGACCGGCGCGTCCGTCGGGATGGCGGAGCCGTTCCAGCTCGTCCTTGAGCCGGAGCTTTTCCGCCTTCAGGCGGGCGAGCTCGACGGCATCGGGCGCGGGGCGATGGTCTTCGTCGAAGATGCGGTCCTCGAGAGCCTGATGACGGGCGGCGAGCGCTTCGATCCGGCCTTGCAGGTTCAACGGTCCCACTCCCTCGAATGTGTCAGACAGGTGAAGGTAGTGATCGGCGATGCGCCGTGCCAAGGCTCTCGTGGAGCGGAGTGAGGGATGTTGACGGACCGTGATTCGCTCCTGCGGAAGCTGCACGAGCTCCGGAGCGAGCATCGCGATCTCGACACGGTGATCAGCCGGCTTGGCCCGCCGGCGATCGACCAGCTGCAGATCCAGCGATTGAAGAAGCGGAAGCTCCTGCTGAAGGACGAGATCTCGTGGCTGGAAAGCCGGCTGATCCCGGACAGCATCGCTTGACCGGCATGCCCGCCGAACGGGAGGCCTCGCCCACGGTCGGGCTGATCATGGGGTCGCAATCGGACTGGCCGACGATGTCGCGCGGTGCCGGCGTGCTGGGCGAGCTCGGCATCCTGCACGAGTGCCGGATCGTGTCCGCGCACCGCACCCCCGATCGGCTCCGGCGCTATGCGACGGAAGCACGCGGGCGGGGGATCCGGGTGATCATCGCGGGCGCCGGTGGTGCCGCGCACCTCCCGGGCATGGTCGCGGCCTGGACCACGCTCCCGGTGCTCGGCGTCCCGATCGAGAGCCGGGCGTTGAAAGGCCTCGACAGTCTGCTCTCCATCGTCCAGATGCCGGCCGGCGTGCCGGTCGGGACGCTGGCGATCGGAGACGCCGGCGCGGCGAACGCGGCGTTGCTGGCGGCCTCGATCCTGTCGCTGGCCGACGATGATCTCGCGGGCCGGCTCGACGCCTGGCGGGAGGCAAGGAGCGACGGCGTTGCAGAGGCGCCGTCGCCGTGACGCGGCTCCGGCCGGGCGGCACGATCGGGATCGTGGGCGGCGGCCAGCTCGGACGGATGAGCGCGATCGCCGCGGCGAGGCTCGGCCTCAGGGTCGTGGTGCTGTCGCCGGAGCCGGATTGTCCCGCCTCGCACGTGGCGACACAGATCCTCGGTGACTATGAGGACAGGGCTGCGCTCGAGCGGTTCGCTCACGCAGTCGACGTGGTGACCTTCGAGTTCGAGAACGTGAGCGCGGACGCGCTCGATCTGCTCGCCTCGATCGTGCCGGTGCGCCCGTCGCCGCTGGTGCTGCGGATCAGCCAGGACCGGATCGCCGAGAAGAGCTTCCTTCGCGAGGCCGGGATCGCGACCGCCCCCTGGGCGCCGGTTCCTGACCGGGACGTGTTCGAGCAGGCGGTTGCGGCACTCGGGACGCCGGCGATCCTGAAGACCACGCGGGGCGGCTACGACGGCAAGGGACAGATCCTGGTCCGGGAAGCGTCCGACGCTGCCGCCGCCTGGTCGAGCCTTTCCGCTTCCGGCCCGCTGGTGCTGGAAGGCTTCGTGGACTTCGCCCGCGAGATCAGCGTGATCGTCGCGCGCGGCGAGGACGGAACCACGGCGTGGTTCGATCCGGTCGAGAACCGGCACCGGAACGGCATCCTCGATCTCACGCTGGCGCCGGCTCCCGTCGCGCCCGCGATCGCCGAGGACGCGGTCCGGATCGCGATCCGGACCGCGGAGGCCCTCGATCTCGTCGGCCTGCTCGCGGTCGAGATGTTCGTCGACCGGAACGGCCGCGTGCTGGTCAACGAGATCGCGCCGAGACCGCACAACTCCGGACATTGGACGATCGAGGCCTGCCTGCCCGACCAGTTCTCGATGCACATCCGAGCCGTCGCCGGGCTGCCGTTGCCGGTGCCGGAACGCCATGCCGACGCCTTGATGAAGAATCTCGTCGGCCCCGAGGAGATCGCGGACTGGGACAGGCTGCTCGCTCGCCGGGACATCTCCCTGCACCATTACGGGAAGATGGAAGCGCGCCCCGGTCGGAAGATGGCGCATGCCACGATCCTGTTCCCGCGGGGCGCGCTGCCGGGCGAGTTCGGGATCAGCGCCGCACTTTCCCTCTGACGCTGTCGCTCAGGACCGCCTTCCCTCCCCCGGATGCCGCTTCTCGTGCACGGTGCCGCCCTGGCCGGCGCTCTGCTGCTCGTCCGGATGCTTGCGCGACGCGGGGTCGTGCTGGTGGTGCGCGCCGGCGTGATCCTCCGGAGCCTTGTCACGGTTGACGTCCGCGCTGCCGGGGCCGCCGGCCGAGCGGTCGGTCGCGGGAATCTTGCTGCTGGTGGTCATGTTCGGTCCTCCTGTCGAGCGGCGAGAACGGGCCTCGGCCCGGGCGGTTCGACCGGAAAGCCGGCTCATCCGAGAAGCCCCTCGTCGCGGAACGAGAGGGTCCGGCCGTTCCCGACGATCAGGTGGTCGCGCACCGCGACGCCGAGCAGAGCGGCGGCCCCGAGCACCTGCCTGGTCATCTCGAGATCGTCGGCCGACGGCGTCGGGTCGCCGCTCGGATGGTTGTGCACGAGGATGATCGCGGCGGCGTCGAGCTCGAGCGCGCGCCGCACCACTTCGCGGGGGTAGACCGGGGTGTGATTGACGGTCCCGCGCGCCTGCGCCTCGTCGGCGAGCAGCAGTCCCTCGGGATCGAGGAACAACACGCGGAACTGCTCGATCCGTTCGCGCCCGAGCACGGCCGCGAGATAGGCTTCCAGCCGGACGCGGTCGTCGAGCACGCGCCTCCGACCGAGGCCCGAGCGGGCGAAGCGGAGTGCTGCGTCGTGCAGCAGCCGCGCCGCGGCGATCGCGTGGGTGCCAAGGCCCGGTTCGGCGCGGAGCGTGCGCTCGTCGGCGGCAAGGAACGCGGCGAAGCTGCCGGTGCGGGCGAGCGCGGCCCGCGCGAGCCCGGCGGGATCGGCCAGGTCCGGCATCACGAGCCCGAACAGGAGGCAGAGAAGGGCTTCGTCGTCGAGCGCGTCCGCGCCATCGCGAACGAACTGCCGGGCGAGCGCTTCGAGGTCGCCGGCTTGCGTCGACCTCAGAGGAGAAGCGTCCGTCCGCGGGACCGAGGTCAGGACCTCCGGCCGCTGCAGGAAGGACGCCTCGCTGAAGCCGGTCATTCGAGATAGCCGGCGGCACGGTACGACCGGATCCCGGACGGTCCGGCGAGAATGCGATCGTGGAGCACGATCGAGAGCAGCGAGGCGGCGTCGCGGAGCGACGCGGCGGCCCGCCCGCGCGTTCTGGTCGGGACCGCGAGCACCGGCGTCTCGCGATCGACGATCAGCAGCGCCGTCGCGTGAAGCTCGAGCGCACGCCGCAACGCGGCACGGAGCATCGCGTGCGTCGCCTCCTCGTCGAGCGGCGAGGCCTCGTCGGCGAGCAGCCGGTTGCGGTTGTCGAGGTGGAGAAGGCGCGGACCCGGCCCGGCCGCGCCTGCCAGATAGTCTCCGAGCGCCGCGAGGTTGCCGAGCACCGGCCGGACACGGATCTCGGCACGCGCCAGGCGCTCCGAAGCGGCTTCGACGAGACGGAGCGGCACGATGGCCCGGAGCGTCAGGCCGCCGGCCTCGGCGAGCGCGCGCGGCGGTGCGGCCAGGACGCCGCCGAGGCTGCCGAAATGATTGATCAGCGCCTTCGCGACCGGCTTGGTGTCGCCCCGCCGGATGCCGATGAACAGCAGCATCTCGAGGATCTCGTAGTCGGCGAGACCGTCCGCGCCCCGGGCGAGCAGCCGTTCGCGCATCCGCGCCCGATGGCCGGCGGGTCCGGTGCTCGCGAAGGGGGAGGCGTTCATCGGTCTGGATCGCGTCGCATCTCGTCACGATACCGGAACATAATCGCGGAAAGAACCATCGACAGCACGCCCCGTTCCATCTCGTCGATGCCGAGCCGACACGGGCGGGCTGACCGGGGCGCCTCCCGGCCGTCAGGGAAGGATGCCGCCGCTGGGAAGGACCGCCGTCGGCACCGCCTCCCCGATGAGACCGAGCAGGTCGCGCTCGAGCGTGGTCGCGAGGGCGAGGGCGGGCAGCGCGTGCACGGTCGGCGCGAACGGATCGGCGAGCTCGTCGCCGATCCCGTCCAGCGCCAGGAACATCAGTCCGACCAGCGTCGACCCGAGCGGGGTCAGCCAGCCGAGTTCCTGGACCATGGAAAGCGGCAGCACGAGGCAGAACAGGCGGACGAAGAGGCCCGGCAGCACCGCGTAGTGCACGGCGAGGGGCGTGTTCCGGATCCGCTCGAGAGAGCCTTGCGCGCCGGCGAGATCGGACAGCGCCTGCTCGATCGCGGCATGGAGCGGCGCTTCGAGACCGCTCCGTCGGGCTTCCAGGGCGAGCGCCTTCGAGATCGCCGCCAGGAGGGCGAACGGGCGGTTGGCCTGACCCGCGAGGCCGTCGGCGATCTCGGGCGAAAGCAGGCGGTGGCTGCGATCGTCGACGACCTCGCCGCGGGACAGCGCCACCCGCAACGCGTGACCGTAGCCGGCAAGCGCCCGCACGAGCGGGGCGGGTTCGTCCGCGAGCGACGCGACGAGGCGTCCGGCGGCGCGCCCGCCGGTGACGATACCGCCCCAGGCGATACGGGCCTCCCACCATCGCCCGGTCGCCGTCGTGTTGCGGACCCCGAGGAACAGCGCGAGGGCCGAGCCGATCAGCGCGTAGGGCAGCGCGGGCTGGTCCATCCAGGCGCGGTGGGCGAGATGGAAGGCCAGCACGACGGCGACATCCCAGGCGAACAGGATCACGAGCGCCCGGAGATTCTCCCGGACGAGGCAGGCCAGGCCGACGCGTCGGTCGACGATCATTCGCACCTCGCCGGCACTGGGACCTCGCGGGGCGGCCGCCCGCTTGCTACCTCCCCTTCCATGACCTCCCATCTCGAAAGGCTCAACCCCGAGCAGCTCGAGGCCGTGACGACGCTGGACGGCCCGCTGCTGGTGCTGGCCGGCGCCGGTACCGGCAAGACTCGTGTGCTCACGACCCGTTTCGCCCATATCCTGCTGACCGGCCGCGCCGGACCCGGCCAGGTGCTCGCGGTCACCTTCACCAACAAGGCGGCGCGCGAGATGCGCGAGCGGGTCGCCGCAAGCCTCGGTCGCGCCGTCGAGGGGCTCTGGCTCGGCACGTTCCACGCCCTCTGCGCGCGCATGCTGCGCCGCCACGCCGAATTCGTCGGGCTCACCTCGTCGTTCAACATCCTGGATACCGACGACCAGATCCGGCTGCTCAAGCAGGTGATGGCCGACGAGCGGATCGACGCGAAGCGCTGGCCGCCACCGCAGATGCTCGGCGTCGTGCAGCGCTGGAAGGACCGGGGGCTCACGCCGGCGCGGGTCGGGCCGTCCGACGACACCGACTGGGGTGGCGCGGGGGCGGCGCGACGCGTGTACGCGTCCTACCAGGCACGGCTCGCCGCCCTCAACGTCTGCGACTTCGGCGATCTGCCCATGCACGTGACCGAGATCCTGCGCACGAAGCCCGACGTGCTCGCCCAGTATCATCGCCAGTTCCGCTTCATCCTGGTCGACGAATACCAGGACACCAACACGGTGCAGTATCTCTGGCTCAGGCTGCTCGCACAGCGGACGGACGGGTCGGTTCCGAACATCTGCTGCGTCGGCGACGACGACCAGTCGATCTACTCCTGGCGCGGCGCCGAGGTGGAGAACATCCTCCGCTTCGAGAAGGATTTCGCGCCGGCGATGGTGGTACGGCTCGAGAGCAACTATCGCTCGACGACGCCGATCCTCGAGACGGCTTCGGCGCTGATCGCGCACAATGGCGGCCGGCTCGGCAAGACGCTTCGCTCGGGGCGGAACGACAGCGCCGGCGAGCGCGTCCGGGTCGTCTCGGTCTGGGATTCCGACGAGGAGGCGCGCGCGGTCGGCGCGCGGATCGAGGAGCTGTCGCGTGACGGCGACAGCCTCGCCGGCATGGCGATCCTGGTGCGCGCCGGCTTCCAGACCCGCGCCTTCGAGGAGCGGCTGATCACGCTCGGCCTGCCCTACCGCGTGGTCGGCGGGCTCCGCTTCTACGAGCGCGCCGAGATCCGCGACGCGATCGCCTACATGCGCGTGCTCAACACGCCGTCCGACGATCTCGCCTTCGAGCGGATCGTCAACCTTCCTCGCCGCGGCGTCGGCGACGCGGCGCTCGCGATGCTCAATCGCGCGGCGCGCGAGGAGCGGGTTCCGATCACGGTCGCGACCGCGCGGCTGATCGCATCGGGCGGGCTGAAGGGGCGGGTTCGCGACAACCTCGCCGAACTGCTCGCCTTGTTCGACCGGCTTCGTGCGGGGCTCTCGTCCATCGGCCATGTCGGGACGGTCGCCGCCCTGATCGAGGACAGCGGCTACCTGGAGATGTGGCGGCTCGACAAGTCGGCGGAGGCGCCGGGCCGGGTCGAGAACCTCAAGGAGCTCGTCCGCGCGCTCGCCGACTTCGAGACGCTGGGCGGCTTCCTCGAACACGTCTCGCTGGTGATGGAGAACGACGAGGCGGCGGAGGCGCGGATCAGCCTGATGACGCTGCACGCGGCGAAGGGGCTCGAGTTCGATTGCGTGTTCCTGCCCGGCTGGGAGGAGGGCGTGTTCCCGAGCCAGCGCTCGCTCGACGAGGGCGGCAACGCCGCGCTGGAGGAGGAGCGGCGCCTCGCCTATGTCGGGATCACGCGGGCACGGCGCCGGCTGATGATCAGCCACGCCGCGAACCGCCGGATCTACGCGAACTGGCAGAGCTCGATCCCGAGCCGGTTCGTCGACGAGCTGCCGGAGGGCCCGGTCGAGCATCTCGGCAGTGCGGCGCTGGCCCGCGAGCAGCGCGCGACGGCGCCTCCGGTGTTCGGCGGCCAGTTTCCGCTGGTCGCCGCACGGCCGCGGACGATCGAGGCCTGGGAGGTCGGGGAACGGCCGGCGCGAGCCGACAAGATCGCGGTCGGCGCACGCGTGTTCCATCAGAAGTTCGGCTACGGAGACGTGGTCGCGACCGACGACGACCGGCTGGAGATCGCGTTCGACAAGGCCGGCGTGAAGCGGATCAAGGACAGTTTCGTCGAAACGGTCCAGCCGTGAACCTGGACGCCGCTCTCGACCTGCGGCCCGTCACGCTCGCGGGTCTCCACGTGCGTCTCGAACCGCTGTCGCTCCGGCATTGCGAAGGACTGGTCGCAGCCGCGCGGGACGGCGAGCTCTGGCGCCTGTGGTACACGTCCGTGCCGGCCCCGGACGGCATGGCGGCCGAGATCGAGCGGCGCCTCGGCCTTCTCGCAGCCGGCTCGATGCTTCCCTTCGTGGTCCTGGAGCAGCCGGACGGGCGCGTGGCCGGGATGACGACGTTCATGAACGTCGACCGGACGAACCGCCGCGTCGAGATCGGCTCCACCTGGTACGCGCGCCGC
>CAXUBX010000032.1:0-17046 GCA_964249405.1 uncultured Acetobacteraceae bacterium | reverse complement strand
CGTCGACCGGACGAACCGCCGCGTCGAGATCGGCTCCACCTGGTACGCGCGCCGCGTGCAGCGGACGGCGCTGAACACGGAAGCGAAGCTGCTGCTGCTCTGCCACGCCTTCGACACGCTCAGCTGCATCGCGGTCGAGTTCCGCACCCACGCCCTCAACCACCAGAGCCGGCGGGCGATCGAGCGGCTCGGCGCCAGGCTCGACGGGGTGCTTCGTTCGCATCAGCACGCCCGGGACGGCACGCTGCGCGACACCTGCGTCTACAGCGTGATCGCCGCGGAATGGCCGACCGTGCGCGCGCATCTCCGCTGGCAGCTCGACCGGCCGCGGTAGACGTCGTTGGACGCTCAGACGCGCACTCGTCCCCTCGCCCGGTCGCGCCCGATCAGCGCCAGTCCCTCGGCGACCGACACGAACTCGCCGCCACCGGCGACACGGGCGCCACCGAAGCGGTCGGTGAACAGGGCGCGCACCGCCGGCACCAGCGCGGTGCCGCCGGTGAGGAAGACGCGGTCGACCTCGCGCTCCGTGATGGCGGCGTCGGCCAGCGCGGCGTCGACCGCCGCGCCGAGCCGGGCGAGCTCGGGTGCGATCCATCGCTCGAAATCCCGGCGTCGGATGATCTCGTCGATCCGGAGCGCGCCGTAATGGAAGCGCAGGCTTGCCTCGTCCGCCTCGGACAGGGCCGCCTTGACCCCGGACACGGCGCGATAAAGGTCGTAGCCGACGCCGCCGCGCAGCACCGCCAGCAAGGAGGCCAGCCGGTCCGGCTGGTCGGCCGTCCGCATCACCGCCTCGATGTCGCGCAGCGTGCGCGGCGCGCTCATCAGCGACAGACGGTGCCACCGGGCGAACGAGGTGAACCACTCCGCGGGCACCGGCAGCGCCTGCCCGGACGGCGCGTAGTGGCTGCCCTTGCCGAGCCGGGGCGAGACGACGTGATCGACGATGCGGAAGTCGAAGGCGTCGCCCGCGACACCGACACCGGCATGACCGAGGGCGGTGGCCGGCCGCGCGCTCCCCGGCTCGAAGCGGATGACCGAGAAGTCGCTCGTGCCACCACCGAAATCGCCGATCAGCACGGTCGCCGGCGCGTCGAGGCCGTTCGCGAAACGATAGCCGGCCGCTTCCGGCTCGAGTGCGGTCTCGACCACGTCCCGGCCCGCGAGCGCGTAGGCGCCGCGCAACCGTCTCTCGCCGAGCGCGTCGTCCGCCCGTTCGCCGACGAACCGCACCGGCCGCCCGGCGACGATCATCTCGTCACGCGGTCCGGGCGGCAAAATGGCCCGGAGGAACAGGGCGAGCAGCGCCTCCAGGGCGAAGGACCGGCCGAACACCCGCGTTTCGGTGAAGCTCGCCTGCGCGAGATAGCTCTTCAGCGACATCATCAGCCTGGTGTCGAGCGGATCGTCGAGGTGGCGCTCGATCGCATCCGGGCCGGCCGCGTGCTCGATCGGGCGTGCCGGACCGTCGCCGGCGGCGAAGCAGAGCACGGAACGCACGATGTCGAGCTCGGCCACCCCGAAGCGGTGCCGCACCGTCGAGACCGTGCCGTCCGGTCGCAGCGCGGCGACCACGCTGTTCGTCGTG
Organism: uncultured Acetobacteraceae bacterium; assembly: GCA_964249405.1. Taxonomy (GTDB): domain Bacteria; phylum Pseudomonadota; class Alphaproteobacteria; order Acetobacterales; family Acetobacteraceae; genus CAXTPV01. Next base: position 15,455 of record CAXUBX010000032.1, on the reverse strand, counting down.
CCGAAATCGACCCCGATCATGACCGCCCGCCCGCCGTCGAAGGACGCGCGTTCAAGCGCAGCGATGGCACGATGGCAAGGCGCCGGATTGTCCGGATTGTGATGTCTCCGGGCGGCGTGCTGCGGCGAACGCCATGCAGGACCGCGCGGCTCATCGCCGACGCGGGCGGTGATCCGTTCCTGGCCAGTCACCTTGCAGGCCCGCCCGTGACCGCGATCGTCCGTGTCGCCTGGACACGGACCCGACGATGGGGGATCCCGACCTCGGCGGGAGACGGGCGGAATGGCGGAACGGAGGGCGGATGGCAGCGCCGGCGACGCGGACGACCGAGCGACCGGCCGCGACCACGTGGCCCATCGGCAGCCCGAGCCTGCGATCGCCGACCTTGTCCACGCCACGGTCGCGGACGCGCGGACCATGCTGAACATCGGCGCCGGCGCCGGCTCCTACGAGCCGCCCGACCGCGTCGATCCGGCGATCGCGAGCCGCGCCGTCGCCCGTCTCCGACGCGATCAGCAGCTCGGAGAGTGGGATCCCAGGCACGGCGACCTGCGCGCGCAGGCAGAGTTCGATGGATCGCTGCGACCGATCGTGGGCCAACCGTGAGCATCGCCGCCGCGGTGCTGCCGCTGGAGACGGTCTCGGTCGTGGTGCCGGAGGCGGCGGTCGAGGCGTACGAGATCGCGCTGGCGGAAACCTGCGAGACGGTCGGCTTCTTCCAGGTCGACGAGGCGCGGTCGATCTGGCGTGTCGAAGGCGTCAGGACGCGGGGCGAGAACGAGGGCGCGCTGGTCGCGTCGCTGGCCCTCGCCCGTGCGCTGAGCGGCGTCGAGGCCGTGCTCGAACGAACCGGAACGCCCGCGGAGGGCTGGCTCGCCCGGACCGCGAGCGCGTTTCCGGTCCAGCGCGTCGGCGCACGGTTCTCGATCCGGGGCACGCATCTGCCGCCCGCACCCGATCCGGGCCGGATCGGGCTCGTGCTCGACGCCGGGATCGCATTCGGGTCGGGGGAGCACGCCTCGACCCGAGGCTGTCTCCTGGCGCTCGAGCGGATCGCGAAGCGGACGCGACCGCGACGCATCCTCGATCTCGGCTGCGGCTCCGCGATCCTCGCGATGGCCGCGGCGTCGCTCACCCATCGGAGGGTGCGGGCGATCGACATCGAACGCTGGTCGGCACGCGTCGCCGCGCGGAACGTCCGGGCGAACGGGCTCCAGAAGCTGGTTGCGGTTCGGCACGGCGACGGGTGGCATTCGCGGTTCGTGCAGGCCGGCGCGCCCTACGATCTCGTGTTCGCGAACATCCTGGCCCGGCCGCTCTGCCGGATGGCGCACGCCCTCGGCGCCAAGCTCGCGCCGGAAGGGACCGCGATCCTCGCGGGGCTGCTCGCGAGCCAGGTGCGTCTCGTGCTCGCGGCGCATCGTCGGCAGGGCTTGGCGCTCGACCGAAGGATCGATATCGGAGATTGGACCACCCTGGTGCTGCGGAGGCGTGGATGAACGAGGAGAAAGGCGCGATCCTGGTGACCGGCGGGAGCCGCGGGATCGGCATCGCGATCTGTCGCCGGCTGGCTCGGGACGGCTGGGCGGTCGGGATCAACTACACGCGGAGCGACGCAGCCGCGGAGGCGCTCGCGGCCGGGATCCGGGCGGCGGGCGGGAGAGCGCACGCGATCCGGGCCGATGTCGGGGATCCCGCCGCCATCGGAAAGATGTTCGCAGAGACCGAAAGGGTGCTCGGTCCGCTGGCCGGTCTCGTGAACAATGCCGGCATCCTCGGGACGAAGGCACGGATCGACGAGTTGTCGGTCGACGATCTCCGGCGCGTGATCGACGTGAACCTTCTCGGCTCCGTCCTCGGTGCGGCCGAGGCGGTGCGGCGTCTCTCGACGGCGCACGGCGGCAAGGGAGGTGTGATCGTGAACCTGTCCTCGGTCGCGGCCCGCACCGGAGGCGTCGCCGGCTCGGTCGCCTACGCCGCGACGAAGGGCGCGATCGAAAGCTTCACGCGCGGCCTCGCCGCCGAGGTGGGGCGCGAAGGCGTCCGTGTGGTGGCCCTGGCGCCGGGCGTGATCGAGACCGACATGACGGGCGACGAGATCCGGGACATGGCCCGACGGACGGCGCCGCTCGGCCGGACCGGAAAGCCCGAGGAGATCGCGGATGCGGTCGCCTACCTCGTGTCGGCGGCCGCGTCCTACGTCACGGGAACCGTGCTGACGGTGTCCGGCGGGAGGTGACCTCCGAGGCTCCCCGGTTCTGCGCCTCGGGTGTCATGATGGTGGCAGGTCGGGCGGAACAACCCGCGCAATCGGGTTGTCGGGCGACGCGCAGGTTTTAGGGAGGGTAGGATGAAGCTCGTTCGATTTGGCACCCCGGGCGCCGAGAAGCCTGGTCTCGTGGATGCGGGCGGCCGGATCCGGGATCTCTCGGCTTTCGTTCCGGACATCGCCGGGGCGGCGCTCGGACCCGAAACGCTCGCGAGACTGGCCGCACTCGACCCGTCCTCGCTCCCGCTTGCCGCGTCACCGGCGCGTCTGGGTCCGTGTGTCGGCGGGGTCGGCAAATTCATCTGCGTCGGATTGAACTATGCCGATCATGCCGAGGAGACCGGAGCTCGGATCCCCGCCGAACCGATCATCTTCATGAAGGCAACGAGCGCGATCACCGGTCCCGACGGCCCCGTGATCATCCCGATCGGCTCGGAAAAGACCGATTGGGAAGTCGAGCTCGGCGTCGTGATCGGCCGAGAGGCGCGCTACGTCGAGGAAACCGACGCGATGGCGTACGTCGCGGGGTACTGCGTCGTCAACGACGTGTCCGAGCGCGCCTTCCAGACGGAGCGGGGCGGTCAGTGGACCAAAGGCAAGTCTGCCGACAGTTTCGGTCCGATCGGGCCATGGCTGGTCACGTCGGACGAGATCCGGGATCCGCAGGATCTCTCGATGTGGCTGTCAGTCGACGGGGTGATGCGTCAGAACGGCTCGACCCGGACCATGATCTTCCCGGTTCGAACCCTGGTGTCCTACATCTCGCGATTCATGAGCCTGCAACCTGGTGACATCATCTCCACCGGAACTCCGCCCGGTGTCGGCCTCGGCCAGAAACCCCCGGTGTTCCTGAAACCGGGTCAGACGATACGCCTCGGGATCGAAGGTCTCGGCGAACAGGCGCAGCTCGTCACGTCGGCGGCCGCTTGACCGATCGCACTTGCCGTGCCGGCCCGACGTCGCGGTCTCGTGCCGCGGCATTCGGTTCATTGGCGGCAGGAACACCCGAGACGAAGAAGCTGGTCGTGGCAAACTTGATCAGTTGCGGGACCGTATAGCAGGCGCGTTCGATAGATGGGATCCGAGGCAAGCATCAAGCTGCAGGATTTGCGCTATGTCGTGGCTCTCGCAGATCATGGCCACTTCGGCCGTGCCGCCGAGGCTTGTGACGTGGGCCAACCGACCCTGAGCACACAGGTCATGAAGCTCGAACAGCAACTCGGCGTCATGCTGTTCGAGCGTTCCAGGAGATCCGTGAGAGCGACGGCCATCGGCACGGAGATCGCAAGCCGCGCGCGCCAGGTTCTGGCAGACATCGAAGCGATCGTGAGCGTCGGGCAACGCATGTCTGAGCCGCTGACGGGCACATTGACCCTGGGGATTATTCCGACCCTCGGACCTTACCTTCTGCCGTGGCTCGTGCCTGCCCTGAAGAAAGGCTATCCGGAGTTGCGGCTTGCGGTTCGCGAGGACCTGACCGCGCCTCTGCTGGACAGACTGGATTCGCACCGCCTGGACGCCGCGCTGGTCGCGCTGCCGGTTCCCCATGACCGGCTGGACTGCCTTGCCCTCTTCGATGAGCCGTTCCTGTTCGCCGAGCCGAAGAGGCAAGCGTCCGGCGCGGCCGGGATCATGAAGAAGGACGAACTGCGCGGACAACGGCTCTTGCTGCTGACCGAGGGGCATTGCCTCCGCGACCAGGCCTTGGCGATCTGCCAGACGGCGGACCGCGATGCGGACGGCGATTTTCGCGCCACCAGTTTGCAAACCGTCCTTCAGATGGTGGCGACGGGGCTGGGAAGCACCTTGCTGCCGGCAATGGCGCACAGCGAAGCAAGCGGGCAGTCGGTCGCCACCCGACGGCTGGAGCCAGGGATCAGTCGGCGCATCGGCCTCGTATGGCGACGCGGCTCCGCGAGGCAGCGTGACATCGCCCTCCTGGCGAAAATCGTGCGCGACCATCTGCCGAGCAGCGTCACGCCGATCTAAACCCGATTGATCTGCTCTATCAATAAGTCAGGTCGCGGCAATCGATTTCACAAGCGTCCGGGCGGGCGCTAGTCTCCACCGGACTGGAGCGCAAGGCCCGCGCCACCGTTCCGATGCGCCGCGGAGCAGAACGGTTGGCCTTGGCCTACATCGAAGGAGAGACACCATGGATGGGATGACGGACGACACGATGTCGGGCTGCCCGATGTCGGGCGGGCGCAAGCCGGGGCGCTCGCGTCGGGGCAACCGTGAGTGGTGGCCGGAACGGCTGAGCCTCGACACGCTGAGCCAGCACTCGCAGCGCGCCAACCCGATGGACGAAGGCTTCAACTATCCCGAAGCCTTCAAGACCCTCGACCTGGACGCGGTCATCAAGGACCTCCATGCGCTGATGACCGACTCGCAAGACTGGTGGCCGGCCGACTTCGGTCACTACGGCGGCCTCTTCATCCGCCTCGCCTGGCACAGTGCCGGCACCTATCGGACGACCGACGGCCGCGGCGGCGCCGGCGGTGGACAGCAGCGTTTCGCGCCGCTCAACAGCTGGCCCGACAACGCCAATCTCGACAAGGGTCGCCGGCTGTTGTGGCCGATCAAGCAGAAATACGGCGAGAAGCTCTCCTGGGCCGACCTCTTCGTCCTCGTCGGCAACGTCGCCCTCGAATCGATGGGCTTCAAGACGTTCGGCTTCGCCGGCGGTCGCCCCGACACCTGGGAGCCGGAGGAGCTCTATTGGGGTCCCGAGGGCACATGGCTCGGCGACGAGCGATACAGCGGTGAACGCCAACTCGATCCCTCGCTCGGCGCCGTCCAGATGGGCCTGATCTACGTCAATCCGGAAGGACCCAACGGCCAGCCCGATCCGCTCGGCTCGGCGAAAGACATTCGCGAGACGTTCGCACGCATGGCGATGAACGACGAGGAGACGGTCGCGCTGATCGCCGGCGGGCACACCTTCGGCAAGACCCATGGAGCCGGCGACCCGTCCTTCGTCGGCGCCGAGCCGGAGGGCGCGGTCATCGAAGACCAGGGGCTCGGCTGGCGCAGCAAGCACGGCACCGGTGTTGGCGCCGACGCGATTACCGGCGGACCGGAGGTGATCTGGTCGCAGACACCAATCCAGTGGAGCAACAATTACTTCGACAACCTGTTCAGGCACGAATGGGAACTGACCCGCAGCCCGGCCGGCGCGCACCAGTGGCAGGCCAAGGGAGCCGAAGCGACCATTCCGGATCCGCACGACGCGGCCAAGAAGCGTCTGCCCACGATGCTGACCTCCGACATCGCGCTGCGGGCTGATCCGATCTACGAGAAGATCTCGCGGCGTTTCCACGAGAATCCCGATCAGTTCGCGGACGCGTTCGCGCGAGCCTGGTTCAAGCTGACCCATCGCGACATGGGACCGATCGAGCGGTATCTCGGCCCACTGGTTCCGAAGGAGCGGCTGATCTGGCAGGATCCGATCCCCCCCGTTGATCATGCACTGATCGGCGAGCAGGAGATCGGCGCGCTCAAGGCTCAGATCCTCGCCACCGGGCTTTCGGTTTCCGACCTCGTCTCGACCGCGTGGGCCTCGGCGTCCACCTTCCGCGGCTCGGACAAGCGGGGCGGCGCGAACGGCGCGCGCATCCGGCTCGCACCGCAGAAGGATTGGAAGGTCAACGATCCGGAGAAGCTCGCGATTATCCTGCCGAAGCTTCAGCAGGTCCAGGAATCCTTCAACGTCTCGGCGCCGGACGGCAAGAAGGTCTCGCTTGCGGATCTGATCGTGCTGGGTGGCTGCGCCGCGGTCGAGCAGGCGGCCAAGGAGGCCGGGTGCGACATCAAGGTGCCGTTCACGCCCGGGCGCATGGACGCCTCGCAGGAGCAGACCGACGTGCAATCGTTCGGCCCGCTGGAGCCCACCGCCGACGGGTTTCGCAACCACTACGAGGATCCGCAGTTCATGGCGCCCGAAGAGGCGCTCGTGGACAGGTCCGAGCTGCTTCGACTGACCGCGCCGGAAATGACCGTGATGCTCGGCGGCTTACGTGCGCTCGGCGTCACGTCTGGCGGTTCCAAGCACGGCGTGCTCACCCATCGGCCAGGAAAGCTGACGAACGATTTCTTCGTCAATCTTCTCGACATGACCGTCGAATGGCAGCCGACGACATCGGAGAACGTGTACGAGGGTCGAGACCGCAAGACCAAGGAGCCGCGCTGGACCGCCACGCGGGTCGACCTGATCTTCGGTTCGAACTCTCACCTGCGTGCATTGGCAGAGGTTTATGCCTGCTCGGACTCGCAACCGAAGTTCGTGCGGGACTTCGTCTCCGCCTGGCACAAGGTGATGAACGCCGATCGCTACGATCTGCCAGCCAGCACGACGTCCGGCACTCGCGTCTAGCGGGCCTGCATCACGAGGACGGGGCGGCACGCGCGAAGTGCCGCCCCGCAATGCGACTGAAGTCCGGACGTAGGCTCCACCGACTTCTCCAAGGCCGACGGGCTTTTCTCTTCGAACAACGTTTGCCGCACAGCCGGGCACGAGGGCAGTGTGAGATCCTTTCCCGCCAGAGAGGGCGCGAGATGGCGTCCATGCGCATTCAGGCTGCAAGGCCGGCAACAACTCACATCATCCCATGCCCGCCTTCGTGGACATTGGATCTTACCTGTAACGCCGAATGCGGACACGCCTGACGGTGTCCGCGCCGAGTTCGCGCTCATTCTGTTGCAGGCGTCGGGCGCAAACGCCGGCGCGACGACCTGACGTTCTGGCTTGACGAGGCGGTACTAGTTGGATGGCAGACGCCGCGTCGGGCAACGCCCGGCGGACAGCCGCTGTACTTCGACCTGGCAATCGAGCTGGTGACTATCCCATGGCTGGTGTTCCACCTGGCCCTTCGGCAGGCCGAGGCGTTCAGCCGCAGCGTGCTCGCCTGCTCGGGCTGGAACTGGCCGTTCCCGACCACGCGACCCTGTCTCGTCGTGGTCACGGCTTCGCCGGCCGTCAGCCCCGAACGGCCGGGACGACGGCCCAGTCCAGTTCGTGACCCGGCAGCGTTCCTTCGGAACGCGATGGCGGCGGGCGGCGTGGTGCTTGAGCGGCATCAGACGGAGTAGCTGAGTCACGGACGTCAGGCTCCCGCCTCATCACTGCAAAACGCCGCCCGAAGCCGAAGCTGTGAGCCGGCCTGTCCAGGTATGGCTCATCGTGGATCGCTCGCTCACGGAGACGGGTCGGTATCAAGCCGGGCTTGCGCTGCCCGGCTCGAGCGGCGCCGGACGGGTCAGGCGGAACAGGGGCGCCCGGTTCGGTCGTGTCGAGAGCACGCCGACCGGAAGCACCGGCCTGTCGTCGACACGCTCGATGCGGCGGCGACGCAGCAGGCGCGCGAGCACCAGCACCGCCTCGGTGAGCGCGAGCTGCGCGCCAATGCAGACATGCGGCCCGGCGCCGAACGGCAGGAAGGCGAAGCGGTCCGGCTCCGGCCCGTCGATGAACCGTCGGGGGTCGAACACCGCCGGCTCGTTCCACCAGCGTGGATTGCGGTGCAGCATCCAGAACGGTATCAGCACGATCGCACCGGCCGGCACGGTCACGTCGCCGATCCGATCCGCTGTCGCGGCGAGGCGCGCGGTGATGAAGGCCGGTGGATAGATCCGGAGCGTTTCCTGCACCACCGCCCGCGTGTGAACGAGCGTCGCGAGGGTCCCGGACTCGTCGGAGCCGTCCAGCACCGCCGCCTCGGCCGCGATCGCGTCCTGCCACTCCGGCGCGTCGGCGAGGAGCAGGCACGACCAGAACAGAACGAGCGCGGTGGTCTCGTGACCGGCCACGATCATGGTCGCGACCTCGTCGGCGAGCAGGTCGCCCTCCCCGTCGCCGTGCGCCGCCGCGAGGAGGTCGTAGAGGTCGCGCTCGTCGCCAGCGTTTCGCGCGCCGCCATTCACCTGCTCGCGCTCGGCGATGACCCCGTCGATCAATCGACGCCAGTGCCGGCGGAACAGCTTGCGCCGGACCGTCAGCGGCCGTGGCAGCCAAGACGGGAGCAGGAAGTCGCCGGGCGTCGGACGGCCGATGCCCGCCATGTAGCCCGTCACGGCGTCGCGAAGCGTGTCGCCGAACGATGCCGTCTCGAGCGAAAACATTGCGGCCGCGGCGATGTCGAGGCTGAGGCGCTGCATGGCGGCGAGCAGGTCGACCGGCGCGTCCGCTGCGGCCTCGAGCGCGTGGCACGCAGTCTCGGCGACGCGCCGGACGTGGCGGGTGAGCACCGGCACGGTGCGCGGCGTGAAGGCCGGTGCCATGGCGCGGCGCTGGCGGCGCCATGTCTCGCCCTCGCTCACGAGCAGGCCTCGGCCGGCGATGGGCTGGAGCACGCGACGCCCGGCGGGCAGCCGTCGGTAGTGGCCGGCCGATGCCTGGAGCACGTGACGGGCGCCGTCGGGCGAACCAACGATCACCAGGCTGCGACCCGGGATCGGCAGCCTCACCACCGGTTCGTCGAAGCAGCGCGACGGAAATGCCGAGAAGCCATTGCGCCGCAGACCCGCCAGGATCGCGAGACCGCCGACCCCATCGCGGGCCAGCGGAGGCAACGGTGGGATCAGCGGACGGGAAACGCCCGGGGCTGGTCTTCCAGTCATGGGGCGACACTGGCCGGGTCGGGATCGGTTGTCGCGGGAAATGACCCGCACGGACGGCGATGACTGGACGGCCCGGCCGCGCGCACGCGGGTCCGTCATCGAGCATCCACCCGTCGGGGCTGGCCGCACGCCGCCCTGCGCGGCGGGTGCCGCAGCATCGATCGGAGGACTGAGGTCGAAACGGCCGCTTCGTGACACCCGCGGACCGGCTTATCGGCCGCCGTGACGGAGAGACCGGCTGAGGCGGACAGGATGAGAGCATCGCGCCAAGCCCCTCCCCTGCTCGGCGCGGTCGTGCTCGGACAGGCCGCGCTGGCGTCGGAGCCGGCCCGAAGCGCCGCCCCGCTCGACATCGCGCTGACCGCCGGCCGCTGGGCAGGCGGTCGACATCCGGGTGAACAGCCCTCGGACGGCGCGTCTGCCGTTCCTGCAGCAGAAAGGATTTCCGGACGGCCTCCTCCGCCTCGACAGCGAAAGCGCGCTGCTCTCCGGCCTCTCGTTCGGGACCGGGACGGTGGAGTTCGACATCGAGCCGTTGCCGGGGGACGACCTTCCGGGATTCCGCTTTCGCCGGCGTGACAGCGGCACGGCGGAGGTCTCTACATCCGGCCGAGCACCGACTGCCCGGCCTCGCAGGATTGCCTGCAATCCGCGCCGGTCGATCGGATGGCGGCGCGAGGTGTGGATGTTCGTCGAGGGACCCGCGGCCTTCGCCGGGAGCGGTGGCCCTGGTGCCTGAAACCCGTTCAGGCGAATTGAGCGTCGGTGACAGCTGTAACGCGATCGGACGCGTCCGGCACGGGCCGGTAACCGACCGCTGCGAGAACGCTCCGCCGCAACGTTCCTTGAGGTAGCCCCGTTCGTCGTTTCCGTCCCCGACACCGCCGACATGCAAAGGCTTCTCCGCCGCCGGTCGTTGACCGTCGGAACGGGGCGGCCGTAAACCCTCGCCGCCGACCTCCGGATCGTCGCTTTGCCAGACACGCGATTACCGATGCTGTCGCTCTGGGCCTTTCTGAGCGCGATGGTGTTGTCCGCGGCAAGCTGCCCATCGCGGGCCGAATTGCCGTCGCCGACCGCCGAGCCGATCACGCCGGTGCCGGCCGCATCCAGGGTCGATCCACGCGTCGCGGCGCTCGGGCGGGCGCTGTTCGGCGACCCGATCCTGTCCCGCAACGACCGCCTGAGCTGCTCCTCCTGCCATGATCTGTCGACGAACGGGGCAAGCACGGCGCGCTTCGACACGGGCGACGACGGTCACGCACTTCGCGTCAATACCCCGACCGTGTTCAACAGCGTCCTGGACTGGCGGCTGGACTGGCACGGAGATGCCGGGACGTTGCAGGACCAGGCCGAGCTCTCGCTGCGCGACCCCGACCTCATGGGGGCGGACCCCGCCGCGGTGGTGCGGCGGCTCCGTCGTTCCGCGACCTATCGGCGACGCTTCGGCGTGGCATTCGGTCGCAACCCGGACTGGCCCGGGATCGTCGACGCCATCGCCGCGTTCGAGACCACGCTGGTGACGCCGGGCGGCCGCTTCGACCGTTGGCTGGAAGGACAGAAGACGGCGCTGACGCCCCGGGAAGTCGCCGGGTACACGTTGTTCAAGTCGGTCGGCTGCACGGCCTGCCACCAGGGCGTCAATGTCGGCGGGAACCTGTTCGAGCGACAGGGCGTCGTGGATCCGACCGGCGTTCCGAGCCGTGACGTGTTCCGCGTTCCCAGCCTCCGGAACGTCGCGCGGACGCCGCCCTATTTCCACGACGGCAGCGCCGCGACCTTACCGGTCGCCGTGCACGCGATGGGGACGGCGCAGCTCGGACGCGATCTGCCGCCCGAGGACGTGAGCCTGATTGTCGACTTCCTCCGGACGCTCGACGGGCCGGTCGGCGCCGCCGCCCGGGGAGATCACCCTTGACGCCTCGGCCCGGCCCGACGGGACTGGTCCTGCTGCTGGTGGCGCTGCTGACCTGGCTGACCGTGCAGAGCGCCGGGCCGCCGAGCGAGGCCTACGTCTTCGCCCAACGCGACGTCGCCCGCGTGTCGCTGGCCGAGGCCGGCCTGCGCGCCGACGTGCTGGAGGCGCGCGCCGGCCTGCTGCGGAACGATGATGTGCTCGATCAGCAGGTCGAGATGCTTCGGAAGGCCGCCGCCGAACTGCACCGCCAAGCCCGGATCCGAGCCCGCGATGCATTGCTGCTCGATCGGCTGGTCGGGACCGCGCGAGCCGAGCAGAGCGCGGTCGAGCAGTTCAAGACCGATGACGCACTGCTCCAGAACTCCTTCGCCTATTTCGACGTCCTCGACACGGACACGTCGGCGCTGCATGGCGATGCCCGCGTGATGGCGGCGGTGGCGTGGCTCGGCAACGCCGTTCTTCACCTCACCGCCGACCCGTCGCCCGCGGCGGTGGCCGAGGTGTCGCGCCAGCTCGCGTCGTTGGAGGCGATCGCGTCGGGGATGCCGAGCGGGGCACCGAGGACCAACCTGCAACTCATGGCCGCGCACGGGCGCGTGCTGACGAGATTGATCCCCGGCGTCGACCGCGATCTCGCACGGCTGTTCCGGATCGACACCTACGACCTGCGCCAGGCGATCCGGCGAAGCCAGGACGCCAGGCGTCGGGCGGAGGAGAGGCGGGCGGCGTGGTTCCGCGCGGCGCTGTACGTCGCCGCGGTGACGCTGTCGGCGATCCTCGTCCGGTTGGCGCTGCAGTGGCGACGGGGCGTGGCCCTCCTTCGACAGCGCGCCGAAGTCGAGTCGCTGATCGCGGAGATTTCGACCCGGCTGCTCGCCACGCCGTCGAGCCGGCAGGAGGCGATGATGACCGAGATCGTGACCGCCCTCGGCAAGGGTTTCGGAGCCGACCGGTCGTATGTCCTGCTCGACGGGCCGATCGCCTCGGAACATCGCTGGAGCCGGGCGGAGGGCGACTGGCCGCCCGGCTGGCCGGCTCGACTGCTCGCGCATCTCCCCGGCACGGAGCCGGGACTGCTCGAGATACCGGTCGCCGCCCGGCGCGGTGGCGATCCGCTCGTCGAGACGCTTCGCGGCGCGGGCGTTCGCGCCTGGTGCGGTGTCGTGCTCAGGTGCGGCGACGATCGCGTCGGGATCGTCGGCTTCGATCTGGTCCGTTCGACTTCTTCCTGGCCACGAGGCGGGTCGGGGCTGGTCCGGATGGCGGGCGACGTGGTGCAGAGCGCGCTCGACCGCCGCGCCGCCGCCGCCGAGCGCCGCGCCCTCGAGGAGCGGCTGAGCCGGGCGCGTCGGCTGGAAGCGATCGGCGCCTTCGCCAGCGGCATCGCCCACAACGTGAACAACGTCATCAGCGCGGTGGTCGGCCATGCGGAGATGGCTTCCGAGAGCATGGGCGCCGATCCGGTCGCGCGGCACCACGTCCGCGAGATCGAACAGGCGGCCGAGCGTGCGCGACAGCTGGTGATCGCGATCCTCGAATTCGGCTCGGGACGCATGGCCGCGAAGACGGCCGTGCCGGTCCGGCCCCTGATGGAGCAGACGATCTCGATGCTCACGGTCTCGATCCCCGACGGCTTGGAGGCCGAGTTCCCCACGTCGATCCCGGAGTGCGTCGTCATCGGGAACGCCGCCCAGCTGCAGCAGGTCATGTTGAACCTGGTCCGGAACAGCTGCCAGGCGACCCAGACCGGCGGCCGCGTCTCGGTCGAGGTCGCGCTCGACACCGTGCGGGTCCGGACGAGGCGGTCGCACGGGCAGCTCGATCCGGGCGAGCATGTCCGGATCACCGTTTCCGACACCGGGTCGGGGATAAGCGAGCGGACGCTCGACCGGATCTTCGAGCCGTTCTTCACCAGCCGGCCCGCGGGCACGGGCCTTGGTCTCGCGACCGTGCGCGAGATCGTCCATGACCATGGGGGCGTCATCGATGTGCGGAGCGTGTTCGGTCGCGGCACGGCCTTCGCCGTCTGGCTGCCCGTGGCGCCGGCGGACCAAGTCGCCGAGATCGTCCGGGGCGGCAACGGCGAAGCCGTGCTCGTGTTCTGTCCCGACGGCAACGATCTCCGCGGGATCGAAGACATGACCGCGGCCCTCGGCTACGAGCCTGTCGGTTTCGAGAACCGCGAGGCGATGCTCGACGCGGCACGGGCCGGCGTCGAGCGGTTCGCGGCAATCCTGCTCGACACGTGCGGCGCCACCGACCCGCTCGGTCTGGTGCGTACCCTGAGGCGGTTCGGCGTAACGCAGCCGGTGGCGCTCATCACGGTGGCCACGCACGAGTTCGACGCGGAGGCGATCGGCATGCTGAACGTCGGAGCCGTGCTGTCGCGACCGCTGCGATCGACGGCGGTCGCCGATGCCCTGGCGCGTTGCTGCAGGCCCCGCGGCGCGCGGTCGCGTCCGGCGATGCTCGACGCCGACGGCCAGGGCGTCTCCGCGTGAGCGAGGGCACGACCCGGATGGAGGCATCCCGGGGACAGCAGCGCGTGCTCCTCGTCGAGGACGACCCCGCGCTGCAGCGGATGGTGTCCGACTACCTGACGCAGAACAGCTTCAGGGTCTCGGTGGTGGACCGCGAGGCCGAGATGACCCGGCATCTCGCCACCACCCGGGCCGACCTAATCATCCTCGACCTGAAGCTCGGCAACGACGACGGGCTCGATCTTCTCCGAGCGGTCAGGACGTCGTCCGACATACCCGTGATCATCATGACCGGCCACCGCCGCGACGAGGTGGACCGGGTGGTGGGCCTGGAGCTCGGGGCGGACGACTACCTGACGAAGCCGTTCGGCCTCCGCGAGCTCCTCGCCCGGATCCGGGTGATCCTGCGGCGTGCCGAGGGCCGGGATCGTGGGCGGGATCCGGCCCCCGTCCTGCTCCGGTTCGGCAAGTGGACCCTCGACCGCCGCGCGCGTCGGCTGCTCGACGGCGAAGGCGCCGCGGTTCCTCTTACGAAGGGCGAGTACGCCATGCTCGTCGCGTTCGTCGAGGCGCCGCTCCGGCCGCTCAGCCGCGAACAGCTCCTTCAGGCGACCCGGGTGCACGAGGACGTCTACGATCGCAGCATCGACGTGCAGATCCTCCGCCTGCGCCGTCGTCTCGAGGAGGATCCGAGCGCGCCTCGGATCATCCGAACCGATCGCGGCGTCGGCTACGTGTTCACCCTTCCGGTGACCGAGGAATGACCGGTGGCGACGCGTCCGGCGTGGCCTGCCGGGCTCGCTCGTCGGGGTTCCGCGGCCGCGCCTGACCGCCGCATGGGGCAGCCTCCGGCCGATCGACCGGTTCGACGGACGCGAGCTCGAAAGCTTCGTGGAGACCGTCGAGCGCCAGCATGCCGAACAGGGCGGCAATGCCGGCAAGATCCTTGAACAGGCCAGACGAGGCGTGGACGTATTCGATCACGGTCGGCTCCTCTCGCGGCGATCAGACGGATTGGCATGTCCGCTCTACCGCCGGTTCGGTGACGGTCGATGACCGGAGCAGGAAGAAACGCTACCGTCGTAACCGACGTGGCGCGTCACGTTCCTGCGTCCGGTCCGGCGTCGCGCGTCGTCCCGGTTGGATTTCGGTCGTAGCCGATCGGCCTGGTTCTGCAGCGAGATCGAAACCTGCCAGTCCCATCCTGCCGGGATCGGACAACAGGATGATCGAGATGAGCACGTTCCTTCTTGGCTATGCAGCGAGCCACCTGGTGAGTGCGACCGGACCCGCTCGGTGTGGGCTCTCCCGCAATGACCGCGCGTCGGACAGGGTGGCGTCGCTGTCGCCTGCCGATCTTCTGGAGGAATTCGAGCGGGATTTCGGGCGGATGGGGGTTACGGAGCGTCTCGTCCAGACCGGGCTGGCCGCGTGTCCGTCAGGGATTCTCCTCGTGCTCTTCCTCTGGTCGTGACACGCCCCGCCACGCCGTCATCCCGCGCGGTCGCGACCCTCTGTCACCCCCCACGCCCACCAGACCTCCACCCGGACGTCCTCACCGACTTCGAGCAATGCGGCCGGACCGTCGCGGCGGCGATCGTGGGCAGCCTGGGCAAGCCGGCTCCGGGTCCTGGCTCGCACGGCAAGACCCCGGCCTATCGACTGCGTCTGCGGTCGGATGCCTCGAGGTCGGTGTGGGTGACGCAGGCGGATGTCGAGGCTTGGCTCGCCTGGCGGTCGGCGCGCACGAGCTGGTGGATGCGGTTCGCAATCAGCGTAACGAGCTCGGGTGCCCTGCTCGGAGCGGTGTCTTGGCTCGCCTTTGCCGGATGACGCGCCGCTGCCGATGGAGCGAAGGTCGCCTCGCCGCGCGTGCCGTGTTGTGTCTTGGGGGGCAACGGACTTCGAGGAGCGCGGTGGCCGCGGGCGAACGGGGTCGCATCATCGGCTGCTTGGCCGTCCCAGCTAGCTGTTCGATCCTGGCCTTTGATAGTGCAGTCGTTTCCCGCGGAGGCTTCCGGTTCGAGCTCGATGGTGAGCTGAGTGCGCTGTTGCGCGCGGGCGGTGCGGACCGAGAGACGATCGGTGCGGCGTATCGTCCGTTGTCGGCGAAGCTGGTTGCGGGGACAGGATTTGAACCTGTGACCTTCAGGTTATGAGCCTGACGAGC
>CAXUBX010000031.1:0-34460 GCA_964249405.1 uncultured Acetobacteraceae bacterium | reverse complement strand
AGGCTCCGCCTCAAACTCCGCTGGGCGCGGCGCGCCCAGACCCGCATTCGATTGAGATTGTCGGGGGTCCAGGCGCCCAGCGCCTGGTGGGGTGCGGGGTGAAACCCCGCGTCTTGATCCACTATGCCTTCGGCGCCGAAGCTTTTCAGCAGCCTGTCGAGCGCGATCGGCCCGGAACGCCCTCCCGCCACGCGAGGCGAAGGATCTTTGTCCGGGCAAACGAATTCAGTTCGATCGGAATGATGCTCGAGCGAACGAGAGGCCCAGGATGATCGAGACCACGCGCGCCCTGGGTCCGATGGTGACCTCGCCGCACCATCTCGCCTCGCAGGCCGGGCTCGACATGCTGCGGCAGGGCGGCAACGCGGCGGAGGCCCTGGTTGCGACCCTGGCGACGCTCGCGGTCGTCTACCCGCACATGACCGGGCTCGGCGGCGACGGGTTCTGGCTGCTCGCGCCTCCCGGTGGCGGCGATCCGGTCGCGATCGACGGCGCGGGTCGCGCGGGTCGGCGGGTCTCGGCCGGGTTCTATCGCGAGCGGGGCCTGGATGCGATCCCGTCGCGCGGGCCGCTCAGCGCCAACACCGTGCCGGGCGCGGTCGCTTCCTGGATCTCGGCGCTCGCGGTCGCCGCACGCTGGAGCGGTCCCGATCCGAGGCTGCCGCTGGAGGCCCTGCTCGAACCCGCGATCCACTATGCCTCGGCCGGCGTGCCGGTCCCGCGCGGCCTCGCCGAGGATTGCGCGCGTCTCGCGGGCACGCTCGGATGCGAGCCCGGCTTCCTCGACATGTTCGGTCCGACGGCGGCAGGCGCGCCGGTCCGGCGTCCCGGCCTCGCGGCGACCCTCCGGGCGCTCGCCGAGGAGGGGCTCGACGGGTTCTACCGCGGACGCCTCGCCCACCGGATCGCGGCCGATCTCGTCACCGTCGGCGCCCCGGTCGAATACGCGGATCTCGCGTTCGGGCACGCCGCCGAGGTGGCCGCCCTCGCTCTCCGCATCGGGGATCTCCGCCTCTTCAACGTTCCCCCGCCGACGCAGGGGCTGGTCTCGCTCCTCATCCTCGGTGTCGCCGACCGGCGCCCGGCCGGGGACGAGGCCGGCGGGTTCGCCCACGTGCACGGGCTGGTGGAGGCGACGAAGCGCGCCTTCCGCGTGCGCGACCGGGTGATCGGGGATCCGGGCGCGATGACCGAGAGCCCGGCGTCCTTCCTCGCCGACGCCTGGCTCGACCGGGCAGCCGCCGGGATCGACGCCGCGAGAGCGCTGCCCTGGCCCGAGCCCGACCCCGACCGGGGTGGCGACACCGTCTGGTGCGGCGCCGTCGACGCCGAAGGCGGAATGGCGAGCGCGATCAACTCGCTGTTCCACGAGTTCGGCTCCGGCGTGGTGCTGCCGGAGACCGCGATCACCTGGCAGAACCGCGGCACGTCCTTCGTGCTCACGCCGTCCGGGCAGCCGGATGGTCCACGGGCGCTGGCACCGGTCCGCAAGCCCTTCCACACGCTGAACCCGGCGATGGCGTTCTTCGCCGACGGGCGCCGGATGGCCTACGGCGCGATGGGCGGCGAGGGCCAGCCGCAGACCCAGGCGGCGGTGCTGACGCGCTACGCGAGGTTCGGCGTCCCGCTCCAGGAGGCGGTGACCGCGCCGCGCTGGCTGCTCGGCCGCACCTGGGGCGAGGACGCGATGTCGCTGCGTGTCGAGGCCGATCTCGGTGCCGCCACGATCGACCGGCTGCGCGAAGCCGGCCACGCCGTCTCCCTGGTCCCGCGCCTCAGCGCCGTGATGGGGCATGCCGGCGCGATCGTGTCGCGGCCGGACGGCGTCCGCGAGGGTGCGTCGGACCCGCGATCCGACGGCGCCGTCGCCGCGATCTGATGAGGCACGACGACACGCGCTCCGTGGTCGCGATCCCGGCACGGAACGAGCGGGACCGGATCGGCGCCTGCCTCGCGGCCCTTGCCGCCGACCGCTGCGCGCTGCCGCTCCTCGTCGTGCTGTTCGTCAACAATTCCGACGATGGCACCGAGACCGCGGCCCGCGAGGCCGCGTCGTCCCTCGGCCTCGAGCTTGCCGTGTCGAGCGAGCGTCTCGAGGGTGTCCGCGCCCATGCCGGCGAGGCGAGGCGGCGCGCGATGGAGGCGGCGCTCGCCCGCTGCCGCGCGACCGACCTCCTGCTCACGACCGATGCCGACGGGCGCGTCATGGACGGCTGGCGGCGCGGCAACCACGCGGCGGTCACGGCGGGGGCCGACGTCGTCTGCGGCCGTGCCCTGATCGATCCCGTCGAGGCGCTCGCGGTGCCGCGGCACCTCCATGACGACGACGCGCGCGAGACCGCGTATTTCACCCGTCTCGACCGGATCGCGTCGCTGCTCGACCCCGACCGGGATGATCCATGGCCACGGCACGGCGAGGAATCGGGTGCCAGCATCGCGGTGCGCCCCGCGGTGTTCCGGGCCGCGGGCGGCGTCCCCTCGGTCGCGAGCGGAGAGGACCGTGCGCTGCTCCACCGTCTTCGCCTCCGTGACGCACGGATCCGCCACGAGCCGTCGCTCGCGGTGATCGTGTCCGGCCGCCTCACGGGCCGCGCCGATGGCGGCATGGCCGACACGATGCGACGCCGGATCGGGTGCCAGGACGAGCACGTGGACGAGCGTCTGGAGCCGGTCGCGGACGCGCTTCGCCGAGTCCGCCGGCGGCGTGCGTTCCGCGAGCTTCGCGCGTCCGGATCGGCCACCTCGCGCGCCGCCTGGCAGCTCGGCGTGACGGAGGCAGTGCTGCGGGATGCGCTCCGCCGGCCGTTCTTCGGCGAGGCCTGGGACGCGATCGAGCGGTCGAGCGCCGTCCTCGCGACGCGCACCCCGATCCCTCACCTCGATCTCGCGCCGCACATGGAGCGCGCGGACCGTCTCCTGGCCCGCCTCGAGGCCCGATCGGAGGGCGAGCGGGGTCAGGCGGCCGACAGGAGGTCCAGCCGATACGAGGCCGCTCGTCTCGCCGACCGTGGCGTGAGGCGGCCGCTGGCCCGCTCGCGGAACAGCGAGGCCGCGACGTCGCCCGTGCAGGGCGTGTCGGTGGCGCCGGTCCAGTTGGCGAGGAGCACCAGGGCACCCGGTCGGCAGGCCGCGCACACGCGGGACGCGAGATCGCCGATGTCCGGGCCGGAGAGGAAGTAGAGCAGCTCCGAGATCACCACGAGATCGAACGACCCCTCCGGGAACGACGCCGGCAGCGTACCCCGTTCGAACCGCACCTGTGGCTGGTCCGCGCAGGCGAGGCGTGCGCGCCCGATCGCCGCCGCGGCGCAATCGATCCCGAGCAGGGCGGCGCAGCGGGGCGCGAGGGCCCGCGAGAACACGCCGATCGAGCAGCCGAGCTCGAGCGCGTTGTCGAAGCGCCGTCCACGCGGCAGCAGCGACAGCGTCGCGCGATATTTCCGCCGCTCGTAGGACGAGGTCTCGAAGCGCCACGGATCGGGATCGCGCGCGTAGATCGCGTCGAACACCGCTTCGTCCCAGCTCCCGGTCAAGGCACGGTGTCCACGTAGACCTCGAAGGGCTGCAAGCAGGGGTCGAGCAGGACACGCGGAAGCACGAAACCGTCCGGATCGTCGTCGATGAGGCCGTGCTGGGTGCGGTGCGCCGCGACCGCGTGACATTTGCGGTCCAGCACGCGCGCGATGTCGAGCCGGGCGCCCTGGAACGGCGCCTCGTCACGGATCGGGGTCAGGGGAGCCAGCGTCCATCCCCAGACCGGGTAGGACAGCAGCCGCGCCGCGAGACGCCGTGCCGCCGCGCGCCCGACCGCCGAGGTCGCGACGTGATCGCCATGCGGGTCGGAGATCCAGCTCGCGACCAGCACGTCGCAGCCGAAACGCCGCGCCTCGCCGACCACGGCGTCGACGGCGCGCTCGAACACCGGGCCCTGCAGCGGCAGGGCAGCGTCCTCGAAGCCGAGGAACGCCACCCGGTCGGCGGGGTGGCCGAGACGCGCGAGCGCCTCCCGCGCTTCGGTCTCCCGCGCCGCGACGAGACGTGCGGGCGGCCAGGCGCGCGACCCGGGATGCGAGCCCGACCCGTCCGTCATCACCGCGACGTGGCACGGCCGCGCGGCCTCGGCCGAGAGCGCGATCAGCCCGCCGCAGCCGAGGCTCTCGTCGTCCGGATGGGGAGCCAGCACCAGCGGCGTTCCGCCCCCGAGCAGAGGCTCGAGCCCGACGAGCGGAAAGCCGCGGAACGCCGCGTGCGCCTCGGCCGCCGTCACGGGGCGTTCTCCGCGAACCAGATCGCCGCCTCGGTCAACGTCTCGTCGGGCGCCGGCTGGCGCAGGTAGGTCGCGAGGTCGCGGATCATCCGGTCGGTCCGGCTGCCGGCGAGCATCGCGGCGAGGCCGACGCTCCGCTGCACCAGCGGGATCGCGTCGAGGCAGGCCGCCTCCACGGCGAGGCGCGCGAGGTTCACGGTCGCGACCACCTCGTCCGCGTCGGTGCCGTCCGCCGCCTCCGCCGCCCGATCCGCCCAAAGGATCGCGGCGTCGCGCGCGATCATCAGCCGGCCGAGCCGGGCCGCCTGGTGCGGGTTGCGGTGCCGGCCGCGTTCACGGAGCGACCGGATCGTCTCGCCGACCAGCGCCTCCAGCGCGCCGCAGGCCACCGCCGAGCCCCGCCAGGCGCCGGCGGAGAACTCCGGCTGACGGAGATAGGCGCCCGGCTCGCCGACCGGGTCGCCGGCGGGCAGGCCATCGAGCGCCATGTCCGCGGTCACCGCGCCGCGCACGCCCGACATCGTGCGCGCGGCACCCGGCCGCGCCTCGCCGACGTCGACCAGGTACATCGAACTCTCGCCGCCCCGCTCCGGGGTCCGCCCCGCCACCCGGTCGGGCTCGGCGGTCACGAGCGCGCGCGCGACGTGACCCGCACCCGAGCAGAAGGCCTTGCCGCCGGCGAGCCCGCCGGCCCGCAGCCCGAGCGGGACCGAAGCATCGGTCACCCAGATGCCGAACAGCTTTCCGTCCCGCGCCGCCGCGGCGGCGTGCTCGCGCTGCTCTGCGGTGCCGTACCGGAACACCAGCCGGAGCGCGTTGACGTGTCCTTCGAGGAGCCGCCCGACCGACACGCTGCCCCGTCCGAGCAGCCGGAAGAAGCGGCAGGCGGCCGCCCCCTGCCGGCCGCAGCCGAGGTCGAGGCCGCCGGCGGCAGCCGGAAGCGCCGCTTCCAGGGCTCCCGCCATCCGGAGCAGCGCCATCCCGTGTCGCGGAAACCCGTCTTCCGCGTCGGCCTCCCCGGCGATTGCCGGCAGCGACGCCTCGACGGTCGCGAGGAAGGCAGACGCCCGGTGATCCATGCCGGGCGAACGCCGCCGGGGCGGTCTCTGTTGCCTCCGGTCGGGCCGGACGACCGCGACGACGCGACGTCCTGCCCGTCACGGGATGTCGCCCCAGACCGCGTCCCGCCCGCCGAGCAGGGAACGCGTCCGCGGATCGAGCAGTGCGGCGAGTTCCTCCTCGTGCCGGTAGGACGGCATCAGGCGCCGGATCGCCTCGTCGCGTCCGGCCGCCGGATGGAAGTAGATCTCGCTGGTGCCGCCCGGCAGGTCGGCGAGCAAGGCCTGCACGCGGTCCGCGGTCATCGCGCCGCTCCAGGCGAGCCCGTAGCAGCGATCGGTGGTGCGCATCCCGGCGCGCCGGACCTGCCGGCGGAGGATCCGCGTCCAGGCCCGGAGGGCCCAGGCGCCGGCGTGGCCGTCGAGACCCGGCTCGGCCGGCACCCGCACCGCGCGGAGGCCATACGCCCGGCCGATCCCGAGCAGCATTCGGCCCACCGTCGGGTGGAGATGCATGTGCTTGTGGGCGTTGGCGTGGTCGAGCGCGAGGCCGGTCGCGCGGAACGCCTCGAACTGGGCGCGGATCTCGGCCGCGAGCTGCCGGCGGACCCGCGGCCGGACGGCGTAGGCGATGCCGAGACGAAGCTGGTCGGACGGGAACCATCCGGTCGCGGGATCGACGAGGTCGGGGATGGTCGCCGGTGGCAGCGTCGCCCGGCCCTCGACCACCACGAGGTGCAGGCCGACCCGCAACCGGGGCAGGGCTCGCGCCCGCCGCACCGCATCGGCCGCCGCCGCGGCCCCGACCATCAGGCTCGCGGTGGTCAGCACGCCGTCGCGGCAGGCGCGCTCGATGCCCTCGTTGACCGCCGGCGAGAGGCCGAAATCGTCCGCCGAGATGACCGCGCGAGGCGCCTGCGTCAGGCGGCCTTCCGCTCGCGGAGGAACTGGAAGAACTCGACCCCTTCGCGGAGCCGCCGCTTCATCATCTGCGGCGAGGTAATCATCTCGCCGACGATCGAGGCGATCTTCGGGGCCCGGAAGTAGAACTTCCGGTAGAAGGTCTCGACGCCATCGAAGATCTCGGTGTGCGAGAGGTGCGGATACTGCAGCGGCGCGATCTGCACGCCGCTCTCGTCGATCAGCTCGGCGGCCGCGGCGTCGAACCAGCCGTTCTCGGTCGCCTGCCGGTGCAGGAAGGTGCCGGGATAGGGCGCCGCGAGCGAGACCTGCAGCGTGTGCGGGTTGATCTCGGTCGCGAAGCGGATCGTCTCCTCGATCGTCTCGCGCGTCTCGCCCGGCAGGCCGAGGATGAAGGTGCCGTGGATCTTGATGCCGAGCTCGTGGCAGTTCCTCGTGAACTCGCGGGCGACCTCGATCCGCATGCCCTTCTTGATGTTGTGCAGGATCTGCTGGTTGCCGCTCTCGTAGCCGACCAGCAGGAGCCGGAGCCCGTTGTCGCGCAGCACCTTCAGCGTGTCGCGCGGCACGTTGGCCTTGGCGTTGCAGGACCAGGTGACGCCCATCCTGCCGAGCGCGCGCGCGATCGCCTCGGCGCGCGGCAGGTCGTCGGTGAAGGTGTCGTCGTCGAAGAAGATCTCCCGCACCTGCGGGAACGCCCGCTGGATGTAGGCGATCTCGGCCGCGACGTGCTCGGGCGAGCGGGTCCGGTAGCGGTGGCCGCCGACGGTCTGCGGCCACAGGCAGAACGTGCACCGGCTCTTGCAGCCGCGTCCCGTGTAGATCGAGACGTAGGGGTGCTGGAGATAGCCGATGAAGTAGTCCTCGATCCGGAGGTCGCGCTTGTAGACCTCGGACACGAACGGCAGCTGGTCCATGTCCTCCAGCACCGCGCGCTCGCGGTTGGCGATGAGCTCGCCGGTCGCCGAGCGCCAAGTGATGCCGTCGACCGCGGCGAAGTCGCGCCCGTCGGCGATCTCCTTGATCGTGAAGTCGAACTCGTTGCGGGCGACGAAGTCGACCGCCGGGGCGGCGTTGAGGCTCTCGTTCGGCTGCACCGCGACCTTGGCGCCGACCATCCCGATCCGCAGGCTCGGCTTAGCCTCCTTCAGCTGTCGCGCCACTTCGGCGTCCTTGCCGAAGGACGGGGTCGAGGTGTGGATCACCACGAGGTCGCTGGTCGCCGCCGCGTCGAGGACCGGCGCCATGCCGAGACGCGCCGGCGGCGCGTCGATCAGCCGGCTGTCGGGCACCAGGGCGGCCGGCTGGGCGAGCCAGGTGGGGAACCAGAACGACTTGATCTCGCGTCTGGCCTGGTAGCGCGATCCCGCGCCGCCGTCGAACCCGTCGAAGGTCGGGGGCTGCAGGAAGAGTGTCTTCATCGGGTCGCTACCTTCAATTGGCCGAGCGCCAGGCGGACTGCTCGATCCGGGTCTGCTCGATCAGGTGTCGCTCCATCGCCGGCCGGGCGTTGCCGGTCTCGGCACGGAGATTGATGCCGGCCGGCTCGGCACGGAGATTGATGTCGGCCCTGGTATGGAGCCTCTGGCCGCGCCACGCCACCCGGTTGCCGGCATGGCTCGCGACGATCACGATCAGCGTCAGCGCGTCGCGGAGCGGCGCGATCCAGAACGGGGTCACGACACGGCCGAGGAGGGCCCGCTCGAGCCGCCGCCCCACCCCCACCCGCACGGCCCAGGCGGCGAGCAGCAGGGCGAGCGTCGGGACCGACGGCGAGGCGGCGAGTGCCAGCAGCGCCCAGGCGATCGGCGCCTGCAGCGCGGACAGCGGATAGCCGATCGGCGCCTGGCTCCGCACCGTCCGGCCCCAGCGCAGCTCATGGCTGAACAGCTCGCCGAAATGCCGCTCCGTCACGCTGGTCGCCGGAACCGTGCCCGCGAGCCACACCGCGAGCCCGTGCTCCCGCACCTTGCGCCCGAGCACGGCATCGTCCGCGAGATGCGGCAGCAGGCTCTGGAACCCGCCGATCGCGTCGAGCGTCGAGCGGCGGAGCGCCATCACCGCGCCGAGGCAGTCGGTGCGCCCGAGCGCGCGTCCCATCAGCGCGCCGGGAAGGAAGGCCTGGTTGATCTGGGCGGCCCCGAGCAGCCGCCAGGGACTGCGCGAGGCCGGCAGCCCGGTGTAGAGCGTCGTGACCAGGCCGGCGACCCCGTCGGTCAGCGGGCGCACCACCGAACGAAGCATGGCCGGTTCGGCGTGGATGTCGGCGTCCGAGATGACCAGCGTCGCGTGGCGCGCCGCCGGCAGCATGTTGATCAGGTTCGAGACCTTGCGGTTCGGCCCGTGCGAGGCGGCGTCGATCACCAGGGTCATCTCGACCGCGGGAAAACGGTCCCGGAGCCGGTCCACCACGGCGATCACCGGATCGTCGCGGTGCTGCACGCCGAACACGATCTGGAA
Organism: uncultured Acetobacteraceae bacterium; assembly: GCA_964249405.1. Taxonomy (GTDB): domain Bacteria; phylum Pseudomonadota; class Alphaproteobacteria; order Acetobacterales; family Acetobacteraceae; genus CAXTPV01. The sequence goes on along the minus strand of CAXUBX010000031.1, from coordinate 25,754 downwards.
CTCGGGATAGTCCTGGAGGCAGACGCTCGCGAGCGCCTCCTCGAGCAGCGGCTCGTCGCCGTGCAGCGGCTTCAGCACCGTCACCGGCGGCATCACGCCGATCCGTCGCTCCGTCGCGGCACCGGCCAGGAATCGCGCGACCGCCACGAACGAGGCGGCGGTCTGCGCGGAAGCGGCCAGCGCGATCGCGCTCGGAACGGCGACCGGCAGCAGAGACAGAAGGGTTCGGATCATGCCGGGGTCGTCAGGGCTGCATCTGACCGTCGGAGAGGCTGGTGACCTTGCGGCCGAGACTGGCCGCGAGCGCGCTCGCGCCGCCACTTTCCAGCACCGACCGGAAGTCCGAGCGTTGCACCGCAACCCGGCTGATCGTGCCGTTGACCAGGACGTCGGTCGCGCGCCAGCCCTGCGGGGTCTGGTGCATGAGGTAGTCGATCCGGGTCGGGCTGCCGCTCGGGGGAGCGATGCTGCTTTGCACCAGGACGTCGTTCCCGACCTGCCGTGTCGGCGGCACGATGGCGAAACGGTCGCCGGTGCCCGAGAAGGACGACACATAGCTCGCGAGCGTGAACTGCCGGAACACCGCGAGAAGTTGCTGCTGCTGGGCCGGCGCGATCTGCGCGAAGCCGAGGCCGACGGAGTTCCTGAGAATGGTCTCGAGGTCGAGGGCTCCGTCGACCGCGGGCGCGAGCGCCGCGGCCTTCGCCGCGAAGCCGGCTCCCCCGTGGTCGATCTGCTCGAGCGCCTGGTCGAGCGACGCGATCGGAGCGGTAACGCCGCCTCCTCCGGGAGGGGCCCCGTGAGCGGCCACGATCCCGAGCGACGTCGCCGAGACGACGGCAGCGATGGCGAGGCTCCGGGCCGGCATCGGTCTCAGCTTCGCGCTCCGGGCTTCACCGGCATCAGCATCGGGCGGCGCTCCTTGGCCGCTCCCGACGCGATCGCGCCCATCGCGGTCTCGACGATGTGCGCGGTTCCCAGCCCGGCGTCGCGGATCTGGTTCGGGTGCGTGTCGTGTTCAAGGAAGCGGTCGGGGAGCGTCATCGGGCGGACGCGGACGTGGTCGAGCAGCCCGGCATGCGCGAGATGGTGGAGGACGGCGGCGCCGAAGCCGCCGGCGGCACCCTCCTCGACGGTGACGAGCACGGGATGGTGCCGGGCGAGCTGGTCGATCATCGCGGTGTCGAGGGGCTTGGCGAAGCGAGCGTCGGCCACCGTGGCGGCAAGGCCGCGGGCGGCGAGTTCGTCGGCGGCGAGGAGGCAGTCGGCGAGCCGGGTGCCGAGCGAGAGGATGGCGACCGCGTTGCCCTCGCGGAGCACGCGCCCGCGCCCGAGTGCCAGGATCTCGCCCCGGGCGGGAAGATCGACCCCGGTCCCGTTGCCGCGCGGATAGCGGAACGCCGACGGTCCGTCGTCGTAGGCCGCGGCCGTGGCGACGGCATGCATGAGCTCAGCCTCGTCGGACGGCGCCATCACCACCATGCCGGGCAGCGGCAGCAGGTAGTTGAGGTCGAACGCGCCGGCGTGGGTCGCGCCGTCGGCGCCGACCAGCCCGGCGCGGTCGATCGCAAACCGCACCGGCAGCCCCTGGATGGCGACGTCGTGCACGACCTGGTCGTAGGCGCGCTGCAGGAAGGTCGAATAGATGGCGCAGACCGGGCGCAGCCCCTCGGTCGCCATGCCGGCGGCGAACGTGACGGCGTGCTGCTCGGCGATGCCGACGTCGAAGAAGCGGTCGGGGAAGCGTCGGGCGAAGCGGTCGAGGCCGGTGCCGGTCGGCATCGCCGCGGTGATCGCGACCAGGGTGGGGTCGCGCTCGGCCTCGGCGATCAGGGCGTCGGCGAACACCGCGGTGTAGGAGGGCGGCCCTTTCGGCGCCTTCTGCTGCTCGCCAGTGACGATGTTGAAGCGCGCGGTGACGGCGTGCAGCTTGTCGGCCGCCGCCTCGGCCGGTGCGTAGCCGCGGCCCTTCCGGGTGATCACGTGGAGCAGCACGGGTCCGTGCTCCTCGGCGTCGCGGAGGTTGCGGAGCACGGGCAGCAGGTGGTCGAGATTGTGGCCGTCGATCGGGCCCACGTAATAGAAGCCGAGCTCCTCGAACAACGTGCCGCCGGTGAGCATGCCGCGGGCGTATTCCTCGGCGCGCTTGGCGGTGCGCTCGATCTGGCGGGGAAAGCGGCGGGCGAGCTTCAGCGCGATCTCACGGAGCGAGAGGAATTTCCGCGAGCTCATCAGCCGCGTGAGATAGGCGCTCATCGCGCCGACCGGCGCCGAGATCGACATCTCGTTGTCGTTGAGGATGACCAGCAGGCGGCCGCCGGCGCTCTCCTTGCCCTCTTTCCGGGCCTCGTTGGCGACGGTGGGGGCGCCCGCGTTGTTCATCGCCTCGTAGGCCATGCCGGCCGAGATCGCGCCGTCGCCGATCACCGCGATCACGTGGCGGTCATGCTCGCCCCGGAGCGCGTGAGCCACCGCCATGCCGTGTCCGGCGGAGATCGAGGTCGAGGAATGGGCGGCGCCGAACGGGTCGTATTCGCTTTCCTGGCGCCGGGTGAAGCCGGACAGCCCGCCGCCCTGGCGCAGCGTGCGGATGCGATCGCGCCGGCCGGTCAGGATCTTGTGCGGATAGGCCTGATGGCCGACGTCCCAGATCAGCCGGTCTCGCGGGGTATCGAACACCGCGTGGAGCGCCACCGTCAGCTCCACCACGCCGAGCGAGGCGCCGAGATGACCTCCCGTCACCGAAACCGCGTCCACCGTCTCCGCCCGCAGCTCGTCGGCGATCTCCCCCAGTTGCTCGGCCGAGAAGTTCCGGAGGTCGGCCGGAACGGCGATGCGATCGAGGAGAGGGGTCAGTGGCCTGCCGCTCGCGTTGCCGGTGATCTCCGCCATGGTCAGCTCACTCCCTGGACGCGGCCGCGTCCTTTTCCTCGACGCCGGCCCGACTGCTCAAGACCCGACTGCTCAAGACCGGCCGGAGCCCGTCCAACGGTTCCCTCGCAGTCCGGATCGTGCGAACCGGGGACCCGATCCGACGCCGCGACCTCGCCGAGAGTTCCGAGTCGGGCCGATCATGATCGCCTGGACAGATAGGCCGGAAGCGGGCAGACCGCCATAGCGCCTCCGAATGGCTGTGCTGTTTGGGCAACAGGGTGGACGACGGCAGACGATCGGGCGCGAGAGCGGTTGTAAACCGTCGCGATTGTTCATCGATATAGGGCGGCTGATCGGAGCGGACCTCGCGTCCAGGATCACGGGTGCCCGGGGTCCGGGTCTCCCGGGTTCTGGTCCTCCAGGTCTGGCGCCGGGGAACGCAGGGTCGCGCCTCGGCATTGTCGCCCTAAGGGCACGGGAGTTCACCAAGTGGCTGTTCCATTGTTGCAGGTCGTCAAGGTCGGCTCCTACGTCGTGAAGCAGCACCTCCTGCGACGGACGCGCTACCCGCTGGTGCTGATGCTGGAGCCGTTGTTCCGCTGCAACCTGGCCTGCAACGGCTGCGGCAAGATCGACTACCCCGACCCGATCCTGAACCAGCGCCTGTCGATCGAGGATTGCGTCGGCGCGGTCGAGGAGTGCGGGGCGCCGGTGGTCGCGATCGCGGGCGGCGAGCCGCTGCTCCACCGCGACATGCCGACGATCGTCGCCGAGATCCTGAGACGGAAGAAGTTCGTCTATCTCTGCACGAACGCGCTGCTTCTCGAGAAGAAGCTCGATGACTACAAACCCGACCCGTACTTCTCCTTCGACGTGCATCTCGACGGCGACCGGGAGACGCATGACCATGCCGTGAGCCAGGAGGGTACCTACGAGCGGGCGGTGGCGGCGATCCGGAAGGCCAAGGCGCGCGGGTTCCGGGTGTCGATCAACTGCACGCTGTTCGAAGGCGCCGACGCCGACCGGACCGCGCGCTTCTTCGACGACGTGATGGCGATGGGTGTCGACGGGATCATGACCTCGCCCGGCTACGCCTACGAGCGGGCGCCCGACCAGGAGCACTTCCTCAGCAGGCAGAAGACCAAGCGCCTGTTCCGCGACATCTTCACGCTCGGCCGAGAGCGCGGCTCGAAGTGGAAGTTCACGCAGTCGCCATTGTTCCTGTCCTTCCTCACCGGCAACGAGACCTACCGCTGCACGCCCTGGGGCAAGCCGCTCCGCAACGTGTTCGGCTGGCAGCGTCCGTGCTATCTCCTGGGCGAAGGTTACGCGCCGACCTACAAGGCCCTGATGGAGGAGACCGACTGGGACGCGTACGGCACCGGCAACTACGAGAAGTGCGCCGACTGCATGGTGCACTCGGGCTACGAGACCACGGCCGTGATGGACGCGGTGAAGAACCCGCTCAAGACGCTCAAGGTCGCGATCCGCGGGCCGGAGCTCGACGCGCCGATGGCGCCCGAGATCCCGCTCGATCGCCAGCGCCCGGCCGCGTTCAACTTCTCGGCACACGTCCAGGCCAAGCTCGACGAGATCGCGGCGGCCCGGACGGCAGGAGGCCGGAAGCCGGCGGGTGGCTCGCGGCCGAGCGTGGTGGTGCGCCGACGTTCCGAGACGGAGCACGTCGACGCCGGGGACTGATCCGACGCGGCGAGGCCCTCCGGTCGCCGCCGCGTCCTGATCGCGCGACCCGGCCCGGCGCGGGGCTGTCCGGATCATGAGCCTCGCGGTCGGGATCGCGGTCGTTCTGGTGCTGGTCGGGGTGAACGCCGTGTTCGCGACCAGCGAGCTGGCCCTCGTCTCCGCGCGACGCGCGCGCCTCACGGACTACGTCGAGCGCGGCGTGAAGGGCGCGGAGCGGGCGAGGGCGCTGGCCGAGGACCCGCAGCGTTTCCTCCCGACCGTCCAGGTCGGGATCACCCTGGTCAGCGTGCTCGAAGGCAGCCTGGGGGGCGCCCAGTTCGAGGGCCGGATCGCGCCCTTCATCGCCCGCATCCCCGGCCTCCGCTCGGTCGCCGACGAACTCGCCTTCCTGCTCGTCGTGATCGTGATCACGTTCCTGATGCTGGTGCTCGGCGAGCTGGTGCCGAAGCAGCTCGCCTTGAGCCGCCCCGAGCTGCTGGCGATCCGCCTGTCCGGGCCGATCGCCTTCCTGAGCCGGGTGTCGGCACCCGCCGTCTGGGTGCTCGGGCGCACCTCCGCGCTCGTGCTTCGCCTGATCGGCGCCGGCAAGCTCGTCCGCGAAGGCGTCAGCGAGGAGGAGCTTCGCGCCCTTCTCGTCGAGAGCGCCGAGGCCGGGCTGATCGAGCCGGAAGAGCGGGACATGATCGGCCGGCTGATGCGGCTCGCCGACAAATCGGTGCGCGCGATCATGACGCCTCGGAACGAGCTCGTCTGGGTCGAGCGCGACGCCCCCCGCGACGCGCTCGAGGCGGCGCTCCGCGAGAGCGCCCATTCGCGACTGGTGGTCTGCGACGACGGGCCGGACAACCCGGTGGGCGTGCTCCGCGGCAAGGACGCGCTCGACTGCCTGCTCGACGGCGGCGAGATCGCGGTCGGACGGCTGATGCGCCAGGCCGTGGTGCTGCCGGATACCATCACCGCGCTCGACGCGCTGGAGCGGCTCCGCGGCGACCGGCTCGGACTCGCGCTCGTGCTCGACGAATACGGCAGCTTCGAGGGCGTGGTCACGGTGGCCGACGTGATGGAGGCGATCGTGGTCGACGCGGTGGCGCCGGACGGCGCGCGGGAAGACACGGGGGCCGCACCCGATGACGTGCTGATGCTCGACGGGATGACGCCGGTCGACGAGGTCAAGGAGCGGCTCCGCCTGCCCGACCTGCCGGCGGCCGGCAGCTACCACACGCTCGGCGGGCTGGTGCTGGCGCTGCTCCGGCGGGTGCCGGCGACCGGCGACCGGATCGTGTTCGCCGGCTGGCTGTTCGAGGTGGTCGGGATGGACGGACGGCGCGTCGACCGGGTGCGGGCGAGCCGGGAGCGGCTCGCGGAGGAATAGCCGGCAGGCCGTCCGCGCTCTCGTCGGGTCCTCGATGCGTCGTTGCCAGTCAGGGCCGCGCCCGGCTGACCGCCAGCGAGACGACGACGGCGCCGAGCCCGAGGGCCACCGCGAAGATCGAGGTCGCGGTCCAGCCGCCGTCCTGCCAGACGGCGCCGCCGAGCGAGCCGAGGACGCTCATGCCGGCGTAGAAGCTGAACAGGTAGAGCGCGGAGGCGTGCCCCTTGCTGCGCTTGCCGATCTGCCCGACCCAGCTGCTCGCCACGACGTGGGCGCCGAAGAACCCGAACGTCAGGAGCGCGATCCCGACGACGATCAGCAGCAGCGGCGACGCGGCGGCGAGAGCAAGCCCGATCGTCATCAGCGCCGCCGCCCCGGTGAGCACCGGCGCCTGTCCGATCCGGTCCGCGAGCCGCCCGCAGACCGCCGAACCCGCCATCCCGAACACGTAGACGCCGAAGATGAGCCCGATCTCGGTCTGGTCGAGCCGGTAGGGCGGGGCCAGCAGGCGGTAGCCGGCATAGTCGTAGACGGTGACGAAGGGTCCGATCAGCAGCGCCGCGAGCGCCATCAGGAGCGCGATCCGGCGATCCCGCAGCAGCCGCAGGAAGACGCTGAGATGGGAGGCGAGGTCGAGCCCGCGGTCGCTCGGCCGGAAGTTCCGGGACGCCGGAAGCAGCGCGAGAAAGGCGAACGAGGCCGCGAGGCCCATCAGCGACAGCGCCGCCATCGCCGCCCGCCAGCCCGCGAGATCGGCGATCGAACCCGCCATCAGCCGGCCGAGCATGCCGCCGAACGCGTTGCCGGCGACGTAGAGCCCCATCGCGAAGCCGAGCCCGGACGGGTGCATCTCCTCCGACAGATAGGCCATCGCGACCGCCGGCACGCCACCCGCGACCACGCCCTCGAGGGTCCGGAGCGCCAGGAACGACCCCCAGCCGGGTGCCCCCGCCGCCAGCAGGTTCACGATCGCCGAGCCGAACAGCGACAGCAGCATCACCGTCTTGCGGCCGAACCGCTCCGAGGCGATCCCGGCGGCGAAGATCGAGACCGTCATCACCGCGGTGGCGACCGAGAGCGCGAGCGAGCTCTCCGCCGGCGACACCCCGAACCGGGCCGAGAACACCGGCAGCAGCGGCTGCACGCAGTAGAGCAGCGCGAAGGTCGCGAATCCACTCGCCGCCATCGCCGCCGCCGCGCGCCGGTAGGCGGCGCTGCCGAGCATGATGAAGCTTTCCCCGATCGCGCCTGCCGGCGCGCCGTCCGGCATTCCCTCCGGCGCCATCCGCTCGGTCGCTCCCCCGTGGTTTGCCGAAGACCCGTGCGCCCGGTAGGGTCCCGCCGCAAGCTTCGCCCGGAACCGGAGCCGCCGCCGTTCGCCTCACCGGAGCGCCAGTGACCCATTTCCCGCTTCTCAGCCTCATCGTGTTCCTGCCGCTGGCGGGGGCGCTCGCGTCCTGGCTGGCCGGTCCGCGGTTCGCGCCCATCGTCGCCGTCGCGACCAGCCTCGTGGTCCTGGCGCTCGCCGTGGTGGTCTGGATCGGCTTCGCGCCGGGGCGGATCGGCTTCCAGTTCCAGGACCGTGCCGCGTGGCTCCCGGGAACCGGCGCCTCCTACCATCTCGGCGTCGACGGGGTGAGCCTGGCGCTCGGGCTGTTGACGGCGTTCCTGACCCCGTTCTGCCTCGTCGCCGGGGGTGCCGCGGCCGAGGCGCGGCCGGTCAGCTGGTCGGTCGTCGTGCTCTTGTTCGAGACCACGCTGCTCGGGATCTTCTTCTCGCTCGACTTCCTGCTGTTCTACCTCTTCTACGAGGCGGTGCTGATCCCGTCGACGATGATGGTCGGCATCTGGGGAGGGCTCGGCCGGGCGCGAGCGGCGCTCAAGTTCTTCCTGTTCACCTTCGCCGGCTCGCTCTTCATGCTCCTCGCGCTGATCGCGATGTGGACCACCGCCGGCACCACCGACATTCCGGCATTGATGGGTGTCAGCTTCAGCCCGACGATGCAGGGCTGGCTGTTCGCCGCCTTCGTCGCCGCCTTCGGCGTCAAGCTGCCGATCTGGCCGCTGCATTCCTGGCTGCCGGACGCCTACGGCGAGGCGCCGGGCGGCGGCCTGATCCTGTTCGCGGGCGCGCTCGGCAAGGCCGGCGGCTACGGTCTCTACCGCTTCGCGATCCAGATGCTGCCCGACGCCTCGGCGCATGCCGCCCCGCTGATGATCGGCTCCGGGCTGATCGCCATCTCCTACGCCGCGATCGTCGCCTTCGCGCAGACCGACATGCGGCGGATGATCGCCTATTCCTCGTTCTCCCACATGGGCGTCGTGCTGGTCGGCCTGTTCACGCTGACCGCCGAGGGGATCGACGGCGCGGTGTTCCAGATGATCGCGCACGGCGTGATCATCGCCGGCCTGTTCTTCACGGTCGCGATCCTCGAGCGCCGCACCGGCACCACGCTGATCGCCGACTATGCGGGTGCAGCGAGGCGGATGCCGGTGCTGGCGACCCTTGCGATGCTGTTCACCATGGCCAATCTCGGTCTGCCCGGGACCGGCGGGTTCATCGGCGAGCTGCTGGTGATCATCGGCACCATCCGTCTCGGCACGATCACCGCATGGTTCGCGGCCGCCTCGATGGTGCTCGGGGCGGCGTACATGCTGGTGATGTTCCGCCGCGTCATGTTCGAGCACGCCGCCGGGAAGGTGCGCGGGATCGTCCGTGACCTCGGCCCAGGGGAATGGGCGATCCTCGCCCCGCTCGCGCTGGTGGTGCTCTGGATGGGCGTCTACCCGATCAGCTTCTCCACGCTGTTCGACACCGACGTCACGACCTTCGCCCAGCAGCACCTGCCGAACGAGGACTTCACGGCGGTCGTCCTGCCGCGCCGTCTCGCCGCGCGGTAGGTTCCGCCGCTCTCAGACCGGGAAGGGGTTCCGTTCCGCGAACCCGTCCTGATGCCAGTACGGGTAGGGCTTGGGCCGGACGCTCGCCCGATCGAGGCGGGCGACCTGGTCCGGTGTGAGGTTCCAGCCGACGGCGCCGAGGTTCTGCCTGAGCTGCTCCTCGTTCCGCGCGCCGACGATGACGTTCGAGACCGTCGGCCTCTGCAGCAGCCAGTTCAGCGCGACCTGCGGCACCGATTTGCCGACCTCGTCGGCCACCGCGAACAGCGCGTCGATCACGTCGTAGAGATAGTCGTCCGGGATCTGCGGCCCCATGTCCGCGGTCTTGTGGAGGCGCGACGTCTCCGGCAGCGGCTGGCCACGCCGGATCTTTCCCGTGAGCCGGCCCCAGCCGAGCGGGCTCCAGACCACCGCGCCGACGCCCTGCTCGAGGCCGAGCGGCATCAACTCGTGCTCGTAGTCGCGCCCGACCAGCGAATAGTAGGCCTGGTGCGCGACGTAGCGCGTGAGCCCGTAGCGATCGGCCACCGCCAGCGACTTCATGAGGTGCCAGCCGGAATAGTTCGACACCCCGAGGTAGCGGATCTTGCCGGCCCGGACGAGGTCGTCGAGCGTCCGCAGCGTTTCCTCGGCCGGGGTCTTGGCGTCGAACCCGTGCAGCTGGAACAGGTCGATGAAATCGGTGCCCAGCCTCTTCAGCGCGTGCTCGACGGTCCGCGTCAGGTGGAAGCGGGACGAACCGACCTCGTTCGGGCCCTCGCCGGCGCGGAACGTCGCCTTGGTCGAGATGATGACCTTGTCGCGGCGCCCGCGGATCGCGTGTCCGAGCACGTCCTCCGCGCGGCCGCCGGAGTAGATGTCGGCGCTGTCGAACATGTTGAGGCCGGCATCGAGACAGATGTCGACGAGACGGGTCGCCTCGTCGGGTCCGGTCGAACCCCAGGCCTTGAAGAACTCGCCTCCGCCTCCGAAGGTGCCCGTGCCGAAGCTGAGCACCGGCACGCTGAAGCCGGAGTGACCGAGACGTCGCGTTTCCATGTCGTATTCCTTTACCGCCGGCGGGTCGCCGGAACGACCGCCGGTTGGAGCGGCCTTCGCCCGCGCGTCAGCGACCCGAGAGGCCGAGGAACGCGATGCCGATGGTCGGCAGGATGACGATGGCGGCAAACAGCCAGATCAGCATGGGCAGGGTCCTCCTCGGAGCAGGTCCTCGATCCTGATCGGAAGCGCACGGACCCGCCGCCCGGTTGCATGGTGGACCGGTTCGCGGTTACCGCGTGCGCCACGTTCAGCCGCCTGAGATTGGAGCACGCCATGATTACGGTCGGCTCCCGCGGCGTCACGCGGCCGCCCGGACCGGCAGGACGTAGGGTCCCTCGGGGATCACCGCGACGGCCGGGTCGCCCGTGCGCGCGATCGAACGGCGGACCGCCTCCGTGAGGTCGGCGACGATGGGCAGGCACGTGATCCGCCGCTCCTCGGCGTCGAGACCGGGCGCGTAGAGCTCGACGCGACCGTGCCGCATCGACTGCACCTGCTTCTCGGTCTGCCACTCGTCGATGTCGGCGAGGGCCTTGCCGGTGATCGAGGCGAGGAAGCGATCGGGACCGAGCGAGGCGAGACGGGTCTGGGCGGCCCGGAACTCCGCCGAACCGAACCCCTCGCCGCATTCCGACGCCATGATCAGCGTGCCGCCCGGGGCCAGGATGTCGAGCGGCGTCACCATGCCCTTGACCGTCTGGTAGTAGGTCCGGTCCAGCGGATAGCCGGCCGACGAGGTCAGCACCGTGCCGAAGCGCCGTCCGACCGGGACGCGCGTCGCGGCCGCGACGAACTCGACCGCCGCGCGGTGGCTCTCGAGCACCTCGCCGAACGTCACGTGGGCGAGGCGCCGCTGGTCGTCGAGCACCGTGTTGAGGCCGAGGATGGCGCCGATCCGGCCGACGATCTCGGTCTGCTCCTCGTGCAGCGGATTGCCCTCGAGATTGCCTTCCCGCGCCGCGGGATCCTCCATGAAGCGGGCCGAGTGGAAGGTGCGGATCGTCTCGTGCCCGGCGACGCCGGGCGCCACGACCTTCCGTCCGCCCGACCAGCCGGCCATGAAATGCGGCTCCACGAGCCCGGTCGCGATCCGGAGATCAGCCTCCACGAACCGCCGATCGATCCGGATCGGCGTGCCGCGCGCCGTCCGTCCGAGATCGACATGGGCCAAGTCGTCGCGGGCATGGTGGTTCTCGACGCGGACATGGTCGAGCACCCAGTCGTCACCGATCAGGGCCGCCAGCTCGTCGCCTTCGTTCGGCCGGTGGAGCCCGGTCGCGACCAGGACGGTGATCGCCTCGAGCGCGACGCCGGCGGCGGCGATCGTCTCGATCATCGGCCTGAGGAAGAGGTGGTTCGGCACCGGGCGGGTGATGTCGCAGACCAGGATCGAGGCACGCCCGGCGCCCCGGGCGGCCGCCGCGAGGGGCCGGCCGCCGACCGGGTTCTCGAACGCGTGCCGGATCGCGCCACCCGGATCGGCGAGCGGCGCCAGCGTGCGCTTGCGGATCACCACCGGGGACGCGTCCGGCGGAAGTGCCACCGCGAGCTGCCCGCGCCCGAAGCTCAGCTCGACGAGACCGGTCATCGGATCTGTCCTGTATTCCCTGGCCGAGTATGGGGGCGCCGCCGCGCCGCGTTAAGCGTTCCCCAAGCATTGCCGCGCATCCTTCGACCGACGGCCGCAGGCGGAAAGCATGTCGGAGAACGAGGACGATCTCGGCTGGAACATCGACGGGACGGCCCTGTTTCCGGACGCGCCGGTCCGGGCGATGACGCAGGACGAGATCGACAGCCTGTTCGCGAGCGCGGTCGATTCCGGCGAGAAGACGGCGATCGAGCGGATCCTGAATGCAGGCCTCGTCCTCTACGAGCGCCTGCCGATGCTCGACGTCGTGCTCGACCGGCTGACGCGGCACGCCTCGTCGACCCTTCGCCAGCTGCTCGGCGTCAACGTCGAGCTGTTCATCGAAGGCGTCTCCACCGTGCGGTTCGGCTCCTATCTCGACAGCGTGCCGCTCCCCGCCGTCCTCGGCGTGTTCCGCGCCCATGAGTGGGACGGCCAGGGTCTGGTCGTGGTCGACCCGAGCCTCGTCTACTCGATCGTCGACATCTCGCTCGGCGGTCGGCGCGCGGCGCCGGCGCGGATCGAGGGTCGACCGTTCACCCTGATCGAGCGCGGCCTGATCGAGAAGCTGATCGACCGGCTGCTCGGCGATCTCTCGCTGTCGTTCCTGCCGCTCTGCTCCGTCACGCTGAAATGCGAACGTCTCGAGACGAACCCGCGCGCGGCGTCGATCTCCAGCGTCAGCAGTGCCGCGGTCAATGTCCGGCTGCGGATCGAGGCCGGCGACCGCCACGGGACGATCCAGCTCCTGCTGCCCTACGCGACGCTCGAGCCGGTGCGCGAGATCCTGATCCAGCAGTTCATGGGCGAGAAGTTCGGCCGCGACACGATCTGGGAGAGCCATCTCCGCGAGGAGCTCTGGGCGACCGAGGTCGAGCTCGAAGCGCTGCTCGACGAGCGCTGCATGCCGCTCGCCGCGATCATGTCGCTCAACATCGGCGACCGGCTCGAGCTCGACGTCAACGCGAACGAGCCGGTCACGCTGCGTTGCGCGAGCGCACGCGTGTTCACCGGAAGGCTCGGTCGGAAGGGAAACCGCGTCGCGGTCCGCCTCGAAGGCCGCGCGGCATGAGCGGCGCGGATCATCACGCCGACGAGGCAGTCCGGGAGATCACGCGATGACCGTCAAGGATCTGATGAGTTCGCTGTCGGACGAGGTGGCGCAATGCCGGTCCCGCCACGCGGACATGCGTCTCGACCGGCTGACCGGTCTCGTCGACAGCGCGGTCGACGCGGTGGATGCCGAGCTCGAGACGATGCGGACGGCGCTGCTGTCCGAGGTGCAGGCCCTCGCCGCCACGATCGCGTTGGCACGCGACGAGGTTGCGCGGCTTCGTTCCGAGCACGAGGGCGACGCGAGCCCGATACCGGACGCGACCGACGAGCTCGACGCGATCGTCCAGCATACCGCGGATGCGACGGAAACCATCCTCGACGCCTCCGAGAGGCTCGACGATGTCGCGCTCACGCTGCCGGAGAACGCGCAGACCGCGATCAGCGCGCAGACGATCCGGATCTACGAGGCCTGCTCGTTCCAGGACATCACCGGACAGCGCATCAGCAAGGTCGTGGCGGCCCTCAAGCTGATCGAGGCGCGCATCCTCCGCATCACCGGCGCCTACGAGACCGGGACCGCGCCGCCGCACGAGGTCGCGCGCGACCCGCTGCTGAACGGCCCGCAGTCGCAGGAAGCGGCGATGGACCAGGACGCGATCGACAGGCTGCTCACGTTCTGAAGCCCCCGCCGAAGTTCCCCGGAACCGAACACCAGGAGACAGGAACCCATGCTGGTCGACAAGAACATCCGGATCCTGATCGTCGACGACTACAAGACGATGCTCCGGATCATCCGCAACGTGCTTCGCCAGATCGGCTTCGTCGAGGTCGACGAGGCGAACGACGGCGCCGAGGCACTGGCGATGCTGCGCCAGGGCGACTACGGGCTCGTGATCAGCGACTGGAACATGCAGCCGATGACCGGGCTCGACCTGCTCCAGCAGGTTCGGACCGATCCCAAGCTCGCGCGCCTCCCGTTCATCATGGTGACCGCCGAGAGCAAGATCGAGAACATCGTGGCGGCCAAGCAGGCGGGCGTCTCGAACTACGTGGTGAAGCCCTTCAGCGCCGAGACGCTCCGCTCGAAGATCGACGCGGTGTTCGTCGCCGCCTGAGCGTCTCGAGCGAAAGGGTCGGCCTCCGACCCGGCTCGGGCGTCGATCCGGTCTGCCCTCGCGTCGTCACGGCGTCGCCTGCAGTTCCGCCAGCACGTCCGCGTAGGCGACAGGCAAGATCGCGACCGCACCATGGAAAGGGGAGCTCAGCCCCACGATCAGGAGCAGGACGAGCACGCCGGAGGCCACCAGTGCAGCCGTCATGACCAGGTGCAACGCGAGCGTCGGACCGCCGAGCAGGAAGTTGAACCCGACCATCAGCGCGCCGCCCGACAGAAGAACCAATCCAGACGAGGTCCGGGATGCTGCCATGGCTTGCGAGCCGGCGGTCGCGCCGCGTCGTCGCGACGTCGCCGAGTGCCCGGATCAGGACGTTCTGGATGCCGGCGTCCCGCGCGTCGGCCGGGGTGAACGTCAGGATCGTCCGAGCAAGGTCGGTCAGGTCCGATGCCCGGGCGCCCACCGTGTGCCCGGCCACCTGCGCCGGCCACTCCACGTCGATGATCTCCCGCAGGTAGCCGACGACCTCGCGGCGGATCGTCCCGCCGGCCGGGTCGGAGAGGCCGCCGCTCGCCTCGTAGATGCTCCCGAGCGCGTCCGCCTCGTGCCGGGCCAGTCCTCCGGCGGCGCTGTACTGGTCCCAGGCCGTCGTCGCCATGAAGGCCAGCAGCACGGCATAGGTGGTGCCGATCACCGAGAAGATCGCCGCACCCAGCATGGTATGCCCCTGCCGCAATCCTGCCGGCAGAACGCGCTGGACCAGGAGCTGAAGCAGCAGCGCCGCGCCGACGACACCGATCAGGATGACGAGCCCCGATTGCCAGATCGGGTGCATCGTGACGGACATCGACATCATCGCGAGCGGCTCCGGCGGCAGGGCAGCGCCCCGCTCCGCATCCTTCGGACGAATGTGATCAGGATCGACCTCGAACCAGCCCATCCGCTGGACGGCGAGCTCCGCTCTTCGAACGAAGGGGTCTGGGGCCCGCGGCCCCAGCGGGGTTTGGGGCAGCGCCCCAAGCCCCTTTTCTCCCGTGCCGGCTAGTAGCCGACCGCCATCCAGTAGAAGCTGGTCGCCGGATCGTAGCTGACGCCGAGCGATCCGCCGGTCTCGCGGAACGTGCAGCAGGAGAGCAGGAACCCGGTCGCCGACGCGCCGCTGATCCCGTACAGCGTGGGCGCCGGCACGGTCGCCCCGTTCACCTGCCAGCCGCCGGCATTCGCCTCGCTCGCGGTCACGCTGAGGACGCCGTTCGGGAACGCGAGCGGGAAGCTGAAGCTGTCGAGATTGCCGGTCACGGTGACGTTCGAGCCCCACTGGATCATCAGGCCGCTCGGCAGGCGCTGCCATCCGTTCCGCGCGATGTTGGCGCCGAACTGCATCTGCGGGAGCTTGTAGGCGAGGAACGGTGCCGACGACGGGACCGCGATGCTGCCGGCGGTGATCGCGTTCTGCCCCGCGCTCACGGTGACGACCGCGACCGGCACGTAGCCCGGATCGACGTTCGGCGTGATCTGGCTTCCGGTGTTGGCGCTGGCGCCGGCCTTGAGTTCGAGCGCCACCGTCTGCAGGCGCTGCGTGTTCTGCGCGCTGCCCGAGTTCGACGCGCCCGCATAGGCCTGCGACGGGTTGGCGGCGTTGTAGTACGGCAGCACCACGGGAACCGCGTCCTCCTCGAGGAACGCCGCCTCGATCAGGTAGTTGATCGACTGGCCCGACACCGTCGGCGCGGTCAGCGTGAAGCTCGTGCCGGTCTCGCGGATGCCCATCTTCACGAGGTTCGCGGTGTCGGCGGCGAGGCTGCCGTAGGCGTTCGGGTCGACCTCGGACAGCACCGTGATCGAGCCCGGCCCGACGGTGACCGACATCGAGGCGGGCACCGTCGGCGTGGTCGCCAGGCCGTCGAGCACGGTGCCGGTGCCGAGGCAGGCCTGGGCCAGGAAGCCGAGCCCCTTCATCACGCCGCGCTGGACGTTCAGCAGGTCGGTGTCGAGCGGGATCGCGCCCGGGTAGATGATCATCCGGTCCATCAACGGTGCTCCGCGACGACGCGACGACGAGCGCCCGCGCATCGGAGGATCGCGCGGGCGGGATCGACGCACTTGTTTCAGTATCGCACCGTTGTGCAGGTGGCCGGGTCCGCGGTCAACCCGGAAACGGCACCACCGGAACCACGAGGTCGGCCCGCCCTCTCGTGGACGCGATCAGGCGCGCGTTCGGCGCGTCGGTCGCCTCGATCCACGCCTCGGCCGCGTCCCGTGTCCGCCCGAACGCGACGTGGCGGGCGAGCAGCCAGCTGCCGCGGACGGCCTCGTCAGGTTCGAGGAACCAGCTTTCGTCGAGCATCCCGCGGACCGCCGACCATGCGCCGTCGAGCAGCAGATAGTTGCCCTCCGTGATGACCAGCCGGATCCCGGGCGTGACCGGGATCGCGCCCGCGACCGGCTCCTCGATCTCGCGCCGGAACTGCGGCGCATAGACGGTCTCGTCGTCGCCGCCCGTGCGGAGACGCCGCAGCAGGGCGACGTAGCCGGCGGCATCGAAGGTGTCGGGCGCGCCTTTCCGGTCGGCCCGGCCGAGCCGCGAGAGTTCCCCCTGCGCGAGGTGGAACCCGTCCATCGGCACCACCGCCGCCGCGTCCCCGAACACGGCGGCGAGCGAGGCCGCGAGCGTCGACTTGCCGCTGCCGGGCGGCCCTGCGAGGCCGAGGATCCGGCGTCCGCCCCTCGCAAGCAGCGCCTCGGCCCGGCGGCGGAGATCCTCCGGCAGCCTCACCCGGCGCCGCCCCGATCATGCCGGAGGGCTTCCCGCGCCGCCTTCAGGTGCGCGTCCGTGAACTGCTTGGCGTGCCGGGCGAGGTCGCGGCTGTCCTCCCAGAGATTGCGCCAGATGCCGAGGATGCCCTCGAGCGGCTGGCCGACCACCGCCGACGAGAACGACTCGAACGTGATCGGCCCCTCGTAGCCGCTCGCGAGCAGGGCCCGGAACACCCGGCCGAAATCGATCGATCCCGAACCGAGATAGCCGCGATGGCTGTCGCCGGTGTGGAAATACCCGAGCATGTCGCCGGTCTCGCGGATCGCGCCCGCGACGTCGGCCTCCTCGATGTTCATGTGGTAGCAGTCGAGGTGCACCTTGACGTTCGGCATCGCGACCCGCCGGCAGAACGCGACGCCCTGACGCGCGGTGTTCAGCACGTTCGTCTCGTAGCGGTTCACCACCTCCATCCCGAGCGTGATGCCGCTGCCGGCCGCCTTCTCCGCGACCGTCCGCACGACGTCCACCGACCGGGCGACGCCGTCCTCGGTCGCGGGCGCGGCGTATTTGCCGAATGCCGAATAGAGGATGCCGCAGACATGGGTCGCGCCGACGTCGCGGGCGATCGAGATCGCGTCGAGCAGGTGGCGTTCGCCCCGCCGCGTGCGCTCGTCGTCGCCCGACGAGATGTCCATCTCCGCCGGCAAGCCGAACGACATCGTGATCCCGATCCCGTGCCGCTCGAGCGCCGCGCGCGTCGCCGCGACGTCGAAGGTCGCGAAATCCATCGACGAAGCCTCGATGATGTCGAAGCCGAGTGCCGCGGTCTCGCGGATCGCGCGTTCCGCGCTGGTTGCCGTCCAGTCCGCGGTCCAGACGAAGGCGTGCAGGCCGAGCTTGTTCATGGTGTCCTCCCGTCGCTCCCCGTCGTTCCCTCGCTCGCGGTCGATGCCGGACCGGCTCGCCTCGAGGGCGCGGTGCCCGTCTGGACAATCCCGGCATTTCGAGCCGACATGGCCGGACCCGACGGATCACGAGGTGAACGCTTGATCCATTCCGAATACGTCGTCCCCGGCATGAAGATCCGGGACCATGTCGTCGTCGCGCCCCTCGACTGGACCGATCCGGAGGACGGCCGGACGGTCGAGATCTTCGCCCGCGAGGTGGTCGATCCGGCCCGCGATCGCGAGACGCTGCCGCAGCTCCTCTTCCTCCAGGGCGGGCCGGGCGGCAAGTCGCCGCGCCCCGGCAACGGGCCGCCCTGGCTGGAGGAAGCGCTCAGGACCTATCGCGTGATCCTGCTGGACCAGCGCGGCACGGGCCGCTCGGGCCGCATCGACGCGAGCCGGATCGCCGCGATGGCGCCGCCGGACCGGATCGCCGGGACGCTCTGCCGGTTCCGCGCCGACAGCATCGTCCGGGACGCCGAGCTTCTGAGGAAGACCGTGTTCGGCGGCACGCGATGGGAGACGCTCGGCCAGAGCTACGGCGGCTTCATCACCCTGACCTACCTCTCGATCGCGCCCGAAGGCCTCGCGGCCTGCTACGTGGCGGGTGGCCTGCCGGGCCTCGACGCGAGCGCCGAGGATGTCTATCGCCGGACCTTCCCGAGAGCCCGGGCCAAGACGAGGCGCTTCTACGAACGCTTCCCGGACGATGCGGTCCGGATCGGCGCCGTCGCCGACCTCGTCGAGCGGACCGACGTCCGGCTTCCCGACGGAGACCGGCTCACCGTCCGGCGCCTGCAGATCGTGGGAATCGATTTCGGCATGGCGCCGGGTTTCGAGAACGTCCACTGGCTGTTCGAGGACCCCTTCGTGGACGCGAGCGAGAACGCTCTCGCCGACCACTTCCTCGCCGCGGTGCAGTCGCTGACCTCCTACGATGATCGTCCGCTCTACGCGCTGCTGCAGGAGAGCATCTACGGCCAGGGCGAGGGCGCGACGGACTGGGCGGCCGACCGGGTCCTCGCCGAACACCCCGATTTCGGCACCGGTCGCCGACCGCTCCTGTTTCCGGGCGAGATGATCTATCCGTGGATGTTCCGCGAGATCCGCTCCCTTCGCCCGTTCGAGGCCGCCGCCGAGGCGCTCGCGAGGCATCCGCGCTACGGAACGCTGTTCGACCCGGGCAGGCTCGCCGCCAACGAGGTCCCCCTCGCCGCGGCGATCTATTTCGACGATCTCTACGTGGATGCCGGTCTCTCGATCGAGACCGCGGACCGGATCGGCAACGCGCAGGGCTGGGTCACGAACGAATACGAACATGACGGCATCCGCGCCTCCGCCGCCGTGTTCAGGCGGCTCCGCGACATGGTGCGCGAACGCGGCGGCCCGCTGCCCTCGGGCTGACATCCCTCAGCCCGGCGTCTCCAGCACGTCGATCTCGCCGCTCCGCTCCGGCCTCGGCGCGGTCGCACGAAGCCGCCTGATGTGCAGCGGGTCGCTCTCGATCACCCGGAACTCGAAGCCGGACGGATGCCCGATCACCTCGTCGCGCGCCGGCACCCGTCCGGCCAGGCGGAACACGAGGCCGCCCACCGTCTCGATGTCGCTCGCCCGCTCGTCGGCCGTCAGCACCGGGCCGTGCTCCTCCTCGAACGCGCCGACCGGCAGCCGCGCGTCGATGTCGAGCGTGCCGTCCGGCCGGGTCACCACCAGCGGCCCCGCCGGCTCGTCGTGCTCGTCGGCGATGTCGCCGACGATCGTCTCGACCAGATCCTCGAACGTCACCAGCCCGTCGATCCCGCCGTACTCGTCGACCACCAGGGCGAGATGGGTCCGGATGTTCCGCATCTGCAGCAGCAGATCGAGCACCGGGACCTGCGGCGCGACCAGCAGCGGCTCGCGCATCACGGCGGAAAGCCGGAACTCCGCCGCCGGCCCGGCATAGGCGAGCACGTCCTTGATGTGCACGGTGCCGACGATGTCGTCGAGATGCTCGCGGAAGATCGGGAACCGGGAATGGCCCTCGCGCCGGATCAGCGCCAGCGCCTGCTCGAGGCCGGCCTCGGTCGGGATCGCCACGATGTCGGCGCGCGGCACCATCACGTCCTCGACCGAGGTCCCGCGCAGGCGGAGCACGTTGCCGATCAGCAGCCGCTCCTGCCGGTCGAGCTCCGGCAGCACCTCGCCGCTGTCGCGCGGCGTCCGTCCCTGCTGCTCGCCCTCCTCGTGGATCAGCTCGGCGATCGAGCGGCGGACCGTGTGGTCGCGACGCCGGCCGCGGAAGATCGACTGCACCCGCCCGAACAGCCCGCCCGGTGCCCGCGCCGCCGCGTCCTCGCCGGCGTGTTCGGGCGGGGGTTCGTGCTCGCTCATCCGGCTTCGTCCCGTCCGTCGCCACCCATCCGCGGCTTCCACGGGTTCGGCACGCCGAGCCGCGCGAGGATGCGCGCCTCCTCCGCCTCCATCCGGCGGGCTTCGCCGACGCCGCCGTGGTCGTGCCCGCGGAGATGGAGCACGCCGTGCACCACCAGATGCGCGAGGTGATGCGACGGCCGCTTGTGCCCGGCCCGTGCCTCGCGACGGACCACGCCGAGGGCGAGCACGATGTCGCCGCCGTCGCCGCCCGCGGCGGGCTCGAAGGTCAGCACGTTGGTCGCCCGGTTGCGCCCGCGATGGCGCGCGTTCAGCCGCCGGACCGCGCGGTCGCCGTCGAGCAGGATCGCGCCGGCGCCGCCCGCCGCCCGCGCCGCGCGCCGGGCCACCCGTTCCGCATCCGGGACGAGCCGTCGCCAGCCGGCATCCGCGACCCTGACGACCACGTCGTCGAGCCGGAGGTCGCGCCGCGCCTCGACGGCACGGGCGTCGGGGCCGGGCGTCTCGCCCGGACGCCTACTTCGCGGTTCCATGTCGCTCCGGGCGGAGACCCGCCTCCCGGCCCGCCGTCGCGCGCTGGTCGTAGGCGGTGACGATCCTGGCCACCAGCGGATGGCGGACCACGTCGCCGGCATCGAAGCGCGCGACCGCGATCCCGGGGACGCCTTCCAGGGTGTCGATCGCGTCGGCGAGGCCCGAACGGGTGCCGGCGGGCAGGTCGATCTGGCTGAGATCGCCGTTGATCACCATCCGCGTCCCGTCGCCCATCCGGGTCAGGAACATCTTCATCTGCGCCGGCGTCGTGTTCTGCGCCTCGTCGAGGATGACGAACGCGTGCGCCAGCGTGCGGCCCCGCATGAAGGCGAGCGGCGCCACCTCGATCTCGCCCGTTCCCATGCGGCGGATCATCTGGTCCCCCGGGAGCATGTCGCCGAGCGCATCGTAGAGCGGACGGAGATAGGGATCGACCTTCTCCTTCATGTCGCCGGGCAGGAAGCCGAGCCGTTCGCCGGCCTCCACGGCCGGGCGGGACAGCACGATCCGCTCGACCCGGCCCGCGCCCAGCATCGCCACCGCCTGCGCCACCGCGAGATAGGTCTTGCCGGTGCCGGCGGGCCCGAGCGCGAACACCATCTCGTGGCGAGCGAGGAGGTCGATATAGGCCGCCTGTCCGGGCGAGCGCGGACCGACCGCGCCGCGCCGGGTCCGGATCGCCGGGAGATCGGGGAAGGGGAGTCGTGGGTCGCCCTCGTCGCCCGGGCCCGCTCCGGGCGCCGGCAGCTGCGCCACCATCCGGATCGCCGCGTCGACGTCGCCGCGGTCGAGCATCGCGCCGCCTTCGAGACGCCGGTACAGGCTCGTCAGCACGCGTTCGGCCTGCTCGGACGCCTCGCGGCCGCCGGAGACCGAGATCCGGTTGCCCCGGCAGGCGAGCCGCACGCCGAGGCCCTGCTCGATCCGCGACAGGTGGCGGTCGTGCTCGCCGAGCAGCAGCGGCAGCAGGACGTTGTCGCGGAACTCCATGGTGATCGACCGGGAAGGCGCCCCGAGCTCGTCCCGCACTCTGGACGGGATCGGCGCGGTCGGGGGCGAGAGCGGGGGCACCGGAAGGCGGGACGGCGCGGCGGGCGCGCCTCGGGTCGCTCCAGTCAAGCGGGTTCCGTCTCCTGGCACGAGTGGAAGGCGATCGAGTTGGCGGTGGCGGCCTCGATCCGGACCGGAACGATCCGACCGACCAGCGACGCGTCGCCGGTGCCATGGACCGGCTGCAGGTAGGGCGACCGGCCGGCGACCTGGCCGGGATGGCGCCCCGGCCCGGTGAACAGCACCGGCACTATCCGACCGACGAAATCGGCATTGAACGAGGCCTGCTGCTGGCGAAGCAGCGCCTGCAGCGCCTGCAGGCGGGCGTCCTTCACCGGCTCCGGCACCTGGCCGGGAAGACCGGCGGCCGGCGTGCCGGGACGCGGCGAATACTTGAACGAGTAGGCCTGCGCGAAGCCGATCTCGCGCACCAGGGACATCGTCTCCTCGTGATCGCGGTCGGTCTCGCCCGGATGGCCGACGATGAAGTCGGACGACAGCGCGAGGTCGGAGCGCGCGTCGCGGATCCGGTCGACCAGGCGTCGGAACAGGTCGCGATCATGGCCCCGGTTCATCGCGCGGAGCACCCGGTCGGAGCCCGACTGCACGGGAAGATGCAGGAACGGCATCAGCGCCGGGATGTCCCGATGGGCCCGGATCAGATCGTCCGTCATGTCCCGCGGATGCGACGTCGTGTAGCGGATCCGCGCGAGACCCGGGAGCGCAGCCAGGCGTCCGATCAGCGCGGCAAGGCTGGCGGGCCGGCCCGCGGCGTCCTCGCCGTGGTAGGCGTTCACGTTCTGCCCGAGCAGGGTGATCTCGCGCGCCCCGGCCGCGACCAGGCCGCGCGCCTCGGCGAGCACGGCGGCCACCGGCCGGCTCGCCTCCGCGCCGCGGGTGTAGGGAACGACGCAGAACGAGCAGAACTTGTCGCAGCCCTCCTGGACGGGAAGGAAGGCGGTCGCGCCGACCGCCCGCGCGCGCGTCTCGGGCAGGAAGTCGAACTTCTGCTCGGCCGGGAACTCGGTGTCGATCACCGCCCCCGCTTGCCGGCTCGCGCGTGCGACGAGCTCCGGCAGCCGGTGATAGGTCTGCGGCCCGACCACCAGATCGACGAAGGGCGCGCGCCGGAGAATGACCTCGCCTTCCGCCTGGGCGACGCATCCGGCGACCGCGATGATCGTGCGCCGGCCGTCGCGGCTCCGCTCGTCCTTCAGCGCCCGGAGACGCCCGAGCTCGGAGAACACCTTCTCGGCCGCCCGGTCGCGGATATGGCACGTGTTGAGGATCACCATGTCGGCCTCGAGCGGCACCGAGGTGGGCGCGTAGCCGAGCGGCGCCAGCACGTCCTCCATCCGCGCGCTGTCGTACACGTTCATCTGGCAGCCCCAGGTGATCACGTGGACGCGACGGACGGGACGCCGAGGCGGGGGAGACGCGATGGACTGGGCCCGGGAGGCCGCGACGTCGGATGGACCTTGTCCGGTTCCTGCCGTCAACTGGCGTGCGGTCTCCCCTGGGTCGGACTCGAACATCATTTGCGCGATCGGAATGTGGCAGGCGGGACCGCCCGCTTCAAGCGGCTCCTGCCTCACCGGCGGCGGCGGCTCCTGCCGCGCCGGTGGGCGGCCTCACGCCGCGACGGCGGTCGGCTTCCGGCTCCGGTCCGGCTGATCGTTCCTCGGACGGGTGCCTGCCGCGTCGCGCGCCGGCAGCGGGTCCGCGGGCCTGTTCTGACGGAGCGCCGCCGCGCCTTCGGCGATCACCGACCAGGTGCTCGCCGCCAGAGCCTTGCGGCTCGGGTAGTCGGCCGGATCGATCGGCTCGTGCAGGAGCACCGTCGCGCGGGCGCCCCGCCACTTCGCGAACCGCCAGAAATGGCTCGCGATGTCCATGTCGCCGAACCAGGCGAACACCGGCCGCCCGGAGCGCCCGACCGGCATCCCCGCGAGCCGGTCGTAGACCAGCGAGACCGGCTGGATGATCGGGATCGCCGCGAGCGGGACCGGCTGGCCCTCCCGCGACGCGAGCGGCTTGGCCAGCGAGAAGAAGCCGGCGTGGAACGGCAGCACCCGGGAGCCGTCCGAGCTCGTCCCTTCCGGAAACAGGATGAGACTGTCTCCCGAGCGAAGCCGCTCGCTCATGTCGGCGCCTTCGCGCGCGGCGAGCGCCGGATTGCGGCTCACGAACGACGTCCGGCCAAGTCGCGACAGCGTCCCGATCAGCGGCCAGGAGCCGACTTCGCGTTTCGCGATGAAGGCGGCCTCGACCTGGCCGCCGAGCACCGGGATGTCCATCCAGGACGAGTGGTTCGAGACGAACAGCACGGGCCGGCGGCCGGCGCGTCGTCGCAGGGCCCCGAGGTCGCCCACCAGCCGGACCTGCATGCCGAGCAGGTTGCAGACCGTCGCCCAGTAGACCCGGGCGAACACGATCTTGCCGCGGCCGGGGAGCGCCAGCATCAGGCGCTGGACCGCGAAGGCGATCAGCGTCCAGCAGACGATCAGCAAAGCGCGACCGCTGGCCCGCCCGGCCCGGAACAGACGACGAGGAACCGACATCGCGACCCGGCCGATCGTGGCCGCGGCCGCACCGGGCCGCATCCCCGAGCAGGTCTTGTCGCGACGCCCCAGCCGGCGGGGCGCGGGACGCCGGGGCGCCGGACAACGATGTTTCGCCTGCATCACAGGCATCATCTAGCGTGCCGGAGAGATCGCGACAATCATGGCGTCATTATGGCGCGAACCCGCCCGGAGTTGCGTCATCGACACGACGTCGGTTTCCCGTTTGCGTGTTGACGCCGTCCAAGGCAGGAACCTTGGATGGTCCCGCCTCCGATCGTGCGCCGGCAATCGACCCCTCTCCGGCGAGCCCTCGTTCCGGCGCTGCTTCTCGTCGTTCCCTTCGGCAGCCTGCGCGCCGCCGATCCCCAGCCCTACGACGTCACGATCGCCAAGACCGGCGATGGCGCGATCGACAGCGCCATGAAGGCGAGCTCCAGCCTCGTGACGCTCCGCAAATCGGCACCGGCCGGTCCCTTCGCCCTGGTCGGTCGCGCCCGCGGCGACATCGACCGGCTGCAGACCGTGCTCGGCGGGTTCGGCTACTACGACGCCCACGTCTCCGTCACGATCGACGGCACCGACGTTTCGGACCCGGCCCTCCCCGACCGGCTCGCCTCCCTGCCCAAGGGCAAGGACGCGACGGTCGCGGTCGCGATCGACCGGGGTCCGCTGTTCCATCTCCGCCAGGTGACGATCGAGGGGGCGGTCACGCCGGACGCGCGCCGGGCCTTCGGTCTGCACCCGGGCGAGCCCGCGGTCGCCGCGAACGTGCTGGAGGCCGGCGCCAGGATGCTCTCGACGCTCCGCGACGAGGGCTACGCCTTCGCCCGCGTCGATCCGCCCGTCGCCTACGAGATCCCCGCCGACCACGCGCTCGACGTCAGCTTCGCCGTGCACGAGGGCGAGCGCGTCGACATCGGGCCGCTCTATCTGTCCGGGCTCCGCCACGTCCACCCGGACTTCATCGCCCGCAACCTGCAGATCCATCAGGGCCAGCTCTACCAGGCGGACAAGGTCGAGGCCGCACGCCAGGAACTCGCCTCGATCGGCGTGTTCTCGACCGTGACCGCCCAGTCCGCCGGCCACGCCAACGCCGAGGGCGAGGTCCCGATCACCTTCACCTTCACCGAGGCGCCGCCCCGCACGGTGGCACTCACCGCCGCCTACTCGACCGATCTCGGCGGCAGCGCCGGCGTCACCTGGACGCACCACAACTTCTTCGGCAACGCCGAGCAGCTCGAACTCGCCGCGATCGCGACCGGCCTCGGCGGCACCGCCGAGCAGGGCCTCGGCTACGACGTCTACGCCCAGCTCACCAAGCCCGACTTCCTGTCGCTCGACCAGAGCCTGCGGATCCGGGTCGAGGCGCTGAAGCAGAACCTCTTCACCTACGACCAGACCGCCGAGCTCGCCGAGATCGGCCTCACCCGCAAGCTCGGCCCCCGCTGGACCGTCGGCGGCAACCTGCTCGGCGAGGAGGAGCAGATCATCCAGGAGGGGGTGACGCGCGACTACGAGCTCGCCCAGGTGCCGCTCACCGCCAATTTCGACGACACCGATCTCGCCAACCCGCTCGACGACGCGACGCACGGCTTCCGCGTCGGCCTCGGCATCACGCCGTCCGAAAGCTTCGGCGGCGGCAACGGCAGCACCTTCTTCACCATCCTCCAGGGCCAGGCCTCGACCTATTTCGACTTCCACCGCCTCGGCCTCACGAAGCCCGGCCGCTCGGTGCTCGCCGTCCGCGGCATCGTCGCCTCCGTCCAGGGCGCCAGCACGTTCCAGCTGCCGCCCGACCAGCGCCTCTACGCCGGCGGCTCCAACACCATCCGCGGCTA
>CAXUBX010000030.1:22152-34782 GCA_964249405.1 uncultured Acetobacteraceae bacterium | reverse complement strand
CATCCCCTCCGCCAGCCCTCAAGATCAGAGCTGCACCGGCGGCGAGCAGCGCGGTTGCCGCCTGGCCGACGCTCGAGACCTCCGGCATTTCCGACGCGGCCATGGTCGCGGACGAGACGAGCGCGTTGGAAATGTCCGGCAGGGCCCAAGAGACGTGTAGCCTTCTGCCCTCCGAGGTGGCGGGCCTCTGGTCCCGGAAGACCCACTCCGCGACCATGGAGCGATACCGGAACAAACACTCGAAGACCGCCGAACCAACGTGCTAACAATCCTGGTCTCACAACCGGGCATCTGGGCCGCCGTAAACATCCTCTCCATCGCCGAAAATTGTCGGCGGTGTGGCGCTTGTCTATGCGCTTGCGTCGACCCGCCTCTTTGCCGCTGCCGACGTGCCTCCGAGCGGAGCGCATCAACGATCGTCTCCCATCGACGGCCTCCGTGGCGTGCTCGCCCTCATGGTGGTGTTCTCCATGCGGACGCGTTCAGAGGATTGGCGCACGGCCTCGGTTTTACGTTCAGCTCGCATGTGTTCGGCCATGCCGGACCTGCTGGCGTTTCCGTGTTCTTCATGATCACCGGCTACCTGTTTTTCGAAGATGCTGAAGGAACGGGGTCGCCCGAGGTGGATCCCGCTCTATATCGGAAGATTGTTCCGCATCGCGCCAACCTGCCTGCTTGCGCTCCTCGGTGTTGTTCTTTCGAGGGTGTTCGCTCTGGCTTCATGTTACGCGTGCCGCTCCCCGAGCTGGCACGTGAAGTTGGCACGTGGTCACTCCTTGGAATGCAGCCCCAGAAGACGCCGCTGAACGGGAATGCGTTCGCTTTTCTCGACATCGCGGGCGTGACGTGGTCGCTTCGTTTCGAGTGGGGTTTTTACGCCTGCCTTCTCTCGTAGCCGCCCGCCTGATGCCGGAACGGTTTTTCCCACCTTCTCTCGGCTGTGTCTTCGCCTTGTTCTTGACCGGCATGTCTTGTGCGACGCTTCGCCCACGTTGCGGTCGAGCGCCCGGGCATCGTCCTCGGTCGCTTGCTCGCCGAGCGGGTCCTGGGCGAGGGCTCAAGGCCGGCCGTCGTGTCGCGTCAGTTGAGCGAGGACACGGCTACTCGATAGAAGCAGATCCGATCACTCCTGGCGGTGGATTGCTTGCTCGAGTTCGTTCGGCCGAGGCGAGCACCTGAGCGTGGGCGCACACCGCCGAAGATCCGGTCGCAGCGGCTCAGCGGGACGCGGCCGCGCAGGAAGGCGGCCGCGCAGGAAGAATGAGCGGGCCGCCTCGCTTTTGTCGATCCCTCGAGCAGGAGTGGCAACGCTCCCGGAGCGGACCAGGACCCTGGAGAGCGCCGCAAGGTGACGCTGGCTTCCTGTTCGAGGTATCTCAGGCTGTTGATGTCCGACCACGAGAAGGAGCACCACCGACCCGTAGTGCGGGCGCTCCTTCCGCCCATATTTCGTGAGCTCTGGATCGCCGTTCCTGCAATGGCGCCTGACTTGGACTGATCGGAGATCAAAGATGCCGGAGGAAGACAAACCCTCCAAGACATCGTCCAATGGCACCGACCCTCGTCCCATCCGGCTTCCGCGTTTCATCGATCAACACACGGACTTGATCGTCGGTGAGTGGGAAAGCTTCGCACGGGACTTGGCCCCGGCCTCGACTGGGATGACGCCGCTGGCGTTGCGCGACCACATTCATCAGATACTCGCGTTCATCGTGCCGGACATGGAGCGGGCCCAGAGTTCCGAGGAACAGAAGGTCAAGTCGCACGGCGCCAAGGATGAGACGAACACGGCGGCACAGACGCATGCTGCCCTGAGGTTTGCTGGCGGGTTCGACATCGGCCAGATGGCTTCGGAGTATCGAGCGCTCCGCGCGAGCGTTCTGAGACTTTGGAGCAAGACCAATCCCGCGTTCGACGCCCACGACATCGATGACATCACCAGATTCAACGAGTCGATCGATCAGGAACTCGCCGAATCCGTAAACTTCTATACGAGGAAGGTCGCTCAATCGAAGGATCTGGTGGTCGGAATCCTGGGTCATGACCTCCGAGGTCCGGTCCAGGCGATCACGCTGTCGGCGGAGCTCTCCCTGCACATGGGAGGACTAAACGACCGCCAGACGATGCTCGCCAGGAACGTGCTCGAGAGCGCCAACCGGATGGGTGCCTTGATCAACAACCTGCTCGACGTCACGCGTGCACGGTTTGGAGCAGGGCTTCCGGTCGTCAGGGCGATGATGAACATGGGTTTCGTCGCCCAACTGATCGTCGATGAAGTTCGGGTCGTGCATCCCAGGCGCACGATCGAACTCAGCCTTTCCGGGGATCTGGAGGGCGAGTGGGACAAGGCACGGATCGGTCAGGTCTTCTCCAATCTCTTGAGCAACGCGATCCAGTACGGGTTCCAGGACTCGCCGGTCCAGGTTCGCCTCGACGGTCATACCGAGGCCGTGGAGCTCGTCGTCAACAATGACGGCTTGCCGATCCCATCCGAGAGGAAGGACTTGATCTTCGACCCGTTGACCCGTGGGCTGCCGGATGAAGACACTGTTCCTCCGTCCGGAAATCTCGGTCTAGGACTCTACATCACGAAGGAGGTCGTCGTGGCTCATGGGGGAACGATCGAGGTGTCCTCCTCCGAAGCGGATGGGACGACCTTCACCGTGCTTCTTCCGCGAACGGAACCGGCGCCAGCTCGATAGGACGCTCCGGGAACGCGTCGCAGCCGTTGGCTCCATCATCACGCGCCGGCGTGCGCACCGCGCCGGCGACGAGAGCACTCCGGCGGTTCACACTGCCTTCGAGCAGGTCCCGAACCGACTGCACCAGCTCAACCAGCCGGAATGGCTTGCGAAGCTGACGTTCGCGGGCGCTCGGCACCATATCTTCGAGGAGGTGCCAGCGTCCGGTCACGTAGAGCGCGGAGACATCCACGGACGATGCCACCCGGTCGCGGGCGAAATCGAAGCCGTTCGCCTTGTCCGCCTCGCCGAGGTCGTGATCGACCATCAGCACCCTGCAGAACGCGTTCGCGGCGAGAGCCGCTCGAGCCTCCTGCAAGGACGATGCTTCGATGACGGAGAATCCGGCGTCGGCCAGCGCCTCAACCATGACCGTGCGGACGAGCGGATCGTCTTCCAACACCAACACGTCGCACATGATCCAACCTCGGGCTACGCAGGACTTGACGCACGGTGCCCTGTAAAGTGCCTGCAGGCGCGAAACGAGACGCTTCAGGAAATCGTGTGAAGGCTGTGTGGCTTTGGAGGCACGAAGGCCCCGCCATCGCCCGCGGGGGCGCCGCCGAACATGCCCGGGGTCGCGATCGCCTCGGCCGCGTGTTGATCGGCTTGCGACCGCCCTTCGTCCTCATCGCCCCTCGACAGAACGATCGCGACCGGGCAGCCGGAGTCCCGCGGCAACCGGCACCGAGATCGCGCACATTCCCGCCATCGCCCAGAACGCACCAGCGCCGAACCTCCCGTAGGCCGGGCCCGACGCGAGCGTGACGGCAGCCGTCACCGCACCCGCCGCGACCGTGTTGTAGAACGCCTGAGCGGTCGCGGCGAGGCGTGCCGGGACGATGGATGCCAGGATCCGCATGCACGCGAGATGCATGAGTGCGAAGCTGAGACCATGAAGCGTTTCGCTGCAGGCGATGATCGGAAAGGACGCCGTGCAGGCCGAGACGCTCCAGCGCAGGACGCCTGCGAGCCCGGAGATCATCAGGGACCGCCTGGGCCCGATCCGGTCCAGGATCCGTCGGCCGAGCAGCACGAACATCATGACTTCGGAGCCGACGGAGAACGACCAGACCACGCTGACTTCGAAGGCCGACATGCCGGCCGATCTCCAGCGGATGACCGAGAACCCGTCGTGCATCGCGTGGCTGCCCAGGATGAGCGAGACCACGACCATCAGCCGCATGAAAACCGGGGTCCGGACGAGCTCGCCGACGCTCCCCTTGTCGCCCGGCGTCTCCCGCCGTCCCGCCACACGGTTCGGCAACCAGGGCGCCACACAGGCCGCGGCTCCGAGCAACGCCGCGTTCATCCAGACGACGCATCCGAGCCCGACGCGCGATACGACCTGACCCGACAGGAGAGTGCCGGCGATGAAGGACGCGGATCCCGTGCCTCGCACCCAGCCATACGGGAAGGTTGGCGCGCGTTCGGATGATCCGAGCGCCAGCGCATCCGCCACCGGCGTGAGGGGCGCCAGCACGGACGCATGCGCGACGCTCACCATCAGCAGCGGAGCGAAGCCGCGCGCGGGTCCGTAGCCGAGCGCCACGAGCGCCGCCGCACCCAGGAACAGGGTCAGGACAAGGGCGGCTCGCCCCGTCCCGTCGGCCAGCCGACCGCCGATCGGGCCGGTGACCACCCGGATGGCGGTGCCAGCCGCCAGCACCGCGCCGATGGCGCTCGCCGAAAGCCCGTCCTGCCTGAGCAGTCCCGGCAGGAATGGAGCGGCAACACCGAAGGCCGCGAACAGGACGCCGTAGAGCATCAGGAAACGCGGGAGAGGCGAGCGCACCCGGCGCCTCCCGGCGGCGCCGTCACCGACCGGTGACAGCGGTTCCACGTCAGCCGTTTCCGCGGAGCGAGAAAGTCGGGTCATGCGGTAGGCTCGGCCAGCCAGCGCCGTCCACTCCGGCCGTGCCTCGAGGTCCGGACGCTCGCAGGCGGCCGCGCGACCAACCCGGCCATCCCTGGCGCGATGCGGAGCGCTTGGTGGCCGCCGAAGGTGCCGGGATCAAATGCGCCGGTGTTCGAGCCGTGGCAGCCCAGGCACGCTCAACCCTTGTGCGGGATCGGACCCCGGCCGGTGCTGTCCTGGAACAGCGTATCGGCGACCTTCTTCTGCTGAGGCGGGAGCGAGGCATAGAGCGACTGGAACGCGCTCGCCAGCCTCTGCATGTCCGTCGCGTGAACCTGCGCGAGCTGCGCGTAGGACTGCATGTTCTCTTCGGCCGACATCGTCGTCAGGCGTGCTCCACGATCCTGGAACGCCTGGCTGATCCGGCTCGCGTTCGCCCGCATGACACTCGCGAACTGATCCCACTGCGCCTCCTCCGATGCCGTGATGTGCAGATTGTCGTGCAGTTGCTTGATGTGCTGCTCGACCTGTGCCGACATCGCCTTCGGCATCGGGGAAGCGGTCGATCCCGATGGCGTTCCTGCCGCCGCGCCGGGGCTGGACGTCGCCGCCTGACCACCTTGAGCGATCGCGCTCGCCGGAAGTGCCAGGCTCAACAGGGCGCAGAAAGCCGGGACTGCGAGGAAGCGGCGCATCTGGAAACGGGTCATCGATGGTCTCTTTGTTCGTTGGGCTCGGATCGTCGAGCAGGTGCATCTCGTCTCAGGGGTAAGCACCCGGCGGTGGAGCGTAGTAGCCCGGAGGTGCCGGCGGATAGTAAGCGCCCGGCGGCGGCGCGGCGCTCTGCTGCGCAAGAGCCCCGCCGATCAGCGCCCCGACACCGAGGCCGAGGAGCGCGCCGCCGATGGCGGCGCCGCCGCCTCCACCGCCCCCTCGGTAGCCGCCGCCGCGGTATCCTCCGCGATAACCGCCGCCATGGTAGTGGCCACCTCCTCGAGGGTGTCCCCGATACCCGCCGTGAGGCCCGGCGACGCTCGTGACCGGCGCCAATATCAGGAGGGTCGCTGCCAACAGGGCCATCCTGGACTGCGGCAGTGTCGCGATGCTCATGACCCGATCCTTGAAATGGCGCAGCGAGATGCGGCCAAGGTCGCAATGACCTGTCAACGCACAAGACGGCCCGTCGTTCAGGATCGAGACGGACCTCGGACCGCGCGGGCGGAGGAACAGATGGTCGACGTATCCCAGGGCCAGGGTGACCACCCGACGAGGCCGTAGCGACAGCCTTTTTCCGGACTTCGGCGTCCGCTCTTGCGACCGCGCACGGCTTCGCGGGTTCAGCCTCGAAGCTCTGATCTCCCGTGTCGAGCCTCTTCCGTCACCTCCAGGATCCAGATGACCTCGAGCATCGGAGGGTCCGCGAACGCGAGCTTCACCTCGAGCGGCATGCCGAGCACGCGGCGAGCGGCGAAGAACATGTCGCTCATCTCCTGGATGGTCCAGACATGAAAATGGATGTTGATCTTGGCTTTGATGAAGGCGTCGAGATGCTTCGCGAGTTCGTCGCCGCTCAGGTGATCGATGACTGACAGCCATTCCTCGTAGTGGCCCCGACGAGAGATGTCTGGCCCGTCCCGATAGTCAGTGAGGAGATGCTCGAGGCTGGTGATCTCCCTCTCGCGGTCGAAGGTCCAGCGCTTGTCCGGAATAGCCATGAAAATCCGGCCACCGGGCCGAAGGACGCGTATGAACGTCCCAAGCGTCGCGAAAGGATCTTCGGTATGCTCGAGGAAGTGATTGGCGACGATGAAGTCGTAACTTTGGTCACCGATGCTCCTCAGATGCTCGCCGTCGTCGACGATGTCCGGTGCCTGGATACCGGAGACCTCCGGAAACCGTGCAGCGAGGACGTCGATCGGCGCCGCATCGACGTATTGGGCGACCGCCCCGACGGGCAACGGCAAGGGGCGATGAAGCGCCCCGATCTCAAGCCCCCGACCACGAAGGAATTGCGCGGCGATCGACGCTCGATCGATGCCGATGCCGTTGATCGGAAGGTTGGGTCTGACAAAATCATCGACACGCTGGATAAGCTCGCCGATGGCGTCCTGGCTGGTCCGTCTTTGCTCGGCGACGAGGCCCACCAGGTCGCCGATCGCGTCGCGAGTGGCGGCGCCTTGCGTCGCCACCAGTCCGGCAACGTCATGGTCTGCGACGCGCCCGACGCGGATGACCGCATCGCGAAGCGCCCGCCTGATTGGACCCACCTCGTCCCACTCCGCCAAACAACGACATCCGCGTATACAGTCCTCGCACCATAGTGTCAGCACTCCCTTGCGGGAACGCATCTTCGGCCGACACAGGAAGCGGGCGGCCCGACGGCGACGGACCGTCTTGAGTGCGCGTGATCGAAGGTGGGGAGGAAGCGGATGGCAAGACGTTGCCTCGTCGGGCTGCTGGCCACCGTTGCTCTCCTGCTTTTCGGCATGGTCGCAAACGCCGAAGCGACGGGTGACGTCGATGTCGCAAGATACACCCATCCCCAACGGATGGTGCCGGCTACGGCTACAGCGATCCCGGCCAGCGCCCGATGGACGCGGACAATGCAGTCGACGACCTTCATCGCCTGATCACCGCAGCCGGCCTGAGCCGCCCGATCGTCCTGGTCGGCCATTCCATCAGCCGGAACATGGTTCTCATCGATCCGGCATTCCGAGGGTCCGACGATCCTTATGTCGACAGGCTGGAGAGGGCGAAGGCCGTCGAAATCCTGGCAGGGTAACGTGACTTCGTCCGCGACACGGAACATTGCCTGCAGTTGGCGAGGCGGCACGACGTTGCCGGGATGCGGACCGCTCGCCCCGCCTGTTTGGATGACCCACCCGATCCAGAACCGGTTCTGCATCGCATCCTCAATCGGCAGGAGACGTCGCCGATGTTCCGAGAGGCGAACTACTCGGAGATCCGGGACGAGAATCCGCTCGACGACGACCTGTCCGTGGATGATCGCGAGCTCGGTTCGGACCTGCCAAACTTCGGCTTAACCTCTGAGGAGACGGCCACGTTCGGCTGGCCACCCGATCGACGAGAGGACAGGACATCCTCGTGCCGGATTCTGGACACTACATCCAGAGCGACAAGCCGGGGATCGTGATCCACCACGTCGAGGCTGTCGTCGCGGCCGTCCAAGAACGCGCTCCTGACGGAACCAGATAGAAATGTCGATCGTCGAAGAACTTGCACCCGGTGCAGGCGACGTCCTTCGTCCGAGCCAGCGACGTGACCTCGTCTCCCCGATCGCACGAGGGGATCCGTCAGAGATCGTTCGACAGCGACACCGCCAGAGCCGCCGTCGTCTCCGCCTCGATCGCGCGCAGCTCGTCGAGGGTCCGCTCGATCGCGTCCCGCATCGCGACCAGCCGTCCGACGCGTTCGCGGACCGCGCCGAGGAGCGCCTCCTTCTGCGTCCGGTGCAGCGGGTCGGCATCGTAGAGATCGAGGAAAGTCCTGATCTCGCGAAGCGAAAACCCGAGGCTCTTGCCACGGAGGATCAGCCGCATGCGGGCCCGCTCGCGCGACGTGTAGACCCTGGTCGCGCCCGCGCGCGACGGGCTGATCAGGCCCTTGTCCTCGTAGAACCGGATCGCGCGCGCGGTGACGCCGAGCTCCGCCGCGAGCGCCGTCACCGTGTAGAGCCGCCCGTCCTCGGACGCCCGCGGCGACGGGCCGGGCGCGACCGCCATCGGCACGCGAGCCCCGCGCGGATTGGCGCCGTCGCCCGGACGATCGGACGCAGGCAGCCGACCCGCCGCCACCCCGTTCCGGACCGGTCGCCCCGCCAGGCCGGCGGCATCCCGCCGGCCTCCCGCGTCCGCCCCGTCGCTCAGAACGCCATCTCGTCGAGCGCCATGGTGGAGGCCTTGCCGCTCCTGATCGCCGCCAGCAGGGCGCCGGCGCCGGGCAGCACGCGGTCGGCGAAGAACTGCGCCGTGATGATCTTCGCTTCGTAGAAGGAGGTCTCGTCGGTGCCCCCGGCGAGCCGATCCGCGGCAACCGCCGCCGAGCGGGCCAGCACGAAACCCATCGCGACCAGGCCGAACAACCTCAGATACTCGGTCGCGGCGGCGCCTCCCTCCTCGGGATCCCGGACGCCCTTCTCGCCGATCGTCGCCGTCGCCAGCTGCAACGCCCCGAACGCCCGTTCCACGGCGACCACGATCCGGCCGATCCGGGCATGCCCCTTGTTCGCCTCGATCCAGTCGCCGACCGGATGGAAGAACCGCCGCAGCAGACGGCCCGTCTGCGCGGGCAGCTTGCGCATCACCAGATCGAGCGCCTGGATCCCGTTGGTTCCTTCGTAGAGCATCGCGATCCGCGCATCGCGCACATGCTGCTCGATGCCATGCTCCCGGATGTAGCCGTGCCCGCCATGGACCTGCAGCGCGTGGCTCGCGTTCTCGAAGCCGAGATCGGTGAACAGCGCCTTGACGATCGGCGTCATCAGCGCGACGAAATCCGCCGCCTCCTCGCGCTCCGTCGCGGTCGCGGCATGTGTCGAGAGGTCGACCGCCTGCGCGACCCAGATCCCGAGCGCACGGCAACCTTCCGTGGTGGCCCGGATCGTCATCAGCGTGCGCCGGATGTCCGGGTGCACGATGATCGGGTCGGCCGCGAGATCGGGCCGCTTCGCGCCCGACAGCGAGCGCCCCTGCAGCCGGTCCTTCGCGTAGGCCACCGCCTCCTGATAGACGATCGCGGAGAGGCCGAGCCCCTGGATGCCGACGCTGAGGCGCTCCTCGTTCATCATCGTGAACATCGCCTGCATGCCGCGGTGCGGCGCCCCGACCAGCCAGCCGGTGGCGTCGTCGAACGAGATCTGGCAGGTCGCGCAGGCGCGCAGCCCCATCTTGTGCTCGAGGCTCGTGCAGGCGAGGCCGTTGCGGGCGCCCGGACGCCCGTCGGCGCCGGGCAGGAATTTCGGCACCAGGAACATCGAGATTCCCTTGATGCCCGGCGGCGCGCCGGGCAGCCGTGCCAGGACCAGGTGGATGATGTTCTCGGTCAGGTCGTGCTCGCCGCCGGAGATGAAGATCTTCGTCCCGTTGATCCGGAACGTGCCGTCCGCGTCCGGTTCGGCGCGGGTGCGCAGCAGCCCGAGATCGGTGCCGCAATGGGGTTCGGTGAGGCACATCGTTCCCGACCAGATCCCGGCCACGAGCTTGCCGAGGAAGACCTCCTTCAGCGCCTCCGACCCATGTCTCGACAGCGCCTCCGTCGCGCCGCGGGTCAGGCCCGGATACAGGCTGAACGACAGGTTGGCGCTGCAGACGATCTCTTTGACCAGCGCCGCGACGCACTCCGGGAGGCCCTGGCCGCCATGCGCCGGATCGCCGGCGAGCGACGGCCAGCCGCCCTCCCGGTAGGCGTCGTAGGCGTCGCGGAACCCGGCCGGCGTGCGGACGACGCCGTTCTCGAGCCGGCAGCCTTCGTCGCCCGGCGCGTTCAGCGGCAGCAGGACCTCGCTCGCGAAGCGGGCGGCCTCCTCGAGCACGCTGTCCACGAGTTCGGGACCGAGATCGGGAAACCCGTCGCGCATCCGATCGAGCCCGTGCAGCTCGTGGAGGACGAAGCGCATGTCCCGAAGCGGGGCGTCGTAGATCTGCATCGCGGTCTCCTAGTTCCTGAGCGGCTTGCCGGTCCCGATCATGTGCTCGATCCGCGCGAGGGTCGGGCCGGTGCGGACGAGGCGCAGGAACGCCTCCCGCTCCAGCGCCAGCACCTCGTCCTCGGTGCGGGTCACGGCGGTCTCGCCGTCGCCTCCGGTGAGCACGCGTGCCACCTCGCGCGCGACCGCGACGTCGTGACCGCTCGCGATGCCCCGCGCCTCGAGGGACGCCACGGCGCCGCCGAGTGCGGCCGCCCCGGCCGTTCCCGGCAGACGCAGGTCCGGTCGCGGCGGCGGCGCGTAGCCGCCCTCCGCGAGAGCGACGGCGCGCGCCCGGGCCTCGAACAGCAGCCGGTCGCGGTTCATCACGATGGTGTCGGTGTCGCGGAGGATCCGGAACGCGCGCGCCTCCGCGGCCGAGGTCGAGACCCTGGCCTCGGCGATCATCTCGAACGCCTTCGTGATCGCCCGCATCGGCTCCGCCGGCGAGCCGGCCGCCGGCAGCCAGCGCGCCAGCAGCTCGCCATGGCCGCCCCATCCCGGGACCAGGCCGACCCCGGTCTCGACGAGCCCGGCGTAGAGCTCGGCGTGCGCCACGATCGCGTCCGCGTGCAGCAGGATCTCGCAGCCGCCGCCGAGCGCCCGTCCCGCGGCCGCCGCAACGACGGGGAACGGCGCGTATTTCAACGCCTTCAACGCACGCTGTCCCCGCGCGAGCCCGCGCCCGATCTCGTCCCAGGCCGCGATGTTCGCGCCGAACAGCACCGTGCCGAGATCGGCGCCGGCCGAGAAGTCGGCGGCGTCGCCGCCGATCACCAGCGCGCGGAACCGTCCGGCGACCAGCTCGACGCTGCGCTCCATCAGTTCGAGCACGCCGTCGTTCAGCACGTTCATCCGGGTCGCGAACTCGAGGCAGGCGACGCCCTCCCCGATGTCCCAGAGCGAGGCCGATCCGTTGCTCGCGAGCGGGCGCTGTCCCGCCTTGAGGTCGGCCAGCGTGAGCGTGCGTCCCGCCGTCGGCAACGCCCGGTAGGTCCCGTCCGTCCCGAGGGTGACCGCCTCGCCCTGTCGGGTCTCGCGGAAGCGTCCGTCGCCCACCTCCCGCAGCAGGGGCGGGACCTCGCGGCCTTCGCCGGCCAGCCGCTCGGCGACAGCGCGCGGGCCGATCGCATCGAGGAGCTCGAACGGTCCGCGCGTCCAGTTGAACCCGAGCCGCATCGCCGTATCGATGGCGGCGATGTCGTCGGCGATCTCCGGGGCGAGATAGGCGGCGTAGGCGAGCGTCGGACCGATCACCGACCAGGCAAACGTCGCGAAGCGATCGGGCGAGGCGAGCAGCGCGACGGGATCGCGGGCGAGCGCCGGCGGCAGCGTCGCGGGCTCGGCCGGCCCGTACTCGCCGCTGGCGAGCGAGATCTGCTCGCCGGGCCTGCCCTGTCCGTTCCGGTAGAAGCCGCCCTGTCCTTTGCGCCCCGTGCGGCCCTCCGCGATCATCCGGTCCATGAACGGATGGTCCCTGGTGCTGGCGTGGAACGGATCGTCCGGCGGCAGCGACGCGGTCATGCTGCGCGCGATATGCGGCATGAGATCGAGCCCGATGAGGTCCAGCAGACCGAAGATCCCGGTCTTCGGGATCCCGAACGGCCGCATCGCGGCGTCGGCTTCGGCGACCGTGAGCCCGGCATCCACCGCCGCGTTCAGGCCGGTGCGGAGCCAGTAGATGCCGAGTCGGTTCGCGATGAAGCCCGGCGTGTCGCGCGTGCGGACCACGGTCTTGCCGAGACGACGGTCGATGAACGAGGCGAGACCGTCGAGCATCGCCGGGTCGGTGTCGGGCCCGCACGCGAGCTCCACGAGCCGCATGAAGCGCGGCGGATTGAAGAAATGGGTGATCGCGAAGCAGCGCCGGACATCGGCGTCCATCCCCTCGACGAGGGACGCGAGCCGGAGCGTGGACGTGTTCGAGGTGATCGCGGTTCCCGGCCGCCGGACGACCGCGAGCCGGCGATACACGGCCTGCTTGACGTCGAGCCGCTCGGTCACCGCCTCGACCACCCACTGGCAGGTCGCGACCTGCTCGAGATCGTCCTCGAGATTGCCCGGCGTGATCAGCGCCGCCGCGTCCGGCGACATGAACGGCGCCGGCTTCGTCTTCAGCATCCGCCCGATCGCCGCCTTGGCGATCGCGCTCCGGTCGCCGCCGTCCCGTCCGTCCGGCGACACCATGTCGAGCAGCAGGACCGGAACGCCCGCGTTCGCCACCTGGGCGGCGATCCCCGCTCCCATCAGGCCGGCGCCGATCACGCCGACCCGCGTGATCTCGCCCGTCATCGGGCGAGCGTCGCCGGCAGCATCGCGGCGCGGCG
>CAXUBX010000030.1:0-22052 GCA_964249405.1 uncultured Acetobacteraceae bacterium | reverse complement strand
CGCGTGATCTCGCCCGTCATCGGGCGAGCGTCGCCGGCAGCATCGCGGCGCGGCGTGAACACCGGGTTCCTCCCGGACGTGCCCGCGTGCCCGCCGCGTGCGGAGCCTCCGCGGTCGCGCCCGTTCCGATCCGGCCGTCCATCCGCATCAACGCTCATCCTTCCAGGCCGGCGCCCCCGGCGCCGATCAGCTCCGGAGGCGCTTGGAGCGGCCGCCGGTTCCCGCTATGGGATGGAACCTTACGTATGCGTCAAGGAAAGGTCCAGGTCCGTGCAGCCGCCTGTTGCGCGAACAGCCCGGATGATGATGTTCAGGTGCGGCCGATCTGGCAGGACACCGGCCGGCGGGAATCGGGGCGGCAGCACCGGGGTGGAAGGAGAGCGGAACGTGACGAGGTGCGGGACAGCGCGGGGGTCGCGGCGGCGATGAGCGAGACGCCGCGCGAGGTGATGGAGTTCGACGTGCTGGTAGTGGGCGCCGGTCCGGCCGGCCTCGCGGCCGCGATCCGGCTCAAGCAGCTGGCGCCCGAGGCCTCGGTCTGCGTCGTCGAGAAAGGCTCCGAGATCGGCGCCCACATCCTGTCCGGCGCGGTGGTCGAGCCGCGCGCGCTCGACGAGCTGCTTCCCGACTGGCGCGAGCGCGGCGCCCCGCTCCGCACCCCGGCGACCGAGGACCGGATGCTCTACCTGACCGCGACGCGCTCGATCGCGCTCCCGGTGCCGCCGCAGATGCGCAACCACGGCAACGCGATCGTCAGCCTCGGCGAGGTCTGCCGCTGGCTCGGCGGCGAGGCGGAGGGACTGGGCGTCGAGATCTATCCCGGCTTCGCCGCCGCCGAGCTCCTCGAGGAGGACGGGCGCATCGCCGGCGTCGCCACCGGGGACATGGGGATCACGAAGTCGGGCGAACCCGGTCCGAACCACACGCGGGGCATGGAACTCCGCGCCGCCTACACGCTGTTCGGCGAGGGCTGCCGCGGCTCGCTGAGCAAGCGGCTGATGGCCCGGTTCGGTCTCCGCGACGGCGTCGCGCCCCAGACCTACGGGCTCGGCGTCAAGGAGCTCTGGGAGGTGCCGGCGGACCGGCATCGACCGGGCTTCGTCCAGCACACGATGGGCTGGCCGCTCGACCGCCGGACCTATGGCGGCTCCTGGCTCTACCATTTCGGCGACAATCTCATGTCCTACGGCTTCGTCGTCGGGCTCGACTACGCGAACCCGTTCCTCTCGCCGTTCGACGAGACCCAGCGTCTCAAGACCCATGGGGCGATGCGCCCGTTCTTCGAAGGCGCGAGGCGGATCGGCTACGGCGCGCGGGCGCTCTCGGAGGGCGGCCTGCAGTCCATCCCGCGGCTGACGTTCCCGGGCGGGGCACTGATCGGCGATGCCGCCGGCTTCCTCAACGTCCCCAAGATCAAGGGGACGCACGCGGCCATGAAGTCCGGGATGCTCGCCGCCGAGGCGGTCGCCGACGCGCTCGCCGGCGGGCGGCCCGCCGAGCCGGCCTCGTTCACCGCGCGCTTCCGCGCCTCCTGGCTCTGGACCGAGCTCCACGCGGTCCGGAACGTCCGGCCCTCCTTCGCGCGATACGGCCAGCTCGGCGGCTTCGCCTACTCGGCGATCGACACCGTCGCGCTGCGCGGCCGCGCCCCCTGGACGCTGTCCCACCCGCATGCCGACCACGAGGTGCTGCAGCCGGCATCACGGTCCGTGCCGATCGCCTATCCGAAGCCCGACGGCGTGCTGACCTTCGATCGCCTGTCCTCGGTGTTCCTGTCGAACACCAACCACGAGGAGGACCAGCCGCCGCATCTCGTGCTGCGCGACCCGGCGCTCTGGCGGCCCGTCAACTGGGACACCTACCGCTCGCCCGAGAGCCGCTACTGCCCGGCCGCGGTCTACGAGGCGGTCGACACCGAGACCGCGCCGCGCCTGCAGATCAACGCGCAGAACTGCGTCCATTGCAAGACATGCGACATCAAGGATCCCGACCAGAATATCGACTGGTCGGTTCCCGAGGGTGCCGGCGGCCCGAACTATCCCGCCGGGATGTAGAACCGAGGTGGCCATGAAGCTTCTCGTCCCCGTCAAGCGCGTCGTCGACTACAACGTGAAGGTCCGCGTCCGCGCGGACGGCACCGGCGTCGAGACCGCCGGCGTGAAGATGTCGATGAACCCGTTCGACGAGATCGCCGTCGAGGAGGCGGTGCGTCTCAAGGAACGCGGCGTCGCGAGCGAGATCGTCGCGGTCTCGATCGGCGTTCCGCAATGCCAGGAGACGCTGCGCACCGCGCTCGCGATGGGCGCCGACCGCGCGATCCTGGTCACCGTGGACGAGAGCCCCGAGCCGCTGGCGGTCGCCAAGATCCTCCGCGCGCTGGTCGAGCGCGAGGGGGCGCGTCTCGTGCTGATGGGCAAGCAGGCGATCGACGACGACATGAACGCGACCGGCCAGATGCTCGCCGGCCTGCTCGGCTGGCCGCAGGGCACGTTCGCGAGCCGGCTCTCGCTCGAGGGTGAGACCGCGACGGTGACGCGCGAGGTCGACGGCGGCCTCGAGACGGTGGCGCTCGGCCTGCCGGCGATCGTGACCGTCGACCTCCGGCTGAACGAGCCGCGCTACGCCTCGCTGCCGAACATCATGAAGGCGAGAAAGAAGCCGCTCGAGACGCTGGGCGCCGCCGACCTCGGCGTCGACGTGACGCCGCGTCTCCGGACGGTGCGCGTCGCCGAGCCGGCGCGGCGTGAGCCCGGAGCGAAGCTGGGGTCGGTCGCCGAACTCGTCGCCAAGCTCCGCACTGAAGCCAAGGTGATCTGATCATGGCCGTTCTCGTTCTCGTCGATCACCAGGACGGCGCGGTCAGCGCGGCGTCCCGCTCCGCGATCGCCGCCGCCGGAGCTCTCGGCGAGGTTCATGCGCTCGTCGCCGGGGAAGCCGTCGGCGGCGTCGCCGAGGCCGCGGCGTCGATCGGCGGCGTCGCGAAGGTCCTTCTCGCCGAGGCCGCGAGCTACGCGCACGGCCTCGCCGAGCCGCTCGCGGCCCTCGTGGTCTCGCTCGCCGGCGCCTACACCCATCTCCTGGCCCCGGCCACCGCGACCGGCAAGAACGTCATGCCGCGGGTCGCGGCGCTGCTCGACGTCCAGCCGATCG
The DNA here is from genome assembly GCA_964249405.1 of uncultured Acetobacteraceae bacterium. Lineage (GTDB taxonomy): Bacteria > Pseudomonadota > Alphaproteobacteria > Acetobacterales > Acetobacteraceae > CAXTPV01. The sequence goes on along the minus strand of CAXUBX010000030.1, from coordinate 18,902 downwards.
GCGACATCGTGGCCGTGAACGGGCCGGACGAGTTCGTCCGCCCGATCTACGCCGGCAACGCGCTCGCGACTGTCCGCTCGACCGACGCGAAGAAGGTGCTGACCGTCCGGGCCGCCGCCTTCGACCCGGCGCCGCCGGAGGGCGGCGCCGCGGCGGTGGAGGCGGTCGCCCCCGAGCACGCCGACGCTGGCGCCGGCGCCGGCGCCGCCTCGCGCTTCGTCTCGGCGGAACTGTCCAGCAGCGAGCGGCCCGATCTCTCCTCGGCGCGCGTCGTGGTCTCCGGCGGCCGCGGCATGGGTTCGGGCGAGAACTTCCGGCTGCTCGACCCGCTCGCCGATCTTCTCGGGGCGGCGATCGGCGCCTCCCGTGCGGCCGTCGACAGCGGCTTCGTCCCGAACGAGCATCAGGTCGGGCAGACGGGCAAGATCATCGCGCCCGAGCTCTACGTCGCGATCGGCATCTCGGGGGCGATCCAGCACCTCGCCGGCATGAAGGACAGCAAGGTCATCGTCGCCATCAACAAGGATGCCGACGCGCCGATCTTCCAGGTGGCCGATTACGGCCTGGTGGCGGACCTGTTCACCGCGGTGCCGGAGTTCGAGGCCGAGCTCCGCAAGGGCTGAGACGGAACGCACCTGGTCCGGTCCGATGACGCCGGAAGTCCCGCCGCCGGAGGTCTCGCGAGACGACGCGCTGCTCCACGTCGCGCTGGCCGAGGACACCACCGCGCGCCTCGCGTCGCGTCCCTACGTGATCCGCGACCGCGAACAGGCGATCAGCGACCTGCATGCCAGCGCCCATTTCGCGCCGGCCGGGCTGGCCGGCCCGTTCCGCCTGCGGTTGGGCCTCGAGGCCGGCCGACTGGTCCTCGACATCCGCGACCGCCACGACGGGCCGCTCCGCATCCACATCCTGTCCCTGGCGCCCTTCCGGCGGCTGATCAAGGACTACCTGATGATCGTCGACAGCTACGGCGACGCCGTCGCCGGCGGCAATGCCGCGCGTCTGCAGGCGATCGACATGGGCCGGCGAGGCGTGCACGACGAGGCGGCCTCGCTGCTCGTCGAGCGCTTCCGCGACCGGATCGACATCGACCACGAGACGGCGCGGCGCCTGTTCACGCTGATCTCGATCCTGTTCCAGAGAAGCTGAGGCCGCCCGCGCCGCCCGCCCTTCAGCGGCGCGCGATCCCGGCGCGCACCGGAGCGGGCTGGCGGACGGCGGTCCGCGCGTCCCGGTCGGTGCGTGCCTCCCAGGCCAGCGAGGACCCGACGATCGCGTCGAGCGCCGTGTGCCGCGGTTCCCACCCGAGCACGCGACGGATGCGCTCGGCCCGCGCGACCAGGTGCGGCGGATCGCCCGCCCGGCGGGGCGCGTGCCGGACCGCGATCCGCCGTCCGGCGAGACGCTCGGCCGTCCGGATCACGTCCCGGACCGAATGGCCCTCGCCGGTGCCGCAGTTCAGCGTCACGCCGCCGCCGCCGCGGACGAGATGGCCGAGCGCCAGCACGTGGGCGCGCGCGAGGTCGGAGACGTGCACGTAGTCCCTGACGCACGTGCCGTCCGGGGTGTCGTAGTCGGTCCCGAACACGTCCATGCCGGCGCGCCTGCCGAGCGCGGCCTCGCAGGCGACCTTCACGAGGTGGGTCGCGTCCGGCGTCCGCTGTCCCGATCGCCCCGCCGGATCGGCGCCGGCCACGTTGAAGTAGCGGAGCGCCGCGACCCGCGTGCCGTGCGCGGCGGCGACGTCCGCCAGCATCCGTTCGGCGGCGAGCTTGCTGCTCCCGTAGGGATTGATCGGCACGGTCGGCGCATCCTCGTCGACCTCGCCCGTCGTGGCATGCCCGTACACCGCCGCGGTCGACGAGAACACGAAGGCCTCGACCCCGAACGCCACGCAGGCTCCGGCGAGCACCGCGGTGTTCGAGACGTTGTTCCGCCAGTAGTCGACCGGCCGCAGCAGGCTCTCTGGCACCACGAGCGAGGCCGCGAAATGCATCACCGCCGACACCCGATGGGTGCGGAGCGTCTCGCCGACGAGCGACGCGTCGCCGGTGCTGCCCCAGACGAATGCGGCGTCCGGCGGCACCGCATCGAGGCTGCCGGTGGACAGGTCGTCGAGGATGACCACGGGGATGCCGGCCTCGCGCAGCGCCAGCACGGCATGGCTGCCGATGTAGCCCGCGCCACCCGTCACCAGCACGGATCCGCGCCACCGATCGCTCATCCGGCGGCGCCCGGGAGCAGCGACGCGGCGCGCCCGAACGCGGTCCGGATGCGGCCCGCGATCGCCGGATCCGTGCACACGATGGTGGGCGAGGGATGCGGCATGGCGAGCACGGAGAGATCGGGGCGCGCGGCGTCCACGATCGCGCGCGCGAGCCCGGCGACCCGGCCCGCGAGGATCACGCAGCGGAGCGCCGGCAACAGGGCGAGGAACGGCGCGAGCATCGACAGCCCGTCCCGGATCTCGCGTGGTCCGGGCGCCCGGTTCCGCGCCGCCACCGCATGGATCGTCCAGGGCACCGTGTTCCAGATCACCGTCTCGGTCCGCGCGAGCGCCGCCTCGTCCGAGAACCGCCTGATGTTGCGCGCCGTCGGCGTCGGGTTGTCCCGCGAGACGAAGCCGGTGCCGCGGATCGCCGGCCCCGGCGTCTCCAGCAGCAGCAGCACGCGGGCCAAGGTGCCGCCGTCGAGCGGATCGGCGTCCGGCACGTGCGATCCGGTGCGGCGCCGGAGCCCGGCGGCGAAGCGGGCGAGGGGGCGCATGTGGGGCGAGCGGAGCAGGAGGCGGCGCGCCTCGATCGCCGCCTCGCCGTGCAGCAGCGTCATCCTGCCCGAGCCTCCGACCGGCCGACCGCATCCTCGATCTCCCGTCCGATCAGCGGCGCGTCGACCAGGAACCGTTCGACCCCGCCGGTCTCCCCGAGCGCCGTCGCGAGACCGTGCTCGCCGCCGAACTGGAAGCCGATCTGCGAGCGGTAGGCGGCACAGGCGCGGCTCTTCCGGGCCAGGTCGACCTCGACCGCGCGCCCGGCCAGCCCCGCGAAGCGGTCCGCGCACGGGGTGGCCGGCGCCGATCCTCGCGCCACGTAGGGAAAGTCGTGCCACCACAGCACCGGCACTCCGGCCGGGAGCGTGCCGAGGGCGCGCACCGTGACCACGTGATCGACGTGGCCACCGATCGCCTGCGGGGCCAGCACCAGGTCCGGTCGCAGCCGCACGAGGAGCGCCGAGAGCGAGCGGCCGACCGCGGCCGCGACCGCGTCGTCCTCGCGCACCGGTCCGAACAGCGCGTCCCTCGACCCGTAGCCGCGATGCGGCGCCTCGCGGAACGGCAGGAACACCGGCTCGACCCCGATCGTCGCGCAGGCGGTTGCGTCCTCGGCGCGCCGCAACGCCATGTAGTCGACGTCCCGCGACAACCCCTTGTCGAGCTGGCAGGCGAGCGCGAACCCGTCCGGCTCGGCGACCGAGGCCGAGAACACCGTCGCCGCCACGACGCGCCAGCCCCGATCGGCCAGTCGCGCCAGCGTGCCGCCGGCGGAGAACACCGCGTCGTCGAGATGCGGCGAGATCGCGAGCGCCGTCCGCCCCGTCGCGTTCACCGGTCGGGCGTCCATCGTCAGAGCAGGTGCGGCGCGGCGCGGAACCGGCACTCGGAGCGGGGAAGCGCCGGGTCGAAGCCCGTGCCGCCGCCCGCTGCCCCGCGGACGCGCGCGTAGACCCGCATGATCCGGTCGGCGACCGGCTCCCAGGCGTAGGTCCGGCGGCATTCCTCGAGCGCGCCCGCGGCGAGGCGGCCGCGGAGCGCCGCGTCCGAGGCGAGGCGCCGCAGCGCTTCGGCCTGGCCCGCGACGTCGCCCGGCTCGACCAGCAGCCCGTTCTCGCCGTCGCGGATGCAGTCCATCACCCCGACGGCCCGGCAGGACACCACCGGCAGTCCGCTCGCCATCGCTTCCAGCACCGTGTTCGAGAACCCTTCCGCGTAGGTCGGCGACACGAACACGTCCTGGCGGTGATAGACCGCCGGCGCCGAGCCGTACTCCGCGTAGCCGGTGAACCGGAGCACGGCGTCGAGGCCGCGCTCGCCGGCGAGCGTCCGCGTGGCCTCGAGGTCCGGCCCGATGCCGGACACCGTCGCCTCGAACGGAACCGAGCGGTCGCGAAGCAGGGCGAGCGCCTCGACGAAGTCGAGCGCGCCTTTCCGGCGGTCGACGCGGCCGTGGTAGAGCAGGCGGATCGGATCGGCCGCGTCGCCCGGCCGGCGCCCCGGCTCGGGGGCGAACCGCGCGACGTCGACCGCGCCGGGCACGATCGTGAACCGCGCGCGCGCGACGCCGAGCCTGTCGACCACCTCGTCCCGGAAGCTCTCGCAGCCGATCAGCACCGCGTCGGCATGGTCGATCACCCGCAGCATCGCCTCGCGGTGCATCTCGCAGCACGAGCCGACCCAGTGTCCGTCGCCGCCCTGGATCGACACCACCACCGGGACCCCGAGCCGGCGTCCGGCGCGCAGCGCCGCCCAGCCCGTCGGGTAGCCGTACTGCGCGTGCAGCACGTCGAACGGCGCGCGCGCGTGCTCGCCCGCGATCGTCGCGATCATCTCCTCGATGTCGCGCTCCCAGTCTCCCCCGTTCTCCTCGCCGATCGAGCGCCGGCCGATCACCCGGACGCCGCGGAGCGGCGGCGGCGGTCCGCCGCCGTAGATCCCGGTCCCGACCGGGTCCTCGCGATACTGGCTCACCATGGTGAGGTCGTGTCCCGCGGCCACCAGCTGCCCGAGCAGGTTGTGCGCATAGACGCTCATGCCGCTGATCGCCGGGAAGTAGCGGCGCGAGAGGAACAGGATCCTCACGACGCCGGCCGGCAGCTCGCGAGCCAGCGCCGTGCCTCCGGCACCATGAGGTCGGCCCGCCCGCTGTCCGACGAGAGCTCGACGCAGACCAGCTTGCGGAAACCGATCCGTTCCAGCGCGTCGAGGCAGCCCGGGATGTCCATGTCGCCGGTGCCGAACGCGAGGTGGACGTGCCGTCCGCGCACCATGTCCTCGATCGACACCGTGCCGATCCGCTCGCCGAACTCGAGGATCGCGGCCTCGGGCTCGCGCTCCTGCGTCACCATGACGTGGCCGAGGTCGAGTGCCAGCGCGAGGCGCGGAAAGGCGCTCGCCACCTCCGCGTAGTGATCGACGGTCCCGACCAGCATCTCCGGTTCCGGCTCCATCGCGGCGACCACCCCGACCCGGTCCGCATGCTCGAGCACGCGCCCGATGCCGTCGCGAAGCCAGGCCATCGCATCGCTCCGCGCCACGCCCGCCTTCGGCAAGCCGGACCAGAACGACATCGCCTCCGCGCCGAGCATCGCGCCGATGTCGAGCGCGCGACGGAGGAATCCGAACCGGCGCTCGCGCCCCTCCGCCGTCGGGCTCACCAGGGTCGGCTGGTGCCGGTCGCGCGGGTCGAGCACGAAACGCGCGCCGCTCTCGATCACCGCGCCGAGACCGCGCCGCGCGAGATCGGAGGCGAGGGCTTCGGTGCGCCGTTCCCAGCCGTCCGACATCGGATCGAGATTGTTCTGGTCGATCGTCAGCGCGATGCCGTCGTAGCCGCTGTCCGCGAGCAGCGCGACCGCCTCGGACAGCCGGTGATGCACCGTCCCGTTCGTGTTGTAGGCGTAGCGGAGCGTCATCGGATCGCCTCCCGGTTCGGTTCGTTGTCAGGCGCCGCCGCCGGCGCCGTTCGTCGTGGGGCCGCGTCGCCCGCGGTCAGGTCGCGCGGCTCCCCTGGCGGCGAAGCTGGGCCGAGAAGCAGCCGGGCTCGCGATAGAGCGGGTAGAGCGCGCCCACGATCAGTTCGGCCCGCGCGGCGTCGAACCAGGCCGGGCCGCCGGCGCGCTCCTCGTCCTCGGGGCGGAGACGGACGCGTCGCGCGCCCCCAAGCGGCCGGTCGAGCACCAGCGCGTCGTCCCGGTCGCGCAGCCGCCGCACGCCGCGCCAGCCGATCCGCCCGTAGCTCATCGTCTCCATCTCGAGGCCGGGCACGACGACCTTGACCGCGCGGACCGCGCGTTCGGGATCGGAGCAGTCGACGAACGCGATCGGCAGGTCCGCCGCCGCGAGCCGCTCCGCGAGCAGCGCCAGGCGCTGCCGGGAACCCGCGATCCGGCTCGCCTCCGTGCTCGGCAGCGACGAGAACGCCACCTGCCGGCGTTCGGAGAACACGGTCGAGGCCAGCCGGCTCCGGAGCGCCGCCGCGTCCTGGCCGATCCAGTCGATCATCGCGGCGAGCGCGCGCGGCTCCTCCTCGTCGGGCCGGGCCGCCGCGATCTGCGCGTCCACGTGCGCGTCCCCCATGACCCGGCGCACGTCCCCGATCGCGCCGTGCGTCGCCGCCTTCCGGGCCCGCGAGCCGCAGAACTCGAGCAGCGCCTTGCGGAGCGCCCGCTCGCGGTCGGGATGCGCCGCCTCGCCGCACGCCGTCACCTGCAGCGCCGTCTCCGGCGATCCCCGGTCGTCGCCCACCACGTAGAGGTTGGCGATCCCGAACTCGGTCGAGGCGAGCTTGACCGTGACCTCGATCCCGAGCCCGCGCAGGCGCTCGACCAGCGCCCGCACGCCGGCGTCCTCGACCGCATCGAGCCCGACCACGACGCCCTGGTCGAGCGCGCGATAGCCGACCACGTTGCCGTCGCGCTGCAGCAGCTCCATCACGCCGTGCGCGATCGCGTGCTCGAGATCGAGCCCGGCGCCGAGCCCGTTGGTGATCGGCGTCACGAGATCGGGCGCACGGTCGAGCTGGTAGGCGTGGGCGGCCACCCAGTCGGCCGGGATCAGGACCGGCTCGCCGCCCGGCCAGCGCCGGCCCTGCATCCAGCTGATCGCGCGGTCCCCGTCGTAGGCCGACCCGGCCGGCAGGCAGAGCGTCAGCGGATCGATCGCGACATCGGCGCCGCGCATGCGGACCAGTTCCGAATGGGACGAGACGATCCTGGACGCGCGCGCCACGTGGGCGCCGCACAGGACCTCCTCGCAGAGCTCGCCGAGCGCGCCGACGTCGGCCTCCTCCGCGGTCGAGCCGTAGCCGTGGCCGGTGGTGACCGTCTTGCCCGGCGCGGTCAGGTTCGCCTGGGTGACCGGGACCGAGGTCCGGTCCAGCCCCCCGATCCGGAGAACCGAGACGCCGTCCGCCGGCAGGGCGTCGCGGAACTGCCGGGCGATGTCGGCGTACGTCATCGCTGCCGGGTCCGGCGCGCCAGCTCGTCGACCGGGATATGCCGCACGCCGGGCGGTCCCCGCAGCCCGTCGTCGAGCACCGCGGTCGCGACCGCGGTGTCGATCCCCGGGGCGTATTCGAAGGGCGTGCAGACGGTGTCGAAATCGAGCGATGCGATCACCTCGCGGTAGCGCGCGAGCTCGCCGGTGGTCAGCGGGATCTCCTTGTGGAACGCCTTGTGCGAGGACACCGCGAGGTTCCTGCCGGCCCGGTCCTGATCGATCTTGAAGGCGTCGCCGCAGAACAGCATGCGTCGCGCCGGGTCGTGCAGCACGGCCTGGCCCTCGTAGTGCCCGCCGACATGGATCAGGCGCTGGCCCGACGGCAGGTCGAGCGCGAGATCGTAGGGCCAGGTCACCCGGAACGCCTTGGTCATCCGGAGGTCGTCGCGCTGGATCGCGAGCACCTCGGGCGCGAACTCCTGCTGCAGCTGCCACAGCGCCCCGTAGCCGTGCACGTGGCTCGCGGCCAGGATGCGGATCCCGCCGAGCCGCCGGATCTCCTCGATCATCGCGGGGGTGTAGTACGGCGCGGCCTCGAAGGCGACGTTGCCCTGCTCGTGCAGCAGCAGCCAGCCCGTGCCGTTCAGGCCGAAACGCGGCGCGGTCGAGAACGCGACCACGTCGCGCCCGAGATGCCGCCAGGATCCGTCGAGAAAGCCGGCCACCTTCGCCTCGGGCCAGAAATCCCAGCCCTCCTCCGGAAGGTCGTTCCTGGTGTCGGTGCAGACCGGGCAGTCCGGCGGCGTCGCGAAGTAGCGCTGCCAGTGGCCGCAGTTCGCGCACGCGAAATAGCTCAGCGCCACGTCCGATCCTCCGAGGCCGAGGCGAGCAGGCGGAAATGCGCGAGATCGCGCGCGAGGCCGGCGTCGAACGGCTCGCGGCGCTCGAGCGCGGCCGCGAACGCCGCGAGCTGGCGGGTGAACGGCGAGGCGTCCGCATCGAAGCGGATCGTTTCGGCGCCGCCGTCCGCCGCCGCGTCGCTGATCGTCACGGAACCGCCCGGTTCCTGCCCCATCGTGTCGATCGCCGTGATCATGCCGTCGGTGCCGACGATCTCGAGCCGCCGGCGCGGCAGGTGCTCGGGGTGGTTGTAGGCGACGTGAAGCGTCGCGAGCACGCCGCTGGCGGTCGTCGCGATCGCCACTGCGCCGTCGTCGACCGCGTAGTCGTGCACCCGGCGCTGCAGCAGCGCCTGCACGGCCGCCACGTCCTCCCCGGTGAGGAACGACGCCAGGTCGATCCCGTGCGGGGCGAGGTCGATCAGCGCGCCGCCGCCGGCGCGTGCCGGATCGGCCCGCCAGTTCTCGGACGGCGCCCGCGTCGCGGGCGTCCAGTCCGGACCGAGCCAGCAGGCATAGACGATGCGGATGGCGACGACCCGGCCGACCCTGCCCGCCGCGATCGCGTCCCGGATCGCGACATGCGCCGGATGGTGACGCTGGTCGAACGCGGTCCGAAAGAACACGCCGTGCCGGCGCACCGCCGCGGCGATCGCCTCGGCCTCCGCGACGCTCGCCGCGATCGGCTTCTCGCAGAGGATCGGCAGCCCGGCCCGCGCCGCCGCCTCGACCAGCGGCCGGTGGCGATCGTTCGGTGCCGCGACATAGACCGCGTCGATCGATCCCCCCGCGATCATCGCCTCGATCCCGGCATGGGCGCCGAGCCCGAGCGCGGCGGCGCGGTCCCGCGCCCCCCCGTCGGGATCGGCGACCGCGACGGGCCGGTGTCCGGCGGCTTCGATCGCCGGGAGCGCGAACGCCTCCGCGACCCAGCCGAAGCCGGCGATGCCCCAGCGGAACGGCGCCGTCATCACCAGCGATCCGGCAGGTCGACGAGCTCGCGCCGGCGTGCCCACTCGGCGGTGTCGTCGTCCGCGGTCGCGACCGCCGGGCAGTCGCTGCTCGTCCGGTACGTCGCGCGGTCCCCGTATTCGCGGGCGTAGCGCGCCGACGGGAAACGCCGGTCGCCGCCGTCCCCGTAGAGCGGGTTCCGCCGGAGCGCGGCCCCGCGTGGCGGCAGCACGAGGAAACCCTCGATCGCCCGCGCGGCGGTCCGGGCGGCAGGAGGAGCGACCACCAGCGAGAACGCTTCCGCGCCCCGCCGCCGGTCGGCGGGTGCCGCGTGCGGCACGCGCGCCTCGATCGCGGCGGTCGTGAGCTCGGCATCGTCGTAGACCACGGCGTCCGGAAACAGCGCGGCGACCTCGTCGCTCGTCATCGCCGATCCCGCGGACAGGTTGGGCCAGTCGCGGTTGTGCACGTGGCCGATCGCGAGCATCCCGCCGTCGCCGGCGGCCCGACGCAGGCGGTCCGCGATCACGTGTTTCGGCTCGAGAAAATAGAACGCGTCGTGGCAGAGGGCGAGGTCGAACCGCCTTCCCTCGACCGGCCAGGGATGCGCCGCGTCGAAGCAGACGAGCTCGGCGTCTTGTGCCACGAAATGGCGGGCGATCCAGAGCTTGGCGAACACCACGTCGCCGCCGGTCACCGCGACGCCGCGCCGCCCGAGCTCGCGCAGATGGTGGCCGATCCCGCAGGCGAGCTCGAACGCGCGACGCGGCGCGTTCCAGTGCGCTTCCACCAGCGCCAGGCCGGCCACGAAGGTCGGATCGCTCCAGCGATGCGCGAAATAGAGACCGACCGGACCCCAGCCGAGCCGGTCCATCGCCTCCCGGAGAGAGAGCGACGACGCGCGCCTGACGAGATCGCCCACGGCGTCGCGGTCCGGCGCCGCGCCGCGCCACCAGTCGTCCTGGTCGCCGAGCAGCAGCGCCAGCGCGCGGTCGGCCTCGCCCCGGTCGAGGCAGGACAGCGCCTCGCGGGCCAGCGCCTCGCGGCCGGCACGGAGGAACGGGATGCCGTCGATCACCGGCCACCGCGTCCCGCCGCCGCCGAGCGAGTGCGGACTGTCCGGCCGGAGCGCGGCACCGCTCAGCGGACAGCGGAGCGGGGTCACTGCAGCAGACCGGCATCGGCCAGCACGCGGTCCTGGAAGCGCTTCACCGGCCCTTCGTGGACCAGCGCCATGTCGTCCAGCACGTGCCGCATCGTCACCGTCCCCGGACGGAGGTGCTGGGCGATCTGCCAGACGCGGTCCAGCGTGTCGGCGGCGTGGAACGCGCGCCCTTCCGGGGTCTCGGCGTCGGCGAGGATGGTCCGCGCCTCCCGCACGGTCCGGGCGAGCGGCGCCGGCAGTTCCGAAAGCGCGTCCTCCGTCGCCCGCCCGACCAGCGGGGCGAGGTGCTCGCCGAGCAGGCTCTCGCCGGCGAAGCCGCTGTCCGGAAGCGTCGCGTTGTGCAGATGGTGCGAGAGCGAGGCGAGCCAGACGGTCGCGGGGGCCGCGCCGTAGACCGGCGCGAGCAGCGCCCCGAAGCAGGCGACGGCGTGGCAATGCTCGGCGTGGCTCTCCGGCGGCTCCAGCACCAGGCGCGGGCGGCCGGGACAGGTGACGCCGGCCCGCGGCTGGGCTGCGAGCCGTCTTGCGAACTCGGGCGCGCGGGACGCGTCGCCGGCGGGGGACGGCGCGTCGAGGCTGCCCGAAACCACGTCGCGGAACCCGGGGTCGAGCGGCCCGCCGACCGCGTCGAAGGCGCGGCGACGCACCGTCCGGATCGCCTCCGGCGGCAGCCCCGCCATCGCCAGCGTCGCGGCGTCGAGATCGCCGAGCCGGGACGCCACGAGCGAGCTCGCGAGATCGACCCGCATCGAGGCGAACACCTCGTCGCCGGCGGCGAGCCTCGCCCATGACGCGAGGAACAGCCGGGTCGCGATCGAGCCCTCGCGGGCCGCCGACCGGACGCGCTTGAGCTCGCCGATCTCCTGCAGGAGCGAGAGAAGGGCCGGGGAAGGCGAGGGGAACACGGCAGCCGTCGATGGCACGCGGGCGGAGCGTCCGTTGTGATGCGATCGACAGTTCGGTCCTGTTTCGAAACTCGCCAGTTCACGAACCCGTGATGCCTCGCGCCCTCCGATCGGCCGCCCCGCACGACGTGAACGGATCGGACCCGGAACTCTCGCGCCGGGCGGCGCGATCCGCCCACGTCCCGGCTGGCGGGACAGGCCGGAGATCGCTCGCATGGATGGCTCGCGCGCCGCGACCGGAGCGGACGGGAACCGTCTCGCTCTTCTCGCCCCGCACTGGCGCGTGGTGTTCGCGGCGTTTCTCGGCTGGTTCCTCGACGCGTTCGACCAGGTGATCCTGATCCTGGCGCTGCCGGAGATCGGCCGGCATTTCGGCGTCTCGCTCACCGCGATGGGTCTCGTGATCACCCTCCAGAGCCTGGGCCGGATGGTGGGCAACACCTCGTGGGGCTGGCTGGCCGACCGCTACGGCCGGAAGCTCACCTTCATGCTCGGCGTGATCTGGTTCGCCGTGTTCTCCGGCCTGTCCGGGCTGGCCTGGAGCTACACCGCGCTGCTGGTCATCCAGCTCCTGTTCGGGATCGGCTTCGGAGGCGAGTGGACGGCCTCGGCCGCCCTGCTGATGGAGACCGTGCCGCCCCGGGCGCGGCAGCTCGCCTCGTCCCTGATGATGGCCGGCTACGAGTTCGGCTTCTTCGCCGCCGCCGGCGCGCAGGCCCTGCTCCTGCCCCGCTTCGGCTGGCGCGCCCTGTTCCTCGTCGGCATCGCCCCGGCGCTGCTCGCGATCTTCATCCGGATCGGCATCGCCGAAAGCCCGGTCTGGCTCGCGATGCAGCGGACGCGCCGCACCCGCACGGAGCCGCGGGTCCGGTTCCGCCTCGACGTCGCCGCCCTCCAGGCCTGCGTCCTGATGCTCGTCCTGCAGTTCCAGAACGCCGCCATCTACAGCTTCTATCCGACGCTGCTGAAGACCGTGCACCACTTCACGCCGGGCGGCGTGTTCGCGGCGGTCGCCGCCTACTCGGTGGGCTCCATCCTCGGCAAGCCATGCTGCGGCGCGCTGGCGTCCCGGATCGGCGACCGCGCAACGATCTCCATCTATCTTCTCGTCGCGATCCTCGACATCATTCCGTTCGTGACATCGTCCCGACCCGCCCTCCTCCTGCCGTCCGCCTTCGTCATGGGGGCTTTCGGCAACGCGATCTTCGCCCTCGTGCCGCACTACCTGGCGCTTCGTTTCCCGTCGGACACGCGCTCGTTCGGCATGGGACTGGCCTACGCGCTCGCCTCTCTCGGCCAGGGGATCGCCGGCTACGTCGTGCCGTGGACCGGTCGCGCGGCCGGGCTCGGGCACGCGATCGAGCTGTTCGTGGTGGCCGGTTCGATCGGCGTCGCCGCCATCGTGGCGAGACAGCCGGCGGCCTTGCCGGGGATCACCATGGCCGGCGAGGCCGCGTGAGGCCCAAGGTCAAGGCCTTCCTCGGCACTTCGGTCTACGAGCTGTTCGAGCACGCCGTCATGGTCGTGATGGCGACGCTGATCATGCTCGTCGTCGCGTTCGCGACCTGGCACCTGGTGGTGCAGGTCGTTCATCTCCTCCTCGGCGGCAAGCTCGATCCCGCCGATCCCGACGTGTTCCGCGACCTGTTCGGCATGTTCTTCACCGTGCTGATCGCGCTCGAGTTCCGCCGGTCGTTCCTCCTGGTCACCGGGTCCGAGAAGAGCGTCGTCCGGGTGCGGTCGATCATCCTGGTCGGCATGCTGGCCACCGTTCGCCGGCTGATCGTGCTGGACATCAAGGAATTCGACATCGGCGAGACCCTGGCGACCGCCGGCGCGATCCTGGCACTCGGCATCGTCTACTGGCTGGTCCGCGACCAGGACCTGCGGATCCGCGCGGCATCGCCGTCTGCCGATCACAATCCACACCATTCCGCCGCCTGATCGCGACCCCGGTCGTTGACCGTCGAACCCCGAGCAAGGACCCGTACGTAATGTGGATGAGGAACGAGCGAATGCGCGGCATGATGGCGAGGAGCCGGATTGCGCGGCGCGTCGCGATGGGAACGCAGAACCGGCTGCAGATGGGTCTTCTCGCCGGCCATAAATCTCCGCTCACGATTTCCGCGATCAAGCGCGCCCGCATCGGTTCCGAACCGCTGTTCAGCTCGGACGAGGCCTTCATCCTCCACTCGGTCGCGCACGCGCAGAGCGCGTTCGATGCCGACTTCGCCGAATTCGGCGTCTACGAAGGGGCGTCCGCCCGCCTGCTCTGCGAGGCGAAGGGAAGGCGGGATCTCCACCTGTTCGACACGTTCGACGGCCTGCCCCGGCCCAGCAGCGACGAGCGGCGCGTGTTCAGGACCGGTCATTTCCGTTCACGGCTGGAGGCGGTGCGCGACGCCGTCAAGTCGTTCGCCGGCGTCCACCTGCATCCGGGCGTGTTCCCGAGTTCCACCTCGCGGGCCGCCTCGTGCCGTTTCGCCTTCGTCCATCTCGACGTCGACCTCGAGGACAGCACCTTCGACGGGCTCGCATTCTTCTATCCGCGCATGCTGCCGGGCGGCATCATCCTCACCCACGACTACTCGATCATTCCGGGCGTCAGACGCGCCTTCGACCGGTTCCTCGCCGACAAGGTCGAGCGCGTGATCGAGTTCCCCACCACCCAGGCCATGCTGGTCAGGCGGGCCTGAGGCACCGGCCGGACACGAGAAGGCCGGACACGAAAAGGGCGGCCACCCTGCGGCGCCGCCCTCGTTCCGCGATCGCGAGAAGGACCGTCGGTCAGTCGACGCTGACGGACGCCGCCTCTGGACCCTTCATCCCCTGCACGACCTGCACGCGGGCGGTCTGGCCCTCGGCGAGGTTGGTCAGGCCGGACCGCTCCAGGGCGGACGCGTGCACGAAGATGTCCTTGCCGCCGTTCTGCGGGGTGATGAAGCCGAACCCCTTGGTGGCGTTGTACCACTTCACGGTCCCGACCATCTCCTCGGCGCTGCTCATGTCGGGCATCCGCCGACCGCCGCCGGCCGAGCGGAAGCCGCCCGCCGAGGGCGCGCCCATGGCGCTGCCGCCGGGACGCGGGCCGCGTGCCATCGGCTTGGCCGTGCTCTCGTCGACCGAGACCACCTCGGCGACCTGACGGCCCTTGGGCCCCTGGCCGATCTTCACCTTGAGCGTCGCGCCCTGGTTGACCGTCTCGTGACCGGACGCCGACAGCGCGTTCGCATGGAGGAACACGTCGCCGGTGCCGTCCGCCAGTTCGACGAACCCGAACCCCTTGTCCGGATTGAACCACTTCACAACCGCATCGACATCGGGGCCCGACGCGATCACCTGGGAGCGGGGAGGGCCGCCGGTGAAGCCGCCGCCACCGCCGCCGCCGGGACGCGGCCGGTCGCCGAACGAGGGAACGAAGTCGTCGTCGAAGCCGCCGCGGCGAGGAGAACGGCTGCGGTCGGAGCGGGTATTTCTCAAAGTGATCTATCCTGAAGGTCGAGGCCGAACAGTACCCATGGTCGGGTCCGGAGCGATGCTTTTAGCACAGGCCCGAGACGAAGATGCGACAATTTCGCGGCGATGCCAAGCCGTCGGCCGCGCGCCCTATGAAGCACGGCGCCGTCCGCCTATGAGGAACGATCCGCAACCGAGAGCCGGGTGGCATGACGGGTCGATACACAACGCGCGCGAACCTCCTCCTCAGGGCCGCTCCTCCCGTGGCGATCCTCGGCGCGCTCTCGATCGGGCCGGCACGCGCCCTCCCACCCGAGGATCCCAACAACATCATCACGATCCAGGTGGAGAACGACGCGGTCTCCACGCTCCAGGGCACCTCCGACCAGTACTACACGAGCGGCCTGCACGTCGCCTGGACCTCGGCGACCGACGACTACGGCGTCGCCAGGCCGTTCCAGGATCTCGGCCACATGATCTGGGGCGACGGCGTCGAGCGCGTCTCGATCGGCCTCGACCAGTCGATCTTCACCCCACACGACACCCAGATCAGCCCGCCCGACCCGGACGACCGTCCCTACGCCGCCGACCTCCTGCTCAGCTTCGACCTGCTCACCGACAAGGACACCAGCCGCTCCTTCGTCGGCGCCGGTTTCGGCGTGCTCGGCCCCGACGCGCAGGGCGAGGAGGTCCAGAACGGGTTCCACAACATCATCGGCGACACTGGGAACAAGGGCTGGGACTACCAGCTCCCGAACTCGCCGGTGTTCCAGATCGAGGCCGGCCGCATCTGGCGTCTGCCCGTGGCCAGCCTGTACGGCATCGATGCCGACGTCCTCCCGCAGGCCTACGCGGTCGCCGGCGCGCTCCGCGACGAGGTGCTGCTCGGCGGCCAGGTCCGCATCGGCCAGGGCCTGACGTCGGACTACGGCGTTCCCCGGATCGAGCCCGGCATGAGCGGGCTCGACGCCTACGTGCGGGTCCGGCCGATCGCCTGGTACGTGTTCGGCGGCGTCGACGGCCAGGCGGTCGCCTTCGACGAGACGATCCAGGGCAGCACCTTCGAGAGCGGCACCCGCCACGCCGACAAGATCTGGGACGTCGGCGAGTTCGAGGCCGGCGCCGCCGTGATCCTGCGCGGCGTGCGCCTGTCCTACTCGCAGACCTGGCAGACCCAGGAGTTCGTCGGCGCCCGGAGCGGCCTGTTCAATTTCGGCTCCGTCGCCCTGTCGTTCAAATTCTGAGCCGGCGACCCATCTGCGTCCCATGCTCATCCAGCACCGCCAGGGCCACGAAATCGCCGAGAGCGCCGTCACGCCCGAACCGGTCTACCGCCGGACCGGCCGTCCGACCCGCCGCGGCCTCCTGCTCGCCGCCGGCGCGGGCGCGGGCCTGATCGCCGCCGGGGCACGCGCCGCGCCCTCGTCGCCCCCCGCCTTGCCGCCGATGGACCCGCGCTACCCTGCCGGCCGCGCGATCACGCCCGAGGCGGCCGCCACCGGCTACAACAATTTCTACGAGTTCAGCGAGGACAAGGACGTGGTGGCGGCGGCGGCCAAGCTCCGCATCTCGCCCTGGACCGTCACCATCAAGGGGCTCGTCGCCAAGCCGCGCACGCTGGCGCTCGCCGACCTCCTCAGGCTGATGCCGCTCGAGCAGCGCGTGCTCCGCCACCGCTGCGTCGAGGGCTGGGCGATGACGGTGCCCTGGACCGGCTTCCCGCTGGCCAGGCTGGTCGCCCTCGCCGAGCCGCTCTCGTCGGCGAAATACGTCGCCTTCACCTCCGCCCTGCAGCCCGACAACATGCCCGGCACCTCGGTGCCGATCTTCCCCTGGCCCTACACCGAGGGTCTGGCGATCGACGAGGCGTCGAACGATCTCGCCTTCATGGCGACCGGCATGTACGGCGGCGACCTGCCGAAGCAGGACGGCGCGCCGATCCGCCTTTTGGTGCCCTGGAAATACGGCTTCAAGTCCGCCAAGTCGATCGTTACGATCGACTTCGTGTCAGACCAGCCTTCGACCTTCTGGAGCCAGCTCAATCCCGACTATTACGGGTTCTGGGCCAACGTGAACCCCGCGGTCCCCAATCCCGCCCACAGCCAGGCCCGCGAGATCCTGCTCGGCTCGAACGAGCAGGTGCCGACCGAGATCTACAACGGCTATGGCCCGTGGGTTGCCTCCCTCTACGCCAGCCGCAAGGGCGACGTGCTGTTCCGATGATCGCGTCCCGCATCCTCGCCGTCATCGCCGCCGCGGCGTTCGTCGCCGCCTTCGCGCTCGCCAGCCTCCTGCCGCCGGATCTGCCGCTCGGCCAGGCCCTGCTCGGCGTCGATCCGCGCCTGCTGGCCGACGCGCGGGACCTGGCCTTGCGCCACGGCGCGGACGCGGTGTGGTCCGGCGTGGTGGCCCCCGTGCTGACGCGCCCGTGCTGGGTGCCGCCCGCGATGATCGGCATCGTGTTCGCCGGACTGGCGATCAGCTTCCGTCCCCGCTCGACGGCGCCGACCCGTCGCCGCCGGAGCTGACCGGCCCGACGGCGGCGCGCGCCCGCTCGACCATCTGCCGGTGCGCCGCGTCCACGCCGAGCGTCGCCAGCGCCTCGAACCGCACGAACCGCGCCGCCGAGACGTCGCCCGCCGCCACCGGCTCGCGTCCGTCGGCCGCCCAGCCCGTGAGATCCAGGATGGTGTAGTGGAACAGGACGCGGCCGTCCCGGTCGCGGTGCACCGCGTCGACATGGCCCGCCAGCACCAGCGAGGCGGCCGTCATCCCGGTCTCCTCGAGGAGTTCCCGCCGCCCGGCCTCGTCGACCGTCTCGCCGAGCTCCTGGCCGCCGCCCGGGAACGACCAGGCGCCGAGCAGCGGCGGTCGCGCGCGCCGCACCATCAGCACCGCGTCGCCGCGGAACAGCACCACGCCGACCCCCACGGTCGGATGCGCCGGATAACGACGCCCGTCCGAGGCGGCTCCGTCCCCGCCCGTCATCCCGCCTCCAGCCTTCGCTCGCCCTCCGCCTGACCGAACAGGCGGAGCAGCGACCGCACCGCCGCCCCGCGCGGCGAGGCGAGACCCGGATCCCGCGACAGCAGCGCGTCGGCGTCGCGCCGCGCGATGTGCAGCAGCCGCTCCTGCTCGACCCCGCCCACGCCGAGCCGCGCCCCGGGCATCCCCGACTGCCGTGATCCGAGCGCATCGCCGGCGCCGCGCAGTCGGAAATCCTCGTCCGCGATCGCGAAACCGTCCTCGGTCCGGCGCAGCGTCGCGAGCCGCGAACGCGCGGTCTCGGTGAGCCCGTCGTCGTGGAGCAGCAGGCAGTAGGACTGCGCCTCCCCGCGACCGACCCGTCCGCGGATCTGGTGCAGCTGCGCGAGCCCGAACCGCTCCGCGCCCTCCACCACCATCACGCTCGCCGCCGGGACGTCGACGCCGACCTCGATCACCGTGGTCGCGACCAGCACGAGCGTCCGGCCGACCGCGAACGACGCCAGCGCCGCGTCGCGCACCGCGCCCGGCTGCCGCCCGTGCGCGAGCCCGACCGCCGCCGCGCCGAACCGGGCCGCGAGCGTCGCGAACCGCGCCTCCGCCGCCGCCACGTCCACGCTCTCGCTCTCGGAGACCAGCGGGCACACCCAGAACACCCGCGTGCCGTGCCCGATCGCCCGCCCCACCGCGTCCATCACTTCGTCGAGCCGCGACATCGGATGCGTCGTGGTCCGGATCGGCCGTCGCCCCGCCGGCTTGCCGGTGATCCGCGACACCGCCATCTCCCCCCACCGCGCGAGCAGCAGCGAGCGCGGGATCGGGGTCGCGCTCATCACCAGCACGTCGGTGCGCTCCCCCTTGGTCCCGAGCAGCAGGCGCTGCCCGACCCCGAACCGGTGCTGCTCGTCGATCACCGCGAGCCCGAGATCCCGGAACCCGACATCCGGGCTGAACAGCGCATGCGTGCCCACCACCAGCGGCAGCGACCCGTCGGCGAGCCCCGCGAGCAGCGTCCGCCGCGCCCGCGCCTTCGTCGATCCGGTGAGCAGGCCGACCGCGACCGGCGCGATCCGCGCGAGCGTCGCCCCATGCTGGTTCGCCAGGACCTCGGTCGGCGCCATCAGCGCCGCCTGCGCGCCCGCCTCCACCGCGCGCAGCATCGCCAGCAGCGCCACCAGCGTCTTGCCCGAGCCCACGTCGCCCTGCAGCAGCCGCAGCATCCGGCGCGGCGCCGCAAGGTCGGCGTCGATCGCGGCCAGCGCCTCGCGCTGCGAGGCGGTCGGCGGGTGCCCGAAGCGGCGCAGCGCCTCTACGCGGAGCTCCCC
>CAXUBX010000029.1:0-34887 GCA_964249405.1 uncultured Acetobacteraceae bacterium | reverse complement strand
TGATGCCGACCGAGGGAGATCGACCGCTTCCGAGCGGCATCTGGCCCTTCCGTCAACTTCGCCAAGGTGATGGTGCGTCACAGCATGGGTCCACTTCCCGAGGCAACCCCGGCGATCGCCCGCTCTCCGAATGGTGCGAGGGATCACGGCCGCGAACCGGCCTGAACCAACCCCACCGTTTCCGTCCTGGTAGCCGTTCTTTCGGCGGCACGCATCCGCGCGAGCAGGATCAGCACTGTCGCGGCGCTCATCATTCCTGCCACATACCACACCACGAAGCCGCCGACCTCCTGGTCGAGCATCGGACCGACCGCCGGAAACAGGCGGCCGCAGAGAGAGTAGGACGGGTAGAGATCGACGCCGGTGTTCGCGACATAGGCGCCGATCATCACCTGCGGGATCTGCACGCCGAAGGTCACGAGCAACCGAACGGGAAGCGACGGGCGCCGGTCCCCTGGCCCGAGGATCATCGACCAGAACAGGACGCCATCGAGCGCCATGCTCCAGTTCATCGCAGCGAACAGGTCCGGGTCGAGCATCGCCCGGAACTGCACCGGCGGCACGAGCCAGAGCGCGATCAGGCCGACGAACAGGCTTGCGGCGACGATCGGGCCCTGTACGACCTCCATCGCCGCCCGGGCGACCCCGGCGACACGCGCGCCGACGTCCGTCCGGAGCGATCGGTCGAGGGCACCCGGGATCCCGCGCGCGATCACCGGCCACGGCCACGCGAGTGCCAGGCAGAACGGCGCCAGGTGGTGGGTCACCAGGTGCGTGACCCGGGTCAGCGCGAACATATGCTGCGCGAGATAGTTGAACCGCGTCTGCAGCACCGTCCAGAACAGCAGCAGGCCGGTGCCGAACAGCACCGACGCCGTGCGCGACGGCGGTGGTCCGCGCCGCGCGCCCCTGGCATAGAGCAGCGCGCTCCCGACGAGCACCACGTAGATGGCGGGCGAGAAGCCATAGGGATCGAGCGGCCCGAGCAGGGTGGGATCGCGGTCCGACACGATGCCGATCCCGCATCCCAGCGCGACCGCGCCAGCGAAGAGGACGACGTCCCTCACGCCGCCTCGTCGCGTGCCGCGGGTCCTCTCGGACGCTGGTCGACGCTCGCCAAGAGGGCAAGCCGCCTCGGATCGAGCAGCCGAACCCGCCCTCCCTCGATCGCGAGCAGACCACGCCTGCGCAGAGCGGCGAGGACCCGGTTGACGTGCGGCGTGCTCAGTCCGGTCGCGTCGGCGATCAGCTCCTGCGTCAGCGGAAATGCGAAATCGTGATCGTCCGCCAGCCTGGCGCTCCGCAGCGACGTGTGGAGTTCCAAGGCGAAATAGGCGACGCGCTCGTCAGCCGTCCGACGGCCGAGCGCCACGATCCGCTCGGCGGCGATCATCAGGTCGCGCGCCGCACGCCGCGCCACGGCGGTGGCGAACCCGGGATCGGTCTCCAATGCCGCGACGAAGCTTTCGACGGGCACCGAAAGGGCGACGACGTCGGTCAGGCCGCAGGACGTCGCGGTGGCGCGCCCGGCCGCGAAGCACGGGAACCCGATCAGGTCTCCCCGAACGGCGAACGGCAACACCTGCCGCCGTCCGTCGGGGAGAACACGATAACGCGAGACGAAGCCGACCTGCAGGAGATGGACATGCTCGATGGGCTGGCCCTCTCGGAGCAGGTCTTCGCGACGTCGCCATCGGCTCCTCGTCGAGCCGGCCATCGATCTCGCGAACAGACCCTCATCCACCGGTCCGCCGAGCGAGGGGCTGCCGAGCTCCATGTGGCCTCCTCCTACGCCGCGCCGGAGCGGATCTTAACATGGATCAATAATCCAGGCGCGCGCCTCCCTCGCTCGGAGCGAGGGATACTCCGGCGGTGCGGCAGCTTTTCTCGCCCTTCGCCGACGCGGTCCTGCGGCTCGGCATCTTCACGGGTCTCGCGACGCTGCTGGCCGTCGTGATCCTGATCGGCGCGGTGCCGAACTCGACGTTCATGACCGGTGTCGGCGATGTCGTGCAGCAGCCGGTGCCGTTCAGCCACAAGCACCACGTGGCCGAGCTCGGAATCGACTGCCGCTACTGCCACACCGAGGTCGAGCAGCAGGCGAGCGCCGGGATTCCGCCGACCTGGACCTGCATGACCTGCCACTCGCAGATCTGGACCGCGGCGCCGATGCTGGCGCCGGTCCGGGAAAGCCTCGTCGAGAACAGGCCGCTCCATTGGCACCGGGTGAACCGGCTGCCCGACTACGTCTACTTCAATCATTCGATCCACATCGCCAAGGGGATCGGCTGCTCGTCGTGCCACGGCAACGTCGCACGGATGCAGCTCACCTGGCAGGCGCAGAACTTCACGATGTCGTTCTGCATCTCCTGCCACCGCCACCCGCAGTCCTTCGTGCGCCCCCGACCGGAGATCTGGAACATGGCCTGGACCCCGCCTGCGAACCAGGACGAGGTCGGCCGGCGTCTCGTGGCCGATTACCGGATCCACGGTGGTCCAAGACTGACCGACTGCTCGATCTGCCATCGATGACCGACGTGATCTCTCCCCGGCCCTCCGACCCGCGCGCGATCTGGCGTTCGCTCGACGAGCTCGCCGGAACCGCCGCGTTCGCCGACCTGCTCGCCCACGAGTTCCCGGCCCTCGCCGCCGATCCCGGCATGTCCCGCGGCGGCCTCGCCGGACGTCGGCGGTTCCTCGCCTCGCTCGCGGCGTCGCTCGCCTTCGCCGCGGCGGGCGGCCGGCGCGCCTCGGCGGATGACGGATCGGTTGACCGGCACGGACTGCTCGTGCCCTTCGTGCGCCAGCCGCTGTCGGCGATCCCGTCGGCGCCCGTCGTGTTCTCGTCCGCGGTCCTCGTCGACGGGTTCGCGAACGGCGTGAACGTCACCACCAGGAACGGCCGGCCGATCAAGATCGAGGGCAATCCCGCGCATCCCTGGAGCCGCGGCGGCACCGACATCTTCGGTCAGAGCGCGGTGCTCGGCTTCTACGACCCCGACCGGTCGCAATCGGTCCGCCAGTTCGGACGCGAAACCGGCTGGCCCGACTTCCAGGCCGCGCTCGTCGGGATCGTTGCCGGACTTCAGGCGACGCATGGCGAGGGGTTCCGGCTCGTCACCGGCCCGATCACCTCGCCGACCCTGCTTCGCCAGATCTCGGCCCTCCGAACGGCGCTGCCGGGCATGCGCTGGCACATGCATGTCCCGTCGGGGCGCCTCGCGACCTATCGCGGGACCGAGGCAGCGTTCGGACGTCGCCTCGAGACGCGCACCCGCTTGTCGGAGGCGCGCGTGGTGGTCGCACTCGACGGCGATCTCCTCGATTTCGGACCCCACCAGGTCGGCACGGCCGAGCGATGGGCAGCGGCGCGACGCGGGGCGGCAGCACGCGGGACGCTGCTCGCCCTGCACGCCGCGGGCGCCGCGCCGTCGCTGACCAGCGCCAAGGCCGACTTTCCGGCGACCGTGCCCGCCTCGGCGATGCCGGCCCTGGTCGCCGCCCTGGCGAGCGCGGCATCCGGCGGCGCGGTCCCGGACGGGGCACCGGTCGCCGACTGGACGAGACGGGCGGGCGCGGCGCTGCACGCGGCCGGGAGCGCCGGGGTGGTGGTCGCGGGAGCGGCGGCGGCACCTCCGTTGCTCGCCGCCGTCCACAGGATGAACGCCGCGAGTGGCGCGGCCGGACGGAGCGTCCTCTACACGGAGGCGGTCCTCCCCGAGGCCGCCTCGATCGCATCCCTGGTCGACGACATCGGGGCGGGACGCGTCTCGTCCGTGCTCGTGCTCGGCGCCAATCCCGCCTATGACACGCCGGCCTCGCTCGGCTTCACGGACGCCTTCCGGCGCGTGCCGCTCAAGATCCACGCCGGGCTCCACGAGGACGAGACCGGCGCGCGGTCGGACTGGCATCTGCCGCTCTCCCACCCGCTGGAGCAATGGGGCGATGCGCGCGCGTTCGACGGAACCGCCAGCCTGATGCAGCCGACGATCGCGCCGCTCTACGGCACGAGGAGCGAGAGCGAGATCCTGGCGATGTTCGCCGCTCCGGCCGCTCCGGCGCCGGACGGCGAGAAGCCGCTCCGCGAGACCTGGGCCCTCGACGACGACGCCTGGCAGCAATGCCTGCTCGACGGGTTCGTCGCGAAGTCCGCGTTTCCCGGGATGGTCCCCTCACCCAGCTCGACCTCTCCGCAACCGGCGTCGCCCGCTCCCGCCGCCTCCTCGGCCGGGTCCGGGGTCACGCTACTCGTCCAGCCGGACGCCTCGGTCTGGGACGGCTCGGTCGCCAACAACGGCTGGCTCCAGGAGCTTCCGCGCCCGCTCACCAAGATCACCTGGCGGAACGTGGTGACCGTCGGACCCGGCTTCGCCGCACGCGAGGGATGGTCGATCGGCGACAACGTCGTGGTCGCCGCGAACGGTCGCGAGATCGAGGGCGCGGTCTGGATCCTTCCCGGACACGCCGACGATGCGGTCTCGCTCACGCTCGGCTACGGGCGGAGCGCCGGCGGCGCGGTCTGCGACGGGCTGGGCTACGACGCCTACGCGATCCTGCCACGTGACGGCACGATGCGGATCGACGGCGCGACGATCCGCCGCGGCACCGGCCGGACCACGATCGCGACGACGCAGGAGCACGGCGCGATCCGCGGCGGCGACCTCGTCCGCGTCCAGGCGATCGGATCGACGCCCGTCGGCCAGGGGCACCAGCCGATCCAGCCCACCTTCTACGGCAAGCTGCCGACCGACGGCCGATCCTGGGGCATGGTGATCGACCTCGACAGCTGCATCGGCTGCAATGCCTGCGTGGTCGCCTGCCAGTCCGAGAACAACATCCCGGTGGTCGGCGAGGAGCAGGTGGCGATCGGCCGCGAGATGCACTGGCTCCGGATCGACCGCTACTACGAGGGTCCCGTCGCCGATCCGGCGACACACTTCATGCCGGTCCCGTGCATGCACTGCGAGGATGCCCCGTGCGAGGTCGGCTGTCCGGTGGAGGCGACGCTGCACGACCACGAGGGCGTCAACCTGATGGTCTACAATCGCTGCGTCGGGACACGCGCCTGCTCCGGCTACTGCCCCTACAAGGTCCGACACTTCAACTATCTCGACTACAATGCCGGCATGGCACCCTCGATCGAGGCCTCGCGGAACCCGGACGTCACGGTCCGCGCCCGAGGGGTGATGGAGAAGTGCAACTACTGCATCCAGCGGATCGCGGAGGCCCGCATCGAGAGCGACCGCGACGACACGCCGATTGCGGACGGCGTCGTCCGCACCGCCTGCCAGCAGGGCTGTCCGACGAACGCGATCACGTTCGGCGACCTCGAGGACACGTCGAGCAGGGTCCGCACGCTGACGGGTGATCCGCGGAACTACGCGCTGCTCGGCGAACTCGGCCTGCGGCCGCACACGACCTATCTCGCGTCGCTCGCGCCTTCCGATCCGGGCGGGGAGAAATCCTGACCATGTCGGGCCTGTCCGCGACCGACGATCGAGACGCGTCCGCGGCGGGTGGTCGCCGTGACCTCCATCCCGGAAGCGCCGAGCTCGCGCGAGCCTCCGGGACCGTCGCCGCCGTCGCGCTCCGTCATCCGCACCCGCTGCGATGGCTGCTGTTCGCCGGCCCGGCGGCGCTGCTGCTCGCGGTGCTGGCGGGCTCGGTCGGCTGGCTGCTCTGGATCGGACCGGGGATCTGGGGAAACAACATCCCGGTCACCTGGGCGCTCGACATCATCGGCTACGACTGGTGGATCGGCATCGCGAGCGGCGGTCTCGCGCTGAACGCCGCGATGCTGCTTCTCGGTTCGCCGCTGCGGGGCGGGATCAACCGGATCGGCCAGACCGTCTCGCTGTGTGCCGCCGGCGCCGCGGCGCTCTACCCGATCCTGCATCTCGGGCGTCCCTGGTTCTTCTACTGGAACATGCCCTACCCGAACCAGCTCGATCTCTGGCCGCAATGGCGCAGCCCGCTGGCCTGGGACGCGATGGCGATCGTGTCGTTTCTCGGGATCGCATTGTCGCTCTGGTACGTCGGCTTGATCCCCGATCTCGCGATGCTGCGCGACCGCGCGCCTTCGCTCTGGAAAGCGAGGCTCTACGGCCTCGCCGCGCTCGGCTGGCGTGGATCGGCGCTGCACTGGGCGCGCTGGGCGGAAGCGCAGCGCGTGCAATCGGGGCTCGCGCTGCTCCTCGTCCTGTCGCTTCAGGCGGGGGCGGCGGTGATGTTCGCCGGCACGCTGGAGCCGGGCTGGCACGACCCGTTGCTGCCGCTGTTCTTCCTCGTCAACGCCGTCTTCTCCGGCATCGCCGCGACCGCGCTCGGCGCGATCGCGATACGGGTCGCGTTCGGGCTCGACGCGCTGGTGACCTGGCGACATCTCGAGTTCCTCGGATATCTCCTGCTCGCCGCCGGCCTCGCCGCCACCTGGTGCTACTTCGCCGACTTCTTCACCACCGCCTACGGGGGCGACCGCTACGACCGCGCCGTTCTCGCCGCCCGCCTCTCCGGACGTTATGCGTGGAGCACCTGGCTGATCTTCGGGCTCGCGTTGCTGCCGGTCCATCTCCTCTGGATCCCGAATCTCCGCCGCTCGCCCACCGTGCTCGCCTCGGTCTCGCTCCTCGTGCTCACGGGCCTCTGGATGGACCGCTACATGATCCTGGTCATCACGCTCGATCACGACTTCCTGCCGAGTGCCCATCACCTCTACCGGACCACGATCTGGGGGATCGGCCTGTTCATCGGCACGGTCGGGCTGTTCGCGGCGCTGCTTCTACTGTTCCTCCGCGCCCTTCCCGCGATCTCGCTGGTCGAGCTCCGGCGTGAGGCGGACAGGATGACGCCATGAGCCGTCGGGTCGCGCCACCCCTCTACGCCGTCGCGGCGTTCTATCGCGAGCCGGAGGATCTGCTCGAGGCGGCCCGAGCGACGCGGGCGCGCGATCTCGGTCGGGTGGCAGCCTATTCGCCCGCTCCCGTCCCCGGGCTCGAGGAGGCGCTGCACGGCACCAGCGACGCCGAAGTCCGCATTGTCGGCGTCTCGGCCGCGATCGTCGGCGGGGCCTGCTTCTTCGCCTTCCTCGCCTGGAGTGCAACGATTTCCTACGTGTTCCTGATCGGGAACCGGCCCGCCTTCGCCTGGCCGTACTACGTCGTGCCGAGCGTCTCGATCGGGGCGATGTCGGGCGCGGTGGTCGCGACGCTGGCGTTCCTCCTGCTCAACCGACTGCCGCGCCTGAACCACCCCGCCTTCAACATCGCCGGGTTCGAGCGCGTGACCACCGACCGCTACGTGCTGACGGTGGAGCCGACCGGGGACGATTTCGACCCCGGCGAGGTCGAGCGCCTGCTCGGCCGGCTCCCGAGCCGACCGCTCTCGACCGAGCGCGTGCCCCGATGAACCGGGCGTTTCCTGCCGTCGTGCTCGCGCTGGTCCTGCCGCTCGCCGCACTCGCCGGCTGCAAGCGCGCCAACATGGCCGACCAGCAGAAGGCGCAGACCTGGGACGCCAACAACTTCCTTCCCGACGACCGCGTCGTGCAGGGGCAGGTGCCCGGCACGGTCGCGCACGGCATGCCGGGGGCCGACGTGAGACAACCGCCGGTGATCACGGCGGCGATGCTCGACCGCGGCGAGCAACGCTTCGCCATCTTCTGCCGCCCCTGTCATGGTCGCAGCGGCGACGGGAACGGCATGATCGTCGAGCGCGGCTTTCCGCACCCGCCGCCCTTGTTCGCCGACCGGCTGCGGCAGGCGAAGGCCTCGTACCTCTATGACGTCATCCGGGATGGGCATGGCGTCATGTACGGCTATGGATCGCGCGTCCCCTCCTCGGACCGCTGGGCCATCGTCGCCTATCTCCGCGCGATCCAGCTCGCCTGGGCGACCCCGCGCGCCCGTCTCACGGCGTCCGAGATCGCGACCCTCGACGGTTCGGCCGCGAGTTCAACGCCTTGACGCGGGCCACGGTGCTCGCCGCCTCGCTCGGTGCCGCATGCCTGGCACTCGCCGCTCTTCTCGCGGCCGTGCTCGGCGATGCCTTCATGCCGGCCTATCTCGCGTCCTTCCTGTTCGCGGGGCTGCTGCCGGTCGGTGCACTCGGGCCGCTTCTGCTGATCGACGCGTCGGGTCTCGTGACCCCGATCGCGCCACCGCTCCGCGCCGTCGCGCGTCTGGTGCCGGTCGCCTCGATCGCGATCCTGCCGATCCTGGTCGCACCCGGGGCCGTGTTTCCCTGGACGCACGGCGTGCGGCCGGACGCCCCGCTCGCCGGCGCCTGGCTCACCACGCCGTTCGTGATCGTTCGAGCGCTCGTCTATCTCGCGATCTGGAGTGCGATCGCGCTGCTGTTCGCCCGGCCGCCCGCGACACCGGAACGCCGGCGACCGGCCGCGCTGCTGGCGCTGGCCGTCCATCTGACGATCACCCAGCTCGCGGTGACGGACTGGATGATGTCGCTCGATCCACACTGGCACTCCTCGGAACTCGGACTGCTGATGGCCGCCGCGGCCGCCGCCTCCTCGCTCGCGGCCGCATCGCTGCTCCTGCCGCGACGTCCCGATCCGCGTCTCGCCCAGCCTTTCCTGGTCGCCCTTGCCGCCGCCTCGTTCCTCTGGGGCAGCGCGCAGTTCTTCGCCTTCCTGACCACCTGGTCGGCCGATCTCCCGGTCGAGGTGTCCCGCTACGCCGCGCGCGACGGCGGTCTCGGCCGTGCGGCCGAATGGTTCGGCGCCGTCGCCGGCTTCGCCGTGCCGGTCCTGGTTCCGGTGCTGCTGCCACGTCCGGGTCGCCTCCTCCTGCCGGTTGCCGTGCTGGTGCTTCTGACCCACGCCATCGAAACGCTCTGGTTCGTGCTGCCGACCCGAAGCGGGACGCTCCTGCCGGGACCGGTCGACATCCTTGTCCCGGCCGGCCTCACGCTCCTGCTCGCGTCGATGGCGCTGCGCACGCCGACCCCAAGGCTCGAAGCCGATGTCCGGCACGCCTGATCCCGGCCGCGGCGCTCCGATCGCGCGCCGGATCGGCCTGCTCGCCGGCATCACGGGCTTGGCCGGCCTCGCCGGCGGCCTGATCGCGTCGTCGGCGCACCGGGAGCATCCGCCCTCGCCTTCCCGCGCCCGCGG
Organism: uncultured Acetobacteraceae bacterium; assembly: GCA_964249405.1. GTDB lineage: Bacteria > Pseudomonadota > Alphaproteobacteria > Acetobacterales > Acetobacteraceae > CAXTPV01. Next base: position 25,760 of record CAXUBX010000029.1, on the reverse strand, counting down.
GCAGCACACCCATGACGTCAGTCGCGAAGCGATCGGCGACGGCTTCGAGGTCAAGGACCTCAGCGCCAAGGGGCTCACCGTCATCCTGCTGGTGCTCGCGGTCTCGGCGACGGTTCTCGTCGCGATCGTGTTCGCAATGATCGCGCTGTTCGGCCACTGGAACCGCGAGCAATACGCGCCGATCCCGTTCGAACAGCGGGCCCTCGTGCTGCCGCCGGCGCCCCGCGTCCAGGCCGACCCGAAGGCCGATCTCGCGGCCGAGCGGTCGCGCGAGGCGGAGGCGCTCGCCTCGACGGGCTGGAACGACGCCGCGCATACGAGCGCGCACCTGTCGATCGATCGCGCGAAGGCGCTCGCGGTCGGCCACTCGCTCGACGAGGCCCCATGAACACGAGCACGATCCTCGGCCTGTGGCCCGCCGCCGCCTCGGTGCAGGCGCAGAACGTGGACTGGCTGGTCTGCGCGTTCACGCTGGTGCTGCTCGCGCTGACTGTCCCGATCTTCCTGTTCATGACGTATTGCGCGGCGAAGTACCACGCCGGAAGCGACGTCGACCGGAGCCACACGCTGTCGCGCAACGTGGGGCTCGAGTTGAGCTGGATGCTCATTCCGTTCTTCGTGACGCTGGTGTTCTTCGCGTGGGCGGCGCGCATCTACGACGTCGAACGCCATCCGCCGCCGAACGCGCTGACCATCACGGCGATGGGCCGCCAATGGATGTGGAAGTTCCAGCATCCGGGCGGACAGGCCGAGATCAACGACCTGCACGTCCCGATGGACGAGCCCGTCCGGATCAACCTCATCTCGCAGGACGTCGTGCACGCGCTCTACATTCCGGCGCTCCGGATGCAGATGGATGCGATCCCGGGACACGAGACGGAGCTCTGGTTCGACGCCGACCGGCCGGGAACGTATCAGCTGTACTGCTCGGAGTACTGCGGCGCCGACCATTCCGAGATGCGCGGCATCCTGACCGTGATGCGGCAGGGCGACTACCAGAGATGGCTTGCGAGCCAAGGCTCGGGCGGCACGCTGGTCGCCGACGGACACGCGCTGTTCGCGAGCTACGGCTGCTCGGGCTGTCATGGCGCCGGCTCCGCCGTGCACGCGCCCGACCTCGCCGGCCTGTTCATGCGCCCGGTTCCGATGGAGAACGGCGGCACCGTGGTCGCGGACAACGCCTACATCATGGACAAGATCCTCTATCCGAACCGCAACCTGGTCGCCGGCTACAAGCAGCTGATGCCGTCGTTTGCCGGACGGATGCCGGGCGGCGACCTGTTCGCCATCGCCGACTACATCAGGTCCCTCCAACCGGGGCAGACGCCTTGAGGGTGATCACGTCATGAGTGTGACCGACCCCGTTTCCGCCTTCCGCGAGCCGCACCCACCCGGTGCGACGATCGGCCGGCCGGTGAACTACCTCAACACCGACCACACGATCCGATCGTGGGTGCTCACGACCGACCACAAGCGCATCGGCATCCTGTATCTGCTGTCGATCTCTTTCTTCTTCCTGCTCGGCGCGATCGCGGCCGGACTGATGCGTCTGGCCCTCATCGTCCCCGACGGATCGATCTTCTCGAACGACACCTACAACAAGCTGTTCACGCTGCATGGCGTGATCATGGTGTGGTTCTTCCTGGTACCCTCGATCCCGAACACGTTCGGCAACTTCCTCCTGCCGCTGATGATCGGCGCCAAGGACGTTGCGTTTCCGAAGCTCAACCTGCTCAGCTGGTACATCTATCTGGGCGGTGCGGCCTTCACGCTGCTCACCATCCTGACCGGCGGGCTCGACACCGGCTGGACCTTCTACACGCCGCTCAGCACCCAGTATTCGAACGACTACGTGACGCTGGCGATGATGGGGATCATCGTGGTCGGGTTCTCCTCGATCCTGACCGGCGTCAACTTCATCACGACCGTGCACACGATGCGCGCGCCGGGCATGACCTGGTTCCGGATGCCGCTGTTCGTCTGGTCGCTCTACGCCACGAGCCTCATCCTGGTGCTCGCGACGCCGGTGCTCACCATGGCCCTCGTGCTCGCGGTCTACGAGCGATTCCTCGGCATCGGGGTGTTCAACCCGGGGCTCGGTGGCGACCCGGTGATGTTCCAGCACCTGTTCTGGTTCTACTCCCACCCGGTCGTCTACGTGATGCTGCTGCCGGGAATGGGGGTGATGAGCGAGCTCATCACCGCCTTCGCCTACAAGCGCGTGTTCGGCTACTCGTTCATCGCCTACTCGTCGATGGCGATCGCGGCGATCGGATTCTTCGTCTGGGGTCACCACATGTTCTTCAACGGCGAGAGCGAGTGGTCGGCGATGTCGTTCTCGATCCTGTCGTTCGCGGTCGCGGTGCCGTCCGGCATCAAGGTCTACAACTGGGCGGCCACGATCCACAAAGGCGAGATCCGGCTCGACACCCCGATGCTCTACGCGATGGGCTGGATCGGACTGTTCGTGGTGGGTGGCATCACCGGCCTGTTCCTCGCGTCGCTCGGTCTCGACGCCCACCTGCACGGCACGTATTTCGTGGTGGCGCACTTCCACTACATCATGGTCGGCTCGACCATCCTCGCGTTCCTCGGCGCGATCCATTTCTGGTGGCCGAAGATCACCGGCCGGATGTATCCGGAGTTCTGGGGGCGGGTGTCGGCGCTCCTGATGTTCGGCGGCTTCAACATGACCTTCGCGCCGCAGTTCATCCTCGGCTACCTCGGCATGCCACGCCGCTATCACACCTACCCGGCGCAGTTCCAGGTGCTCAACGTGATGTCGTCGGTGGGCGCGGTGGTCCTCGCCGCGGCCTATCTCTTCCCGGCAGGCTACCTTCTGTGGTCGCTCCGCTACGGACGACGCGCGCCCGCCAATCCGTGGGACGCGAAAGGCCTCGAATGGACCGTCTCCTCGCCGCCGCCGCCGCACAATTTCGAGACGATCCCGGTGGTCGACTTCGATGCCTACGACTACCCGAACCGCGTTCCGGAAACCGGATAGGCCGGCGCGATGAGCTCCACGATCGGCATCGCGCTCGAGGAACAGTTCGAGAGCGCCCGGCAGCAGAAGGAGACCGCGGAACTCGGGATGTGGGTGTTCCTGCTGACGGAGCTCCTGTTGTTCTCGACCCTGTTCGTGTCCGCGCTGATCCTGCGGGTCATGCATCCGGATGCGGTGACCGCCGCGGCGCTCCACCTCAAGATGTGGATCGGCGCGCTCAACACGGCTGTGCTGGTCTGCTCCTCGTTCACGATGTCGGCCGCGATCGAGCTCTCCCGCGTCGGCTGGCGGAAGCCGATGATCCATTGCCTGCATGCGACGGCGGCGCTCGGCGCCGTCTTCCTCGTGGCGAAGGGCTACGAGTACTGGCGGGACTACGCCGAGCACATGACACCCTTCTTCGGCTTCCGCCCGTACGCCCTCGACGGCGATCCGGCGAGCCGCCTGTTCGTCAACCTCTACTTCGTCATCACCAGCCTGCATGCCGTCCACCTCGTGATCGGCATCGCCGTGATGCTGGTGACCGCGTCCATGGCCAGACGCGAGGACTTCCTGGCGCGCCACTCGAACCGGATCCCGATCGCCGGCCTCTACTGGCACTTCATCGATCTCGTCTGGATCATCGTCTTCCCCGTGCTCTACGTGCTGAACCGATGAGCGATGACCTGACCACCGGGCGTTTCGTCCGGGAGAAGCTCAGGACCCCGATGGTCGTCCTCGGCGTGCTGCTTCTCCTGCTCGGCACGGAGACCCTGATCGGCGCCACCCACACCACCGGCTTCGCCTGGTGCTTCGAGTTCGCCTGCGCGCTCACGATGGTGGCCCTGGTGCTCGTGTTCTCGATGGAGATGTTCCGCCATCAGCCCATCGTGCGCCTGTTCTCGGGGCTCGGCTTCTTCTGGGTCGGCATCCTGTTCAGCCTGATCATGGTCGACTACCTGACGCGCCCATGAGGAGGGGCCTCGCCCTCGTTGCGGCCCTGTTGCCGCTTGGGCTCGCGCCGTCCGGCGTCCAGGCGAAGATCCCCGACGACAAGATCAGGATCGGCGTGCTCGACGAGGCCGCAGGACCCGACGCCGGCACTCCCGAAGGCGCGGCGGTGACCGCCGTCGGGATGGCGGAGGAGCAGTTCGGCCGATACCCCGGTCCGATCGATGTCGAGACGCTCCACGCTTCCCACCGGACCGATCCGGATGCGGATGTCCGGACCGTGCGCGACTGGCTCGCCCACGAGGACGTCGCCTTCGTGATCGACGTGGGGGCGGCGGCGGAGGCGGCGAGGCTCGCCTCGCTGCTCGGACGGCGCGACCGGCTGCTCGTCCTCGTCGGCGGCTCGGCCGACGAGGCGGGTCCGCTCTGCGCGCCGACGGTCCTGAAATGGGGAGCGACGCCGGCGACAATGGCCCGCGCCATGGCCGCCGGCCTCGCGTCCCTCGGCCATCACCGGATCGCGGCGATCGCCGAGCCGACGCCCTATTCGGCGGCGCTCGACACCGACCGTCCCGCAGCACTGCGGGCGGCCGATCTCGCACCGGCTGGCGCAACCATCCTCGAGGAAGCCGGCGCGCGCGACCCGCGCCACGCCCTTCTCGCCGCCCGGACCTCGAACGCGGACGCGACGGTTCTCCTGCTGACCGGGAACGACCTTCGCCAGTCGCTCCAGGCGGCGTCGATGCTGGGATGGCCCACCGGCAACGTTCTCGCCGCTCCCGCCGCCACGGACGAGGATGTCAGCGACGTCGGCCTGTCCGTCGCCAGCGGCCTGCTGGTCGTGTCCACCTTCGATCCAAACGGGTCGAAGGCGGCGGCGCGATTCGCGCGGCTGTTTGCCGGTCGCGCGCTGCATCGCTTCCCGCGGGAGGACGAAGCCGACGCCTACGCGGCGACGATCGCATTGCTCGACGCCGCCCGCGCCGCCGGCAGCATCGACGCCGACGCCATCCTCCGGGCGATGCGTGCCCACGGCGCCGCCGACCCGTTCGACGGGCGGATCGCGATCCGCCAGGACGGGTTCGCGATGCGTCCGGCCGTGCTGTTCCGGGTCGAACGTCCGGAGGAAGGCAGCCGGCCGGGCTCGTTCCTGACGAGGGTCCGGGCGCTCTCCGCGTCCTCGATCGTCCCGCCCGCGTGCGCGAGGCAGCCCGGAACGCCGTCCGGGGCGCCGGGACGAAACATGGGGCAACAATGATTGAGTGGCCACCTCGTGCGGCCGACCGTACCAGTCTCGTGACGCTGCGACGGAACGACCTTGCGGATGGATGGCTTGGCCGACACTGCGCACCTGGCCGACACTGCGCACCTGATCGACCTGCCGATCGGTCGGCCGTCGCCACTCGGCCGTGTCCGCGCCCGCCGCGTCGCGACCACGACCCGACCGGGAGAGGCCACGATCGGCCAGGCGGTGACGGTCGAGGGCGTCGGTCTCCACGGCGGCGATCCGGTGCGGCTGACGCTGCGGCCGGCACGCCCGGGCAGCGGGATCGTGTTTCATCGCGTCGATCTCGGCCCGGACGCGGTGATCCCTGCCCGGTTCGACCTGGTCGGCGAGACCCGTCTCTGCACGATGCTCGCCGACCCCACCCGTCCGGACCTTCGTGTCGGCACGATCGAGCACCTGATGGCGGCGCTCGCGATCCGGGCGATCGCTGACGTCCTGGTCGCGATCGAGGGTCCCGAGGTTCCGATCCTCGACGGGTCCGCCCGGCCGTTCATCGAGCTTCTCGCCCGCGCCGGACGCGCTGCGTCCGGGCGCGACGCGACGGCGATCGTCGTGCGACGCCCGGTGCGGGTCGAAGAGGGCGGCGGGTTCGCGGCCCTGCTTCCGGCGCCGTCCTTCGCGCTCGATGTCTCGATCGATTTCGAGGCGGCCGCGATCGGCCGTCAGGCGATCGCCCTCGACCCGATGACCCTGGCGATGGCCGACGCCGAACTCGCGGACGCCAGGACTTTCACGCTGGCTTCCGAGATCGAGCGCCTTCAGGCGGCGGGGCTCGCGCGCGGCGGCTCGCTCGAGAACGCAGTGGTGGTCGATGGCGACCGGGTGCTGAACCCGAGCGGCCTCCGGATGCGGAACGAATGCGTGCGGCACAAGGCGCTCGACGCCATCGGCGATCTCCGCCTCGCCGGCGCGCCCATTCTCGGCCGCTACACCGCCCACCGCGCCGGGCACGGTCTCAACAATCGTGTGCTGCGGGCACTTTTCGCCGACGATGCGAACTGGGTCGCGGTTTCGGCGGCGAGCCTTCGTCAAGCGAGAAGCGACGCGGCCTGACCGCTTCCGTCGTCCCCACGATCCGCCCCGACTTTCCGCCTGCGACACGCATGCTATAAGCGCGCGCTCCCATGGATCATTCCCCGATGAGAACGCTGCTCCGGACCGCCGCCGCGCTCGCCGCTGTCATCGCGCTCGGCCCGGCGCTTTCGGCCTGCGCGACCCTCGAATCGCTCGACCCGTTCACCGGGCCCGCGAAGCCGGCCGGACCGCAGCTTTCGCAGATGTCCGCCGAGGATCTCTACAATTCCGGGGTGGACAGCATCCGCGCAGGCAAATGGGAGCAGGGCGCCGCCCGCTTCGAGCTCGTCCAGCAGAACTTCCCCTACTCGCCCTGGGCCACCGACGCGCAGCTGCTGGAAGGGTATGCCTATTACCAGGACGACGACTACACCAATGCCATCAGCCAGCTCGATCACTACATCCAGCTGCATCCGGCGAGCGACAACACTCCTTACGCGTATTATCTTCGTGCGCTCTGCTACTACGAGCAGATCGCCGACATCCAGCGCGACCAGCGCGGCACCGTCCAGGCGATGGCGCAGTTGCAGGACGTCGTGAACCGCTATCCTGACACGCCATACGCGCGCGATGCGGCGCTCAAGATCGATCTGTGCCGAGACCATCTCGCCGGCAAGGAGATGCTGATCGGCCGCTACTACGAGCGCCAGCATTTCTACGAGGCGGCCATCAATCGCTACCAGCGCGTGGTGCAGGACTTCCAGACGACCAACCACGTCGCCGAAGCTCTCGAGCGCCTGACCGAGTGTTACCTGAAGCTCGGTCTGGTCGACGAAGCCCGCCGCTCGGCGTCGGTGCTGGCCTACAACTATCCGGGAAGCCGGTGGTACGCCGATGCCTATGCCGACCTTCAGGAAGTGCACGGCGAGAACGGCATCCCGACGCCGCATGGCAGCGGCGGCCGGTTTCTCGGAATCTTCTGACATCTCACCAGCCGGCGGTTCCAGGCGCGCCCTTGAACGGGCCCACCAGGTTGGGCGTGACCCAGCCGCCGTAGAAGCCGCCGTCCTGCGGCGTCACGCGCTCGCCCGCGACGAAACAGCCATCCATCGGTCCGGCGTAGACGGCCAGGTGGTCGCGGATCGCGGCGAACGGAGCCGTCGGGCTCGGATACGACCAGGCCGCGTCGGCGGCGACCCTGCCGCCGGACACGATCGACCAGTAGGTGGCGGTCCCCTTCCATTCGCAGAACGACCGCCCGGCCCTGCCTGGCCGGAGCACACCGTCGGCGAACGCGTCCGGCGGGAGGTAATAGGTTGGCGGGTGCGTGGTTTCCAGCACGCGGAAGGCGCGGGTTGTCCTGGCGACCGTTGCGCCCCCGAACTCGATGCGGATCTCGTGCGGGACCGGCTCGAGCCGCGGCGGTCTCGGATACTCGTGGACGTTCTCCTCGGGAAGCGCGCTCACGCGCCGAGCAGCCGTTTCGCGAGACCGCCGAAGTCGAACCCCCCGCCCTGCGCCGCCGATTGGTCGGCAGCCCCCGGATCGTTGTCCGGCGTCGCCTGATCGACGGCATGCGGCAGGAACTCGGCAAGCACCTGGCTCACGGCGCTGGACGGAACGCCGTGCGATTGCGCGAACTGCTCGAGCTGCTCGGGCGGAAAGATCTTCTCGATCTCCGAAGGCGAGACCGGCCAGTTCGAACCGTCGCCGATCCAGGACTGCACGTGCTGGCCCAGTCCGGCCCCGTTCGCGCGATCGAGCAGCCCCTGCACGCCGCCGGCGCTCTGAAGCGCGTCGGACAGGAGATTGCCGACGCCCTGGTGCGCGTCCCGTCCGCCTCCGAGCATCCCGACAAGTCCGCTCATGCCGATCCTCCTTCCCGTCTCGGCCACGACCATGGCACGGAAGCCCCGCATCCGCCTCAGAGGAAAAGCCGGCACGTGACACCATGTTCGCGGGATGACCGGAGCACGTGCCATGTCCGCGAGACATCTGACCTTCTTCCTCCTCGCGACCGGCTTCGCGCTGCCGGCAGCGGCGCAGGGATTGGAGAACGGTGTCGGATCCGGACCGAGCGAGCAGCTCTCGGTGCCGCCAAACGATCGCGGAAAACCCGACTTCAGCTACGGCGATGACGGCCAGCGACGCTCTTCGCCATCCGAGGCGAGCCGGCAGCGCCACCGTCGGCCGCGGCGGCCGGCGACCGCCGGCCCGTCCGGGCCGACGCCGAACTGACGGCAGCAATCCCCGAGCATGCTGACCACATTGTCGGTTCGCGATGTCGTGCTGATCGAGCGGCTCGACATCCCGTTCGGTCCCGGCCTGACGGCGCTGACGGGCGAGACCGGTGCCGGCAAGTCGATCCTGCTCGACAGTCTCGGTCTGGCACTCGGCGAGCGCGCCGCGCCGGGGCTGATCCGGGAGGGCGCCGAAGGCTGCAGCGTCACCGCCTCGTTCGCGGTGCCCCGGTGCCATCCCGTGACCGCGTTGCTGGCGGAGTCCGGGATCGAGGCGCCGTCGGACGAGGCGCTGGTGCTTCGCCGCGCGGTCAGCCGCGACGGACGGTCACGCGCCTTCGTCAACGACCAGCCGGTGGGCGTCGGGCTGCTGCGAAACGCGGGCGCGCTGCTCGTCGAGATCCAGGGGCAGCACGAGCAGATGGGGCTCGCCGATCCCGCGACCCATCTCGCCCTGCTCGATGCGTTCGGCGTTCCGGACGAGCCTCGGCGCGAGGTCGCAGCCCGGTTCGCCACCTGGTTGGAAGCGAGACGCCGCGTCGAAGAGGCCGAGCGCGCGATCGTGGACGCGACGAGGGAGGAGGATTGGCTGCGGGCGTCGGTGGAGGAGCTCACCTCGCTCGGGCCGGTGGCCGGCGAGGAGGACGCGCTGGCGGGGCGCCGCGTCGCGCTCCAACGCAACGAGCGGCGGGCCGAGGCGATCGCCGCGGCCCTCGCCGAACTCGCGCCGCGCGACCGGCGTGATCGGGGACCCGCCGCTGCGCTCCGTGCCGCATCGCGCGCCCTCGGACGCGCGGGCGGGGACGACCCGGACCCGATCGCCGCCGAGGCGGCGGCCGAACTCGACCGGGCGGAGGACGCGCTGGCCAATGCGGAGGGTCTGCTCGGCCGGCTGGTGAACGAGGCCGATCGCGACCCGCGGGCACTGGAAGCGGCCGAGGAGCGGCTGTTCGCGCTCCGGGCGGCCGCGCGCAAGCACGGGATCGCGCCGGCCGAGCTCGTGGACCACCTCGCCGGCCTCCGCTCGAGACTGGATCTCCTCGAGAGCGGGGTGCGTGACGTCGATGCGCTCCGGGGCGCGCGCGACCGGGCCAGGGTCGCCTTCGCGGAGGCGGCATCCCGGCTCGCGAGCGCGCGGGAAGCGGCGGCGCGCCGCCTCGAGGTTGCGGTCGCCGCCGAGCTCGCCCCGCTTCGGCTGGGGCGTGCGCGCTTCGTCGTGGAGCAGCTGACGCTGGCGGAGGATCGCTGGACCGAGCGCGGCAAGGACGGCGCCGCCTTCCTGATCGCCGCCAATCCGGGCCAGGCTCCGTCGCCGCTCGGCCGCGTCGCTTCGGGCGGCGAGCTGTCACGGCTGATGCTGGCCCTGAAGGTCGTGCTTGCCGCCGGAGCCCCCGCCGGCACGCTGGTGTTCGACGAGGTCGATTCCGGGATCGGGGGTGCCACCGCGAACGCGGTCGGCGAGCGCCTCGCGCGGGTCGCGGCCGGCTCCCAGGTGCTGGTCGTCACCCATGCTCCCCAGGTCGCCGCCCGCGCCGACCACCACCTGACCGTCTCGAAGCACATCCGCGGCGAGCGGACGACGACCGAGGTCACGGCCCTCGACGTGACGGCACGCCGCGAGGAGATCGCACGCATGCTGGCGGGCGAGGAAGTGACGGACGCGGCGCGCCTCGCCGCCGCCAGCCTGCTCGGCGTCGGCGAGGGGCGAGCGAAAGCCCCGCGGATCCCGACCCGGAAACTTCGGACCGGCGGTCACTTCTTCGGCGTGGACGCGGCCGGCGCGGGAGGGATTTCCGCAACCGACGGCAGCGGCGGCACCGGCGGCGAGGAATAGCCGCTCGACTTGTCGTAGTTGGTCCCCCCGACATCGCCCATGGTCGGCTCCGGCTGTCGCATGCAGCCGCGGATCAGCGGCGTGCAGACGCCGTCGTTGCCGACCGCCTTGTCGTCATCGCCAGTGTAGTGGAGCTCGACCAGTCGATGATCGACGAGCCGCATGTCGGCCCGGCAATAGGTCCCGGAACCGCCGAGCGAGATCCCGCCGAGACTGAGCGGCAGTTCGACGTTGAAGCCCCCGTTCGCGGACGGCTTGTACTCGTAGGTGAAGATGACCGTCTCGGGGTTCAGCGTCGTCGTCTTGTCGGGCGGGCCCGCGCAGGCTTCGAGATCGTTCTCGGTCATCCCGATCATGCTGAGTTGCGCCTCGTGGCTGAGGCGGGACGCGCCGTAGCCGCACCCCGCGAGGACCGGAAGGCAGGAAGCGAGCGCCAGAAGCCCGCGAAGCGGCCTGCCGCCGGAAGCTGCGAAAGTCAGTCTCATCGGTCCATCCATGCGGTGACAGGTCGACTTTGGATGGCGGTTGCCGACAAGGGCAATCCGTCCGGATGCATTTGCCTGCCCGCCCCGCAGGGCTAAATTCGGGGTGCATGGCGCTCAGCGGCACCGACTGGGACGAGGGGCGGATGCTCCGCATCGTCGGGGACGAACCCCGGATCGCGTCGCACGAGGACGCGCTCTTCCTGCCGGGTCGGGGACACGGGGTCTTCGACCGCAACGGCAGGCTCGTCGTCGAGGCGACGGATTTCGACGCGCGCGGACGACCGGCGGGGGGACGCTGGTCGATCGATCCCGCCGCGGTCGAGGCGGCATCGGCCGCGGAGATCGTGCACGTCCACGCCGGGCGGCTCGGCATCGGCCTTGCCGCGTTCCTGACCGCAACGCTGCCACGCTTCTGGAGCCGGGCGACCGCGCACGGCGATCAGGCCCTGCTCCTCGTCCACGGCGGCACCGAGGCCATCGACCGCGCCTTCGACGATCCGCAGACCCTGGCGCTTCTCGCGAGCTTCGGCATCTCGCGCGGCGACTGCGTCTCCTACGACCGGCCGGTCCGGATCCGGTCGCTGGTGGCGCCGGCACCGGCCTTCGAGGCGGCTTGCCTGGTTGCCCACGACGCCCACCGGAGAACGCTCGCGACGATCACAGCCCGCCTCGCGGGGCCCGACCGCGCGACGCCCGATGCGACGCCGCTGCATCTCTCCGCGGCACTCTCGCGACACTCGGGCGCGGACGAGGAGCAGGCCTTGGACGCGGCGCTCCGCCGGGAGGGGGTTCGCGTCGTGGATCCGTCGACGGTCTCCATGCCCGACCTGCTGGGGGCTCTCCGGCACGCACCCGTGCTGTCGGCGACCGCGGTCCCCGGTGCCCCGGGACCAGCCCTCCTCGCATTCGCGCGCGCCGGGACGCCCACCTTCCTGCTATGCCCCGATAGCGCGGTCGACGTCGCGGCGGCCAGGCTCGCCGCCGTCCTGTCCGGCCATCGGGGCGGCATCCTGGAACCGCTCGGACCGGGCGCGGCGGCGGCGCTGCTCGGGGCGATCCGGCACGCCGCCGCCGCCGCGAGCCTGGACGGCGCTCCGCTTTCCGCCGGATGGAGCGACCCGGGCAGCGGCGATCCGCGCGCGGTGCTCGGACGGTGCCTCTCGGGTCGGGCAAGGATGCGGACCGGCCACGGGCAGCGCCCGTGGTGGCAGGTCGATCTCGAGCGGGTCGTCCGGCTGGTCCGGGTCAGGATCCATGCGCCGCTGGACGGCCCGGACCGGTCGGGCACGGTCCGGCTTCTCGCCTCGCTTGACGGCCACGACTGGATCGTCCTCGCGGTCCGGGATGATCCGGCGCCGATCGGCAACGGGATCGGCGACAGCGCGCCGCACGACTTCGACCTTCCGCCCGGAACCGAGACGCGGCATCTGAGGATCCAGCGGATGGAGGCTGGAACCCTGGCCCTCGATCAGGTGGAGATCGTTGCCGGATGAACGCCGGACCGGAGCACGAGACGGTCGTGATCGACCCGGCGGACCTCACGCCGGAACAGGCGGCAGCCGAACTCGAGCACCTCGCGCACGCGATCGCCCGCCACGACGCGCTCTACCATCGCGACGACGCGCCCGAGATCACGGATGCCGAGTACGACGCGCTCCGCCGGCGGAACGCCGCGATCGAGGCGCGCTTTCCGGCGCTGATCCGACCCGACGGACCATCGGCGCGCATCGGCAGCGCGCCGGATGGAGCGTTCGGCAAGGTTGCCCACCTCGTTCCGATGCTCTCCCTCGACAACCTCTTCGACGCGGCGGATTTCGCGGCCTTCCTGGCACGCGCCCGCCGCTTCCTCGGTCTCGACGCCGAGGAGGCGCTGCCGCTGGTCGGCGAGCCGAAGATCGACGGCGTGTCGCTGTCGCTCACCTACGAGCGCGGCACGTTCGTCCGGGCGGCGACCCGCGGCAACGGGGTCACCGGCGAGGATGTGACCGGGAACATCCGGGCTCTCGGCGCAAGCGTCGTCCCGGCGCGACTGGGCGCCGATGCCCCCGACCTGATCGAGATCCGGGGCGAGATCTATCTAGGCAAGGATGCGTTCCTCGCACTGAACGCCGCGCAGGCGGCGGCCGGCGGCAGGATCTTCGCAAATCCGCGCAACGCGGCCGCAGGCTCGCTCCGCCAGCTCGACCCGTCGGTGACCGGACGCCGTCCGCTCCGCTTCTTCGCCTACGCGCAGGGACGATCGAGCGGGCCGATCGCGACCAGCCACTCGGGCTTCCTCGACCGTCTTCGCGCTTGGGGCTTCGACGTCAACGAGCAGTCGCGAAAGCTGGCCGACCCGGCGGAAGCGGCGGCGTTCCAGGCCGGCATGGCCGACCGCCGCGCCTCGCTGGCCTACGACATCGACGGCGTGGTCTACAAGGTCGACGATCTGGGCTTGCAGACGCGCCTCGGCTTCGTCGGACGGGCGCCGCGCTGGGCGGCGGCCTGGAAGTTCCCTGCCGAGCGCGCGACGACGACGCTCGACGACATCCTGATCCAGGTCGGGCGGACCGGCGCGCTCACGCCCGTCGCGAAACTCGCGCCGGTGAATGTCGGCGGCGTGCTCGTCACCCGCGCGACACTGCACAACGAGGACGAGATCCGCCGGAAGGACGTCCGGGTCGGCGACACCGTGGTGCTGCAGCGCGCCGGCGACGTCATTCCGCAGGTGGTCGAAGCCGTCGCCGGAAACCGGCCGGACGGTGCCGTCCCGTTCGTGTTCCCGGACCACTGCCCGGTCTGCGGCAGCGCCGCCATCCGACCCGAGGGCGAGGTCGTCCGGCGCTGCACGGGCGGGCTCCATTGCGCCGCCCAGCGCATCGAACGCCTCGTGCATTTCGTGTCCCGCCCCGCCTTCGACATCGAAGGGCTCGGCGAACGGACGATCGTCGCCTTCGACGCCGACGGGCTGATCCGCGAACCCGCCGACATTCTCCGCCTTCCCGTCCTCGAGGCGGCGATCGCGTCGCGAGACGGCTGGGGCCGCCAGTCCGCGCGGAACCTCGTGACCGCGATCGAGGAGCGGCGGCGTATCTCGTTCGCGCGTCTCATCTTCGCGCTCGGGATACGCCGGATCGGCGAGACGAACGCGAAGCTCCTGGCCCGGCACTACGGCGACCCGCGGAGCTGGTTCGCGTCGATGCGGGAGGCGGCGGTCGCCGGCTCGGACGCGCGGCTGGCACTCGGATCGATCGCCGGGATCGGGACCGCGATCGGCGACGAGCTCGTGGCGTTCTTCGCCGATGGGCGGAACGTCGAAGCGCTCGAGGCGGTGCTCGCCGAACTCCGGGAGGTCGTACCGGAAAGCGCCGACGACGCTGCGGGCGGCAGGCTTGCCGGCCAGGTGGTGGTCTTCACCGGCACGCTGGCGACGTTGACGCGCCCCGAGGCGAAGGCGATCGCCGAGCGCGAAGGAGCCAGGGTGACGGACAGCGTCTCGAAGCGGACCGACCTCGTGGTGCTGGGCTCGGACGCCGGTTCGAAAGCCAAGCGCGCGGTCGAGCTCGGGATCCGGACGGTCGACGAGGACGGGTTCCGCGCCCTCGTGGCCGTGTGAGACCGGCCACGGCGGACGGAACTGCGGGCATCGACGGGAGAAGGCGAGTTGACCGACCTGAGACTTGACGGGCTCGAGGCCGAAGCGGTGCGTGACGCGCTCGGCCTCGCAGCGCATCCGGAGGGCGGCTTCTATCGCGAGACCTGGCGCGACGCGCCGGCCGACGCCGGGGCCCGCGGCGTCGCCACCGCCATCCTGTTCCTGCTCGCCGCGGGGACCGAGAGCGCGCTCCACCGCGTCGATGCGGTGGAGTTCTGGCTGTGGCAGGCCGGCGCGCCGCTCGCGCTCGCGGTCGGCGACGCGCCCCCGATCCGCCTCGGTCCGTCGCTCGGCACCGGCGAGGTGCTTCAGGGCGTCGTGCCGCACGGCGTCTGGCAATCGGCGCGCACGCTCGGTGCCTGGACGCTGGTGTCATGCGTGGTGGCGCCGGCCTTCCGCTTCGAGGGTTTCGAACTCGCCTCCACGCCGCGTTCCTGAGGCATCGCGGCGAGACTGCCGCGCCTCCGGTCGCGCGTCAGGCTTCCTGGGTGCTCCGGTCAGCCATCTCCTTCGCCTCATCCAGCATCGCCTGGAGGCGGCTCGAGAGCGCGGCCAGCCTCCAGGGTTTGCCGAGAAGGACCGTCCGTTCGTCGAGCGGTATCCGGCGGAGGACCGGCGCCTCGAGGTTGCCCGTGTTGAGCAGGACCGGCATTCCGGGATGCAGCTGCCGTGTCCGACGGACGAGCTCGGCCACGTCCATCTCGCCCGGCATCATGACGTCGCTGAACAGGAGAGCCGGACGCAGACCCGCTCGCAGGATCGCCCAGGCGGCGTCCGGGTCAGAGGCGGTCCGGACCCGGTAGCCCATGAACTCGAGAGCCGCCCGTGTCGCGTCGAGAACGGCGGCATCGTCCTCGACCAGGAGCACGAGCTCGCCATACCCTTGTCTCGGCTGCTCGTCCGGCACGCCGGCGGCGACGGGTGCGGCCTCGGCCCTGGGCAGGATGAGGGCGACCTCGGTTCCCACTCCTTTGCGGCTCGCCAGCAGCAGCCGTCCCCCTGACTGGCGGGCGAAACCGTGCACGAGCGACAGGCCGAGACCCGTTCCCTGCCCTTCCGGCTTCGTCGTGTAGAAGGGTTCGATCGCGCGCTCCAGCTCCTCGCCGGTCATCCCGACCCCGGTGTCGCGGAGCGCGATCCGGACGAAGGACCCGTCCGACTCCGGCTCGTTGGCGGCGACGATGGTGAGCGTTCCGCCATCCCCCATGGCGTCGCGGGCGTTGAGTGCCACGTTGAGGAGCGCGTTCTCCAGTTGCGCCCGGTCGCCGAGGACCGGCCAGAGATCCGGTGCCACGTCGCACGCCACCGCGATGTGATCCCCGAGCGTCCGACCGAGGAGGTCGGTCATGTCGGCCAGCAGGGCGGCGAGATCGATCGGGGCGGAGCGCAGCTCCTGACGCCTCGCGAAGGCGAGGAGATGGCGCGTCAGCCGGATCCCGCGCGCGATCCCGTCCGCGGTTGCCCGAAGGCGTGCCTCCAGCTCCGGGTCCGGCGGCGCCGCGCTCCGCGCCGTCTCGACATTGGTCGAGAGCGCCTGGAGCAGATTGTTGAAATCGTGGGCGATCCCGCCGGTCAGTCGGCCAAGCACATCCATCCGCTGCGCCTGCTGGGCGAGCGCCTCGGCCTCGACGAGATGCGTGATGTCGGTGACCGCGAGCATCTGACCGCCACCCGGCATGGCGCTCCGATAGATCTCGAGCGTGCGCGACCCGAGGAGCGCGGTCCCGGCCAGCGGCGCACCGGGTTGCGGATTCGGGCCGGCCAGCAGATCGGGCACGGCGGCGGACAGCGCGCGGGCGACCTGCTCGAACGGCGTGCCGAGGGCGCAATCCTCCTTGGGCAGGCCGGTCTCGGCCGCGAGCCTCTCGTTGCGGAAAGCGAGTGCACCGCCGGCATCGAACACGGCGACGCCGTCCCGCATGTGAGCGATCGCTTCCTCGAGCCGCGCCGTCTCCAGGGCCTCGTGAAGACGCGCGTCGAGCAGCCGGGATCGGCTGAGGACGAGGCGGATGGCGAGCGCCGTCAGCAGGGCGACGAAGGTGACCACGCCGCCCACCGCGACCGATGACACCTCACGCTCGATCCGCGCGACCCGGCGCTGGTCGCGCACGCGTTCGCCGCGCGCGAGACGCTCGAGCGCCCTCAGCTGCTCACCGGGCACGTCGATGACCGCGCGATCGGACGGCGACGCCTGCAGCGATGATCCGACACGGGCCGGCATCAGACCCCGAAGCGTCGCAGCCAGAGGAGGAATGCCGGCGCGGATCGCACCGATCGGCTTGGCGAGCTCGAGCGCGGGCGCGAACGCGCCGGGATCGAGGCGGAGCGACGAGCGGACGGCGTTCCGGGTGGCGCGATCAAAGTCGATCCGGGCCCGTTCCAGGGAGGCGGCGTCGGGGGCGAGCCGGGACGCGCGCTCGCTGGCCAGCATCTGCTCGAGATCGAGGCGGAGCTCGGCGGCCCCGAGCGCCACGTCCGTCGTTCGCCCGGTGCGACGCCTCGCATGGCTCGACGCTTCCAACAGCGCGAGCACGGCGACCGTGAGCACCACCAGGATCATCGAGGCCGAGAGCGAGACCACGCCGATCATGGCCCTGGTCGGAAAACGTCCGTTCGCGCCGGCAGCGGTTCGGCCCTGACGGGGAGAGTCGGTCAGGCCAACCACACCGGTTCCCTGAGCCGGGCGATGAACGCCTCGTGCGCGGCGCGCTCCGCATCCGTCGGCGTCACGATCCGGGGGATGCGCGGGCCGCCTCCGCCCGCGAGCAAGCCCGATCCGACGGCCCGTCGACGCACCGTGAGATCCAGCCCGCGCTGCCGCCCACCGGTGAGCTCGACATAGACGTCCGCCAGCAGCCGGCAGTCCAGCAGGGCATTGTGCGAAACGCGCTCCGAGAGGTCGATGTCGAAGCGGCGGCAAAGCGCGTCGAGGCTGTTCGGCAGGCCGGGAAAGCGGGCCTTGGCGAGGGCCAGGGTGTCAATCATCCGGGATGCCGCCAGCGTCTCGAGATCGAGCCTCGCCAGTTCCGCCGATACGAAGCCGAAATCGAACGGTGCGTTGTGGGCGATCAACCTGTCGTCGCCGATGAAGTCGAGGAACTCGTCGCAGATCTCGGCGAAGGTCGGCTTGCCCGTGAGATCGGCGCGGGTGAGCCCGTGCACCCGGGTCGCCTCCTCCGGAATGTCGCGCTCCGGATCGATCAGGCGGTGGAAGGACCGGCCGGTCGGCAGGTCCGACCGGAGTTCGATCGCCGCGATCTCGACGATCCGGTCTCCCGCGAGCGGATCGAGGCCAGTTGTTTCGGTATCAAACAGGACCGAACGCACATCGGTCGAGCCGAAGTTCCCGATTCGTTGTGACAAGTCCGCCTAGCCCTCTGCGGTCCCAATTCTTGGCCCAAGGCGCCGAGCCATACAATGACTTCGTTCGTGTCCGTTTGTTTCGATGATTCCCGTTCGACGAGGGCACGCCGTCCAGGCGCGGGCGCGAGGGCGGGACGGAGACCGCCGGGCTCAGTCCGGTCCGCGGCGTCGGGCGATCGGGCGCGCGTCGATGAGGCGATCGATCGGATCCCATCGGTAGGCGAGTTGCGGCACGGCGTCACCGCCGACCCGCGTGATCCCGTGCCCGACCAGGGATCCGCCGAGGTGCTCGTAGAAGAAGCGGCTCGGATTGGCTGCGAGCACCCAGAGATAGGCGCTGGCGCAGTGTCGCGAGATGAGATGGGCGGCCGCGTTTCGGAGGAGCGCGCGGCCGACGCCCTGGCCTTGCCAGTCGGGGCCGACATAGAGCGTCTCGATCTCGCCTGCGCCGAACGGGCCCCGGTTGATGCCGGCACTCGCGAAGCCGATCACCGCCGAGCCGCGCCTCGCGACCAGAACGCCGCCGGCCGCGATCCGCCTCGCGTAGAAGAACGAGAGACGCGGCCGGCGCAGCGCGAGAAGCACCCGGTCCTCGAGGATGCCGGCGTAGGCAGCACGCCAGGCATCGACGTGGATCGTGGCGATCGCGCCGGCATCCGCGGTGTCGGCCTCACCGACCAAGACCGCGACCGCCTCGCCGCCTTCCTCTTCGCGCCTGATCGTCACGGAGGAGATCATGCCAGAAATCCGGGGGCCGGCGACAGATCAGCGCGCGCTGGCAACCGGAATGGACAGCAGGGCGCCGCCCTGCTCGATCGGCGCGTTGGGCCCGACCGGAAGCCTGAGCGGGGACGCGTCGCCGAGATCGCGCCGATAGAGCTCCTCCTGGTTGCCCACGGTCTCGATCGCGCGAAGCAGGAACCGCTCGTCGAGGCCGAGCCCGCGTGCCTCCCAGGTGCCGTCACCGAGCAGGCGGGCGATCACGGGATCGGTCGGGTGGGCCGCCTTCGCCGCGGCGTCGCGCTGGCCGATCCCAAGCAGGGCGGCGGAGACGAGGCCGTCCTGCACCGCTTCCACGACCGCGAGGAGGCGCGTCTCGCCCGTCCGGACCACCGCCGACCAGGGATCGGTGGTGATCCGGCCGGGCAGCAGGATGGCATTCGCCTCGAGCGCCGGCAGGGACAGTCGCTGGCTCGCGAGTTCCGTGACGTCGCCGGTCACCGCGTTGCAGTGCCCCGTCGCGAGGGCTCCGATCATCTCGCCGCGCTCGGAGAACGGAAAGGCCGTGAACCCGATGCCGAGCTCCGCCATCCTCGTCTTCAGAGTCTCGCCTTCCGGCGTGCCCTCGACGAAGCAGATCCGCTTGCCCGCGAGCCCGCGCAGATCCGCGACGTGCTCGCCGCGGTTGACGAGGAAGCCCTGGCCGTCGATCAGGAAGGGCGGCGCGTAGGCGAGCCCGAGCGCGGCCCCGAGCGCGGGGTCCGGCGTGGTGCCGAACGCGATGTCGGCGCGATGGGCCTGGACGTCGCGGACCGCGGTGATCTCGTCGCCGGTCGGCACGATCCTGACTGACGGACCGGAGGGAAAGATCGCCGCGGCGATCGCGCGGCAGAGATCGGTCGAGAAGGCCGAGACGTTTCCGTGGACGTCGAATTGCGAGTAGTCGTCTTCGTCAGTGCTGACCGCACAGGTGAGGACGCCCCGCGCCCTGATGTCGGCGAACGGATCGGCAACGACGGCGGCGGCAGCCGGAACAGGCAGCAGCGGACCGAGGAACAGGATGGCGCGGCGGACCAGTCTGCGCACGTGATCGTTGCTCCGGGATAGGATCGAAACGGAAAGGGACCGGCCGCGACCGGTCCCTCCCCTTCGCCGCTCTGGCGATGCGGTCAGGGCGTCCAGGTGCCGCTGGTCGGAATGCCCGGATTGGTGCTCGGACGCGGGTTGAAGTCGGCCGGGGGCGGATCGATCGGCGGCGCATCGAGCCCGTTCACGTAGTCGGTCGGCGTGATGCCGATCGCCTTGCACCCCTGTCCGCCGTATTGCGGGAGCGTGTGGGCGATCGCGGGCGCGATCGCGGCGTCGGATGCCGGCAGCGGGGCCGCGAGCCCGAGCAGGCGCGCATCGCTGAAGGCGGGAAACAGGTCGCCGATCCCCGGAACCACGTCGTCGGCGGGCGTCAGGTAGGGCTGGCCCAGCTGCTGCTGGCCCTCGATCCGGGCCTTCTGCTCGTCGGGCAGGTCGGCAAGCGGGGTCAGGCCGAACATCTCGTCGATGAACTTGATGACCGAGCTGTGCTCGGAATACTGGTGGACGATGACGTTGGCCCGGCCATAGGGCGAGATGACGATCGCCGGGATCCTCGGGCCGCCGGCGAGCGGGTGGCCTTCCGGATCAAGCGACCGGATCTTCAGCTGCTGGTGGTCGTAGAGGCCGTCGGTCTCGTCGTAGGTGATGATGATCGCGCTGTCGTTCCAATAGGGCGAGTTCGCGATCGCATTCACGGTGTCGGCGACGGAGGCTTCGGAGATCTGGGCATCCGAGTAGCCGGGATGGTCGTCGTTGCCGGGGAACACGGTGGCGAGCGCCGGATTGGGATCGACCGGCTTCAGCCCGTCGATGTTGCCGTAGCCGCCGCGGATGTAGAACACGCCGCTCGACGGCAGGTTGCCGTTGGCGAGGTCGGTGTAGAACTTCCCCTGGCCGAACAGGTGCTTCTTCTGGATGTTGGTGTTGTCGCCGAGGTAGCCGAAATATTGCGGCCCTTCGTGGTGGACGATGTAGTCCGAATGCGCGTTGCCCGGAACGTCGTTGTTGGGATCGCTCGGCTCATTGTCGAAGCCGAGCTCGTACCACGCCCAGTTGGTCGGAGGCAGGTTGTCGCCCGCGATGGTCCGGATATCGTCCTGCACGTCCGCGAGGTCGACGGTCGGGTTCTCGTCGTGCGACACGACCTGCTGGATCCTGCGGCCCATGAAGGACAGCGGCAGCGATGCGTAGGTCTGATCGATGTGCGGGGTCGTCGGGCTGGCATCGGCGGGGTTGTAGGGCGGCTTGACCGGTGACGGGTCGAGGCTGGAACCAGGGAAAGGTCCGTCATCGTTCACGACCGGAACGCCGCTCGACGCGTATTGCGGGTTGGCGGTGCTGGTGTCGGGATGAAGCACCCACTGCGTCAGCCCGGACTGTCCGGCGATCATCGAGATCGCGTTCGGGGTCGACGGCCCGATCACGCCCTGGTGGAAATGGTCGAACAGCGCGAACCGGCTGGCGTATTGCCAGAGGATCGGGATCGTGTCGCAGTCGACGTGCGACATGTCTACCTCGGCCATCTGCTTTTGCGCGAGGGTCGGATTGGTCGTCGGCGCCAGTCCGGTCGAGGTGGAAACAATCTGGCCGGCCGCGTTGGTCGTCAATCCCTCCTCGTTAAGCGCGTAGCGATCGTTTGCGGCGAGAAGCTGCGCGTTCACGTCGAGGTCGTTTTCATATCCGGTCTCGGAGTGATCGACGCTCGCGGTGTCCGCGGGGTAGAGCGGAACCGTCGCGCCGTTCGTTGCGGTCACCGTCTGCGGGATCAGGAACGGCGAGATCGTGCCGACGCTGCCGTCCGTGTTGACGATTTTCTGCGTGAAGCCGAGCACCTGCGACGACGGCTGGTTGAACAGTCCGTCGGCCCCCGGGAAAGTGCCGAAGTAATGGTCGAACGAGCGGTTCTCCTGGAAGATGACGAAGACGTGCTTGATGCGGTCGCGGAGGACAGCCTCCTTGATCAGGTGCGCGATCTGCGGGCCGAGCGCCGGGTTCTGCTGGTATTCCGCGAACAGCTTCACCGCCCTCGGCGGCGCCGCGGGCGAGTTCAGGAACGCCTCAACGGTGGACAGGAGAGCCGGATTCGACTCCACGGCCTGCACGATCTGCGCCGTGCTCAGGTCGGCGGAGCCGTCGGCCGCCGAAACGAGAGCCGGGTCTGCGTCGACCGCCTTCACGATCCTGGCGCCGAACGCTCCGGTCGCGAGGGCCGGTTGCACGATCATCGACGTGAGCGCGGCCGTCGCGCAGCCCGCCTTCCACCACCGCTTCAAGGACATCTGGTTTCCACCGCCGAGTTTTCGCACGGTCCGGATGGACCGCATTGCGAGCCGGTCATTGCCTCGGAACGCGCCGGATGTGTGATGACCCTTTGATGAAAGCGGCCCGGTTCCTGAGGCGCTGGACCAGGAGGCGGAGACGCCTGGCGCTTTCAGCGCGTGAGAGACCGGTCGGAATCACGACATCCGCGCGGCGACGCTTCTCGCGATCCGGCATCTGGCGGCCGATCAGGCGGGCTGCTTCGGAGCCGCTCATCGCACGGCGACGCCGTATCCGGGACGTCTGGACCGCCGCTGGCGCGGAGACGACCACCACGAGGTCGCACGACCGATCACCCCCGGTCTCCAGGAGGAGCGGCACGTCGAGCACCACGAGCGGCAACCTGGCGCGCCGGCACCGCGCGACGACCCGATCCCGCATCGCGCGAACCAGCGGATGGAAGATCGCCTCGATCGCGCCCAGCAGAACCGGCGAGGCTTCGATCGCCGCCCTGAGCCGCGCCCGGTCGATGGCGCCCTCCCGGATCGCTTCCGGCACCGCCGCCTGGACCGGACGCACCGCCGCCCCGCCCCGCGCGCCGAGGGCGTGAACGGCGCGGTCGGCGTCGAACACCGGAACACGCTCGGCGCGGAAGATCCGGGAGGCGGTCGATTTGCCCATCCCGATCCCCCCGGTGAGGCCGATCACCAGCGGCGGCCCGCGCCGCGCCGCCCTCATCCCGCGGGAATGTCGGCCGCGATCCGGTCGCGCAGATCTCCATCGATTTCGGGCTCGACGCCGAACCACGCGGCGAAGCCCGGGCGCGCCTGGCACAGCAGCATCCCGAGCCCGTCGACCGCGCGAAGCCCACGGGCGCGAGCTTCGGCGAGCAGTCGCGTCTCCAGCGGGACGTAGACGATGTCGTGCACCACGAGATCTCCGCGCGCGCGATCCAGCCCGATCGGGGAACCGGGCGTCCCGTCCTCGGCGTCGGTCGCGTTGCCGCCGCCCATCCCGACCGAGGTAGTGTTCACGAGCAGCGCCTGGTCGGCAAGCGCATCCTCCCGGTGGTCCCAGGGGACGATCCTGAGCCCGGGCAGTTTCGTCACCAGCGCCTCGGCCCGGGCCTCCGTCCGATTGCTGATCGCGACCGACACCCCGAGCCGAAGCAGTGCCGCCGCGATCGCCCGGGTCGATCCTCCGGCCCCGAGCAGCAGCGCCGGCCCCGCGGCCGGATCGACGCCGGAATGGCGAAGGTTGTCGAGGAAGCCGTCCCCGTCGGTGTTGGACCCGAAGATCCGGCCGTCCTCGGTGAAGGTCAGCGTGTTGGCCGCACCCGCACGCTCCGCCGCCTCGTCGTGCTCGTCGCAGACGCCGAGGGCCGCCTCCTTGTGCGGGATCGTCACGTTGACGCCGGCGAAGCCGGCATGAAGCAAACCCCTGATCGCGACGTCGAAGAAACCCGGCCTAACGGCAAGCGGCACGTAGGCGCCGTCGATCCCGTACCGCTGCAACCAGAGATTGTGCAACCTTGGCGAGCGCGAGTACATCACCGGCCAGCCAACGACACCCGCGAGCCGCGTCCGACCGGTCAGCACGTCAACGTCCGCGACAGGGCTCTTCATCGCGCGGCTCTCCTCCCCTCGGCTTCCCCGAGTGCCCTTTCGAGAACACCGGCCCATCTCGCCTGACCGTCCGTTCCGGCCACCAGGTCCTGCCGGATCTCGATCTCCACATGATCGAGCCCGCTTGTCCAGGCGTGCCGAGGAACCGTGTAGTCCGAGGCCGGGTCGAGACGATACGGCTCATTGTCGCCGACGAGCAGTGCGTGTCCCGACCGCGCGAGCTCACCCACGGCGCCCGACAGGGCGGAGAGCACCGCAAGCGGAAAGGCGGATCGTCCATCGTGCAGCACGCCTGCCGCCCAGGGACGTGCCACTCCGTCGTACTCCGGCGTGAACGAATGGAGAGCCACCAGGACGGTCCGGCGTCCGTCCGCCTGCCGCCGTCGGAGTGCTGCGGCGATCGCCTGATGGTAGGGTTCCAGGATCTCCTGCTCGCGGCGGCGGCGATCGTCATCGCGGAGGCCGGCATTG
This sequence comes from uncultured Acetobacteraceae bacterium, assembly GCA_964249405.1. Classification (GTDB taxonomy): domain Bacteria; phylum Pseudomonadota; class Alphaproteobacteria; order Acetobacterales; family Acetobacteraceae; genus CAXTPV01. The sequence continues at coordinate 1,804 of CAXUBX010000029.1, read as the reverse complement.
GCCGGAACGAGTGTCCGCTCGCTCCGCGCGGGAACCGAGGCGGGATGGCCGGGCGCCCGGTTGCAATCGATCACCAGCCGCGAATACCGCTGCTCGATCAGCACGGCGTCGAGCCGTCGGGCGAGCGAGGCGCCCACGCCCTTGATCCCCAGATCGAAGGCGACGTGACGGTCCCAGTCCGCCCGGGCGACGCCGAGATCACCGAGGCAGTCCGGCCGCCGTCGTCCCGCATGGTCGGAGACGAGCAGGAACGGAGACGCGCCTTCCGGGTTTGAGACGCGCACGGGATGTGGATCGAGCGGACCGAGAAGGTTCATGGGAGGAGGGTATCGGACGCACGGCGGCCCGGGTGCAATCTTCGACCGGGTATCCGGATTGCCACCGAAGGTGTGCGCGACGCGCTGGCACGCGACCTGCACGTCTGCCCGGACGATGCGTGCGATCCGGAGCCGACATCTCGCCACCTGTCCCGACGGCCATCCTGTCATGTTCGGCGACCACCGGATGCTGAGGACGCCGCGTGATGCGGCCGATCGCGGCGTCGGGTCCGACGCCACCGTCGGCTCGCGCGATCTCGTCCGCATCCCGGTCGGGACGACCGTCGAGCCCGGGACGGACTTGAACGCCATCAGGGAGCCCTCGCCATGCTGATCCGGACCGGTTTCGACATCAGCATCGATGTCGCCCAGCCAACCGCGATGATGCTGCTGCTCAGCATCCATCCGAGCCGGCGGCACGATCTCCGCTCGCCGCACGTGATGGAGTTCACGCCGGACGTGGGACCGTCCGAGTTCACCGACCCGTTCGGCAACACCGTCACACGGATCGTCGCAAATCCCGGGACGACACGGATCCGCATCGATGTCCTGGTGGAGGATTCAGGACAGCCCGACCGGGTCAACTGGAACGCCCGACAGCACCCGGTCGAGGATCTCCCGTCGGAATGTCTGCCCTTCCTGCTCGGCAGCCGCTACTGCGAGACCGATCGGCTGTCCGATCTCGCCTGGCACCTGTTCGGTTCGACGCCGCCCGGCTGGGCGCGGGTCCAGGCGATCGTGGACTACGTCCATGGCCGGATCCATTTCGACTACCAGCAGGCCCGCGCGACGCGCACGGCGTTCGAAGGCAACGACGAGCGCGTCGGCGTCTGCCGCGATTTCGCGCATCTCGCGGTGGCGCTCTGCCGCTGCATGAACATCCCGGCTCGCTACTGCACGGGCTATCTCGGCGACATCGGCGTGCCGCTGTCGCCCGATCCGATGGACTTCTCCGCGTGGTTCGACGTCTTTCTCGAAAACGAATGGTACACGTTCGATGCGAGGCACAACACGCAGAGGGTGGGGCGCATCCTGATGGCGCGCGGGCGCGACGCGACGGACGTGGCGCTCACCACCTCGTTCGGTTCGTCCTGGCTGTCGAACTTCGTCGTCCACACCGAGGAGATGCCGCGCTAGAGCACGATCGGCTCGGCACGAGCCGATGAACGTGCTCTACAGATATGAAATCAGAGCACGGACGCGGGCGTTCCGGCGGGCGCGCGAGCGGTCTCACGGCTCGACCCGGATCTCCCCCACCCGCACGCCCTGCCATGTCGTGACCAGCCGGCCCGGCCAGTCGGCAAGCCCCGCGGCATCCGGTCCGAACCGTGCGAGGAGCGAGGCGAGCGCAGCCTGCGCGGCCCGTCCCGCACCATCGAGGGCCTTGACGGCGACGCCGATGCCCTCGTCCGGCAGGCTCGCGCACCAGACCCCCTCGGCACCCCCCTTGATGAAGCCGCCCATCCCGAGGGTCGCGTTCAGCACGG
>CAXUBX010000028.1:31763-36240 GCA_964249405.1 uncultured Acetobacteraceae bacterium | reverse complement strand
TTCCGCCCCTGGGCACCACGCCGACGCCCGGCGCCGTTCGCCGCGGTCTCCGGCGTTCCGCTCTCACCGTCGGTCCGGAAAGCTCGCGATCAGCGCACCCGCGATGTCGGCGGTCTTCGCGTTGCCGCCAAGGTCGGGCGTCCTGGGCGCCTCGCTCGACGCGAGAACCGTCTCGATGGCCGAGACGATCGCGGCCGCCGCGTCCGGCCGTCCGAGCTGATCCAGCATCATGGCGCCCGACCAGATCTCCGCGATCGGGTTGGCGATCCCCTTGCCCGCGATGTCCGGTGCCGAGCCGTGCACGGGCTCGAACATGGACGGGTGGTCGCCCTCGGGATTGATGTTCCCCGACGGGGCGAGCCCGAGCGAGCCGGCGATCGCCGGACCGAGATCGGTCAGGATGTCGCCGAACAGATTGGACCCGACCACCACATCGAAGCGGTCCGGATGCGCCACGAACTGCGCCGTCAGGATGTCAATATGGTACCGGTCGGTCGAGACGTCGGGATACTCGGCCGACAGCGCGGCGAAACGCTCGTCCCAGAACGGCATGGAATGGAAGATGCCGTTCGACTTGGTCGCGCTGGTCAGATGCTTCCGTGGACGCCGCCGCGCCTGCTCGAAGGCGAAGCGTAGGATGCGATCGACGCCGCGTCGGGTGAAGATCGCGTTCTGCACCGCGATCTCGTCGTCGGTCCCCTCGTAGATGCGGCCGCCGATCTTCGAGTACTCGCCCTCGTTGTTCTCGCGAACGACGAGGAAGTCGATCTCGCGAGGGCTTCGGTTGGCAAGCGGTGACGTGACGCCGGGGAGCAGGCGCACCGGTCGAAGGCCGGCATATTGTCGGAGCTCGCGTCTGAGCGGGATCAGCATGCCCCAGAGCGAGACATGGTCGGGCACCTCCGGCGCGCCCACCGCCCCGAGCAGGATCGCATCCTTGTGCCGGACCTGCTCGATCGCGTCCTCCGGCATCATCGAGCCCGTCCGCAGGAAGCGGTCGCAGCTCCAGTCGTGCTCCGTCCAGCGGAAGCCGAAACCGTAGCGGTCACCGACCGCCTCGAGCACGGCGAGCGCCGGCGGCATGACTTCGCGTCCGATCCCGTCACCCGGAAGAACCGCGATGTCGTAGACGCGCCGGTCGTCGCTCATGGATCGTTCCTCTCCATCCAGACCTGGATCGCGCCGACGGCGCACCCGCAGACCCGGCGGCATGCCGACATGCACGGCCATCAAGCCGGAACGCCTGGAGCCGAACCCGATCGAGGACCGTCTCGCCGTTGTGAACGCCGCCCGCCTCCCCGGCACCGCGAGACTGGCCATCGTCCGGGAAAGACGCTTTCATCGGGAATGACCAGCATGCCTCCCGCGACCGTTCTCGAGATGGTCGCAGCGCGCAACTGCCTCCCGCACCACCCGGCGGGGCGCTCCCTCCGGTGATCCTCGCCGACCCCGGCACGGCCGATATCGCGACGCCGACGGGTCCGATGCGGACCCACGTGTTCCGCCCGCACGGCGATGGACGGTTCCCCGGCGTGGTGCTGTTCTCCGAGATCTACCAGGTGACCGCGCCGATCCGGCGGCTCGCGGCGTTCCTCGCCGGCATCGGCCTCGTGGTGTCGGTTCCCGAGATCTATCACGAGCACGAGAAGCCGGGCACGGCGCTCGCCTACGACAAGGCCGGCACGGATCGCGGCAATGCCCTGAAGACCACCAAGCCGGTCGCCGATTTCGACACCGATACCCGCGCCGCTCTCGACCACCTGCGCTCGCTGCCCTCCTGCACCGGCCGGCTCGGGGCCGCCGGCGTCTGCCTCGGCGGACATCTCGCCTTCCGCGCTGCCATGCAGCCGGACGTGGAAGCGACGGCATGCTTCTATCCGACCGACATCCATGCCGGGACGCTCGGCGCCGGGCGAGCGGATGACAGCCTCGCCCGGGCGGCGGAGATCAGGGGCGAGCTCCTGATGGTGTTCGGCCGCGCCGATCCTCACGTTCCCTTCGCGGGACGTGCCGTGATCCGCGAGCGCCTCGAGGAGCTCGGGACGCGTTACTCATGGCACGAGGTGAACGCGGCGCACGCCTTCATCCGCGACGAGGGCGCCCGCTACGACCCGGAGCTCGCGCATTTCTGCCAGGGCCTGATGATGACGCTGTTCCGGCGCCTCGAACGCGACGCCTGAGCCAGCCTCCCTCTACAGGCGCCGCCGGTCCCGACTCCGTGCCCAGAGAAACAGGCCGCCGATCACCACGGCCGCCAGTAGGACGAGTTCTCCCGTGCCGAGATGCGACACCAGCCGGAGAATGAGGCTCCAGACCAGTCCGTAGACGACGGACGAGATCAGCACGTGCACGAGCCAGGTGACGAGCGCGCCGCTCGCCAGTGCCATCGGCGGAAGGCCATTCAGCATCGTCCGACGCTAGCACCCGGGGCCGTCCGAGGGGAGATTGCCGCCCGGACGCGCCGCATCATCTCTCCCGTATGGTCATCCGTGCTGCCGCTGTCGTCGCCGTGCTGGCACTCGGTGCGTGCGCCTTCGAGACCGGGCCGGTCGTGGGCGACTGGCGCGGCATCGACGAGACGATCAGCCCTTCCTACTACGCCCACGTGGAGGTGATCCTCGACGGACCTCCCGGCGCCACCACCGGAACGTACCACTATGTCCGCCTCGTGCAGTCGGACGTCTCGACACCCGACCAGCATTTCGAGAACTGGTCCGACCGATGGACGTCCCGACCGATCTCGGTCGGGGGACAGACGCTGACGCTCATCCATCTCGACAACCTGCTGGAGGCCCACCTCGCCGACTTCATCCTCACGAGGGACGACCTTCTCGTGCCGATCGCCAACCCGTCACGGCCGGACCTGTCACGAGACGCGCTGACCTACGCGCTCAGTCCGGTGCCGAGGGGCTCCTTCGGCTACGGGCGTCCCTGAGCGGCGCGAGGCGCAATGACGACAAAACCTGCGCGCGCTCGCGCGTTCGGGTCGGCGAGGAGATCAGGCGGACATGAAGCAGGAACATACCGAGGAAAGCATCGAGCACACCGAGGGGCAGCAGAATACCGGCAACCACAAGAAGCCGGACGCCCAGGACAAGGGCGGCGCGGACAAGGTCGGCGGAACCCGGGCCGGCGCCGAGAACGTCGACCGCAAGGCGGAATAGCAGCGGCCCTCACGTCGGCGGCTTGCAACGCCGGGGCCCTTGCGCCATCCCGGCGCGATGATCCCCCCAGAGACGGCCTCTGCCTGGTTCGGGACGCTCCGCGACCGGTTCTGCGACGCGTTCGAGGCGATCGAACGCGAGGCCGGGTCGGACGCCGTATTCGAGCGGACTGCCTGGGAGCGTCCCACCGAGGACGGTTGCGACGGCGGAGGCGGTGTGATGTCGATCATGCGCGGCACCGTGTTCGAGAAGGTCGGTGTGAACGTCTCGACCGTTTCCGGCCGGTTCTCGCCCGAGTTCGCGTCCCAGATCCCGGGCGCGGATGAGGATCCGAACTTCTTCGCGACCGGGGTCAGCCTGGTCGCGCATCCCCGAAATCCGTGGGCGCCGACCGGGCACATGAACACCCGGATGCTCAGGACCACACGCGCCTGGTTCGGCGGCGGCGGCGATCTGACCCCGATGCTTCCCGACACCCCGGAAGCCCACGAAGACGCCCGATCGTTCCACGACGCGTTCCGCCGGGCCTGCGACCGTCACGACCGGAGCTATTACGAGCGTTTCGCCGAGTGGTGCGACCGGTATTTCTTCCTGCCGCACCGGAACGAGCGGCGGGGGGTCGGCGGCATCTTCTTCGACCACCACGCGACCGGCGACGCCGACCGCGACTTCGCCTTCGTCCGCGATGTCGGCCTGGCCTTCCTCGACGCCTATCCCGCGATCGTCCGGCGCCGGCGGGACACGACGTATGGCGAGGCCGAGCGGGCCCGTCAGCTCACCCGGCGCGGACGCTACGTCGAATTCAATCTCCTGCACGACCGCGGAACCCTGTTCGGTCTCCGGACAGGCGGCAACATCGAGGCGATCCTCATGAGCCTGCCCCCGCTTGCCGCCTGGCCTTGAACGGACGCGATCAGCCCCGCCTTTGGCCATCGGACCGGGCTGCGGTATGGTCCCTCATGACCGCTCGACAAACCGGATGAACGCTCGCCCGACCACCAGGCGGGACGCGCTCGCGCTGCTGGCGGGCGGCTCGCTTGCCGCCGGCTCGCTGCTCCCGTCGAGCGCGCGCGCAGAGACCTGGCGCGATCGCGCCGACCGGCTGCTAGACGCCGTGATCCCCGGCAGCCGGTCGCAGGCGACCGATCCGGCAAGCGCGACGCTCCTCGTCGGAGGTCCATCGGACGGGACCGCGGCCCAGGTCGCGGGTCTCATCGCACCCGTGATCGGGACCACCCTGTTCGGGCCGGCAAAGGTGCCGGATGCGAGCCCGGCGGCGCGGATCGACATCACGCCGACGGGCGGACGGGATG
>CAXUBX010000028.1:0-31753 GCA_964249405.1 uncultured Acetobacteraceae bacterium | reverse complement strand
GACGGGATGGGGTGACCGCGGCCAACGCTTTCGAGGCCCGCGCGAACCCCGATGGCTCGACCGCGCTCGTGGTTCCGGGCCACGCGGCGCTCGCCTGGCTCGCCGGCGACCCGCGGGTCCACTTCGATGCCGGAACCTGGATCCCCGTCCTCGCGACCTTGTCCTCGGTCGCCGTGGTCGGCCGGGCCGCGTCCGCCGGGCTCGCGCGCGGCACGACGCTGCGTCTGGGCGGCTCGCGACCGACGGGCCCGGTGCTGCCGGCGCTGATCGCCTTCACCCTGCTCGGCATCGAGATCTCGCCGCGCTTCGATCTCGATCGCGAGCAGGAGGCGGAAGCGGCACTTCGCGCCGGCACGATCGATGCGATGGTCGTCTCCGGGCGTGACGTCCCTGCGCGGGTCGCGGCGCTCGGCGCGGCCGGATTTCCAGCCTATTTCGCGTTCGGTCCCGGGACCGCTTCGGGAACCGCGATGCGTGATCCGGCGCTAGCCTCGATCGAGACCTTCGACGAGCGCGTCCTTCGCCAGACGGGAACGACCGCCTCGGGCCCACTCGCCGGTGCGCTCCGTGCCAGCGCCGCGGCGACGCAACTCGACACCGCGACGGTGCTGCCGCAACTCGCGCCGGCCGAGGCGGTGGCGCGCTGGCGGGAAGCATGCGGGCAGGCGGCGGATTCGCTCGCGGTGCAATCGGCGACGCGCGAGGCGGCGATCAGGCCGGAAGCGGCGCCCGGCTGCGTCGATGCCGTCCGCGCGACCCTGGCCAGCGAAACCGACCTCCTGGCGCTTCATCGGCTTCTCGCCGGACGCTGGGGGTGGCAGCCGGCCTGACCGGCGGCCGCGTGTTCGATGCCGGGTGCGGCGGAGATCAGCGGCTGCAGGCGGCGCCACCGAGCACGCAAAAACGCGCGCAGTGCGGGTGGTTGAGCGCCACCGGGCGGTCGGCGTCGGCGAGCGTGGGCCCGAGCTCGAAGCGCTCGTCGTCGGCGATCAGCGTGCAGGCCAGGACGACCGGACGATCCGCTCCGCGGCGCTTCACCACCATTCGCGACGAGGAGCACATCACCGCGTCGGGCGACGTCCCGAGGATCCCCCAGCATCGTTCCGTGATCTCCGGCACCTCGGCGGCGGCGTCCATCTCCGGGAACAGCATCAGTGCCACGGGATCGCTCGCGTCGACCGGGATGGCTTCGCGCTCGAACAGGCGGGCGTAGCCCTGACGGATCGCGGCCTCCGGCTGATCGCCGAAGCCTGCCCGCCCGGCGACATGGATCCGGCTCGCGTTGGCGGCGAGCCAGCGCAATCCATCGAGCGTCGTCGCGAAGGACCCCTCGCCGCGTTCGCGGTCGTGCACCGAGGCGGCATGATGATCGAGACTGACCCGCACCGTGAGCCGGCCGGGATGGCGTCGGTCGAGCGAAGCGAGGGCATCGCGACGACGCATCATCGGCTTCATCGCATTGGTGAGCACCAGCGCGCGAAGACCCCGCGCCAGGACGTCGTCCAGGATCTCCACGATGTCCGGGTTCATGAACGGCTCGCCGCCGGTCAGTCCGATCTCATCGATCGGATCATCCCTCCGCGCCACCTCGTCGAGAAACGCCGCGACCTCGTTCCGACTGAGATAGGCCAGCGCGTCGTTCCGCGGACTGCTGCCGATGTAGCAATGCGCACAGGCGATGTTGCAGAGCGTCCCGGTATTGAACCAGAGCGTGCGAAGCCGGGAGAGCGGCACCGCCGCGCGACGTTCGCCCGTCGCGGTCCATGTCGGATCGCGGAACTTCGCCGTGTCCGGACCGCTGCCCATGAGACCGGTCTCCCTCGCCCGCTCGCAACGATGGGGTCGCGTGCCCCGATGCTCAAGCGATCCTCCGACGGGAGGAGCCGATCCGACGATGCCTGACGCCGACGATTTCGACACGCTCGCCGGAGGCGATGTGGCCGAAACGCTGTCCGGTCTCGGATGGAACCGGTTCCACACCGTGGCGGTGCTGCTGTTCGGGCTCGGCTGGGCGATGGATGCGTTCGAGGTGACGTTGATCGGCAGCGTCCTCGGCGCGCTGCGCCAGCATTTCCGGCTCGGACCGGACGCGATGTCGCTGCTTCTCGGCGCCTGGTTCGCGGGCCTGATGGTCGGAGCGTCCGGCTTCGGGATCCTGGCAGACCGCTACGGAAGACGGCGGGTCTTTCTCGGCAGCCTCGTTCTCTACGGCGTCGCGACCGTCGCGGCCGCGTTCGCGCCGAGCCTCGGCGCGCTGCTGGCGCTCCGGCTGCTGGCGGGCATCGGCGTCGGCGCGGAATATTCCGCCATCAACGCCGCCATCGCCGAGCTGGTGCCGAGCCGCGCGCGCGGACGCGCCAGCGCGATCGTGCTCAACTTCTGGCCGGTCGGAAGCCTGCTCGCCGGCCTCCTGTCCTGGCTGGTGCTCTCGGTGCTTCCGGCCGATCTCGGCTGGCGGCTCGTGTTCGGCTTCGGCGGACTGATCGCGCTCTCGACCGCCTGGTTCCGGCGTCACCTGCCGGAGAGCCCGCGCTGGCTCGCCTCGATCGGCCAAGTCGGCGAGGCGCGTCTCGTCGTGGACGGCATCGCGGCGGGTTCGACGCGGTCGACCGTCACGCGATCGGCCCCGGCACACCGGATCGCACGTCGGCGTTCGGCGATCGTCACGTTGCTCCGCCGCTATCCCGGGCGGCTGCTGCTCGGTGCCGTGCTCGATTTCGCCGAGGCGTCCGGATACTACGGCCTGTTCGCGTTTCTCCCCCTGGTCGTGCTGCCGGCGTTGCACCTGGCGCCGGCAGGGCTGCCGGTGTTCTACATCGTCGGCAGCATCGGTGCGCTGGTCGGGGGCTTGGCGGCGTCGCTGCTGATCGACCGCTGGGGACGCGCCGGCACGGTATCGCTGTTCTACCTGGCGACCGCGGTCGCCACGGTCGCGCTGGCCGCCGTGACCGGGTTTGGCGCCACGACGCTGATGCTCGCCTTCGCGGTGGTCAACATGCTGGCCACCGGGAGCTGGATCGCGGCCTATCCGACGTTCTCCGAACTGTTCCCGACCTCGCTTCGCGCCAGCGGCATCGGGGCGAGCGTCGCGGTGGGACGGATCGGCGCGATCCTGTCGCCGTTCCTGATGGCGCATGTCGGCGCGCGCAGCATGCCGGCGGCGCTGTGCCTGCTCGCGTTCTTCTGGCTGCTCGGCGCCGTCGCGATGGCGGTCTGGCGCTGGACCGGACAGATCGAGGCGTCCGGTCTCGCCCTCGAACGCATCGCGCCCGAGGTCACGCCGGCGACCTGAGGACGATGCGCCCCAGGCCCGCCATCGATTGACATCGACGGGGTCCAGGCGCCCAGCGCCTGGTGGGGTGCGGGGTGAAACCCCGCGTCCTCATCCACTGCGCGTCGGGACCCAAATTCCGGCTATCCGCTGCCCGGCGCTGGCAACCGGCCCGCTTTGCCTCAGCGCCAGCCGGCGATCCCGTCCCGGACCAAGCCCTCGAGCAGCGGCAGCGCGAGGGCGCTGTCGTTGAGGCACGGCACGGTCGCGAACGCCTCGCCGCCGCCGTCCAGGAACTGGTGCCGAAGCTCGTTCCCGATCTCGTCCAGCGTCTCGATGCAGTCGGCGAGGAAGCCGGGCGTCACCACCAGGAGCTTCCTCACGCCACGCTTGCGCAGCAGCGCCACGCGCTTGTCGGTGTAAGGCAGCAGCCACGGTTCCGGACCGAAGCGCGACTGGTAGGTCATCGGCATCTCGAGGACGGAGAGGCCGAGCGCGGCACGGAGCGCGCGCATCGTGCGATTGCAGTCGGTCGGGTACGGGTCGCCCTTCTTCACGTAGCGCCTCGGCAGGCCGTGGAACGAGGCGAGGATCAGGTCCGGCGTCCAGGGCAGCGCGGCGAGACGATCCCGCACGGACTGCGCCAGCGCCTCGATGTAGAGCGGGTGGTCGGGGAACGCGGGCACGGTCCGGATCGCCGGCTGGCGGCGCATCGTCACCAGCGCCCGGAACGCCGCGTCGTTCACCGTCGCGGTCGTCGTGGCGCTGTACTGCGGGTACAGCGGCACCACGAGGATCCGCTCGCAGCGTTCGACCCGTACGAGGTGGTCGAGCCGGTCGGCGATCGAGGGCTGCCCGTAGCGCATCGCCCAATCGAAGACGAGGCCGCCGCCGGTCTCCGCCTCGTCGTTCCGCATGGCGCGCGCGAGCATCGCCGTCTGGCCCCGCGTGTAGGTCCGGAGCGGGCTCTCGCCCTCGGTCTCGTTCCAGATCCGCTTGTACGCGGCGCCCGACCGGAACGGACGCACGCTCAGGATCACGCCCTGCAGGATCGGCTGCCAGAGCAGCGGATTGCTCTCGATCACCCGCCGATCGCTCAGGAACTCGGACAGGTAGCGACGCACCGCGCGATAGTTCGTCGCATCCGGGGTGCCGAGATTGACGAGCAGGACGCCGATCCGGGCCGCTTCCGTGCGGCTGATCCGTGGCCGGACCGATCGCGTCGATCGCGTCTCGCGCCCATCGACGAAGGTCATCGCCCGCCTGTCTCCCGCTTCCCGCATGCCGGGTATGGGGATGGATCGGCGGGACGGCAACGATCGGATCCGTGGCCCTCCTCCCGCGTCACGGGTTGATCGGCCCTTCCTCGGTTCCGACCCATTCGCGCCAGAGCAGGATCAGGACCGCCATCACCGCGGGTCCCACGAACAGGCCGAGCAGTCCGAACTGCTCGACGCCACCGAGGATGCCGAACAGCACCCAGAGGAACGGCAACCTGGTCGCGCCGCCGATCAGCACGGGCCGGATGAAATGGTCGGCGACGAAGGTCGTCAGCACGCCTGCGGCCACCACGATGATCGCGTGGACCAGGCTGCCGCCGATCAGCAGGCAGGCGGCCGCCAGGCAGAACATGACCGCCGCCCCGAACGGGATCATCGCGAAGGCGGCGGTGAACAGGCCGAACAGCGCCGGCCGCGGCACTCCGGTCAGGAAGTAGACGACCCCGAGAAGCACGCCTTCGCCGAGACCGACCAGGACCAGCCCGTCCACCGTGCCGTGCACCGACGCGATCACCTGCCTGCCGACCCGCTCGCCTGCCGGGCCGAAGGCGCGACGGCTCGCGGTCACCATCTGCTGGCCGAGCGCCTCGCCCTCGCGGAACAGGAAGAACAGGGTCAGCAGCGTGAAGCCGAACAGCACCAGCCGGTGCAGCACCTGGCTGCCGACATGCGAGCTCATCGAAAGCGCGCCGCCGTGGGAGATGCGCCCGAACAGCTTCGAGGCACCACCCGGATCGCCGAGATCCTGCTGCCAGAGCGGGACGAGATGGGACGCGAACGGCAGGCGATGGAGGAAAGGCGGGGGTGGAACCCCGTTGGTTCTCGCGGTGTCGAACCATTGCACGACGTCGTGGGCGTCGGACGCGAGCGGGACGATCACGAGCGCGAGCGGCAGGATGAAGACGAGCGCCACCACCAGCGTGAACAGCGCCGGCAGCAGGTGTCCGCCCGCGCGGTGCGGCCAGCGCCGTGTCGTCTTCCGGTAGAGGGGCCAGATTGCGATCGCGAAGATCGCCGCCCAGACCAGCGCCGGGATGAATTCGCGAAGCGTCTCCAACCCGAGAAGCGTCAGCAGGATCGCGGCGGTGACGCTCGCGGTCACCTGGGCCCGGGACATCGGGGCGCGAGGCAATCCGTGCTGGCCGGCATCGTTCATGAGATCTTATCGCACCGGATCGGCGCGGGGGCGAGAAGCGCGCGCGCGGGCGCCGGGTTCACACGGTCTCGCCCCGGTCCATCCGTCCGAGGAAGCGGGCGGCTTCGGCCCGGATCGCGGCGATCCGTTCCGCACCCATCCTGGAACGGGCCGCGAGCGGCATCGCCATCCGGGTGTTTCCGGCCCAGCGATCGGCGTGCCGGTCGATGAAGTCCCAGTAGAGAAGGTTGAACGGGCAGGCGCCCTCGCCGGTGGCCCGCTTCACGTCGTAGCGGCATCCCGCGCAGTAGTCGCTCATCCGGTTGATGTAGGCGCCGGACGACGCGTAGGGCTTCGAGCCCATCACCCCGCCATCGGCGTGCAGCGCCATGCCGCGCGTGTTCGGCATCTCCACCCACTGGTAGGCGTCGGCGTAGACGATCAGGTACCACTCGTCGACCTGGTCCGGATCGAGGCCGGCGATCAGGGCGAAGTTCCCGGTCAGCATCAGGCGCTGGATATGATGGGCATAGGCGTGGTCGCGGGTGGACGCGATGGCGTCGGCGAGGCACCGCATCTCCGTCCGACCCGTCCAGTAGAACGCGGGGAGCGGCCGGACGGCACCGAGCGCGTTCCGGCTGCCGTACTCCGGCATGTGCAGCCAGTAGACCCCCCGGACATACTCGCGCCAGCCGAGGATCTGCCGGATGAACCCCTCGGCGGCGGCGAGCGGCACGTGGCCGGCCCGGAACGCGTCCTCCGCCGCCTGACAGACCCGGAGCGGGTCGAGGAGCCCGATATTGAGCGAGGTCGAGACGAGCGCGTGGAACAGCGCGGTCGCGCCCCGTTTCATCGCGTCCTGCCAGTCGCCGAAGCTTGGCAGGCGCTCGGCGATGAAGGCCACCAGCGCGTGCCGGGCCTCCTCCTCCGTCACCGGCAGCGAGAAGCCCGAGACGTCGCCGAAATGGTCGCCGAACCTGCCTCCGACCAGCGTCATCACGTCCCGCGAGATCGCGTCGGGCGGGAATTCCGGGGTCGGAGGGAGATTGATCCCTTTCGGGAGACGCTTGCGGTTCTCGGCGTCGTAGTTCCAGCGTCCGCCGACCGGTCCGCCCTCCTCCATCAGGAGGCCGGTCCGGCTTCGCCATTCCCGATAGAAGAACTCCATCCGGAGCGATCGCCGCGTCGAGGCCCAGTGCCGGAACTCCGAGATCGTCGTGATGAACCGCCGGTCGGCCCGCACCTCGAGCGGGACGCCGGTCGCCTCCTGCCAGTCCCGCATGTCGGCCAGCACCCGCCATTCGCCGGGCTCGGTCGCGACGATCCGGTCGGGCGAGAGCTCGCGCGCGGCGCGCACCACCTCGCCGCGGAACGAGTGGGTGTTGGCGGGATCGTCGAGCGTCACGTAGCGGACCGCGACCCCTTCGCGCCGGAGACGCGCGGCGAAATGCCGCATCGCCGAGAGCACGAGCACGATCTTCTTCTGGTGGTGGCGGACATAGGTGCATTCGTCCTGCACCTCCGCCATCAGGACCGTATCGCGTTCCGGATCGAGGTCCGCGAGCGACGACAGCTCGCGCGTGAGCTGGTCGCCGAGCACGACGCGAAGTGCTCCCGCCCCGCCGATCTCCGCCTCGCGTTCCACGTCAGCCGAGATGAGCGTGCGGTCCGATTCCGCAAGCGCTTGCGCGCCGCGCCCTGGCACGGCAAGGACGAAGGTGCGGATCGACCGGCGGAGGACCGTCATGGCAGAGGCCGACGGCGAGGCGGAGATCGGGCTCGGTGGTGGTGGCGGCGCAAACCGGGACGCCTACTGGATGCCGTTCACCACGGCGCGGCGGTTCCGGCAGAAACCCCGGATGCTGGTCTCGGCGTCGGGCATGCACTACCGCGCCGATGACGGGCGGGAGATCCTCGACGGCGTCGCGGGTCTCTGGTGCGTCAACGCCGGACATGGGCGGCCCGAGATCGCCGACGCCGTCCGTCGCCAGATCGGGACGCTCGACTACGCGCCCTCGTTCCAGATGGGTCATCCCCTTGCCTTCGAGGCGGCGCGGCGCCTGGCCGCCCTGACGCCCGGCGATCTCGACCAGATCTTCTTCACCGGTTCCGGCTCGGAATCGGTCGACACCGCGCTGAAGATCGCGCTCGCCTACCACCGCGCCCGGGGCGATGCCGGCCGGATCCGGCTGATCGGCCGGGAGCGCGGCTACCACGGCGTCGGGTTCGGCGGGATCTCGGTCGGCGGCATCAGCGGCAACCGCCGCGCGTTCGGGCCGGGCCTGCCGGCGGTCGACCACCTGCCCCACACGCACGACCTCGCTCGCAACGCCTTTACGGACGGCCAGCCGGAGCACGGTGCCGATCTCGCGGACGCGCTGGAGCGGCTCGTCGCACTGCACGACGCGTCCACGATCGCCGCCGTGATCGTGGAGCCGCTCGCCGGCTCGACCGGCGTCCTGCCGCCGCCGAAAGGATACCTGGAACGGCTCCGCGCGATCTGCGACCGGCATGGGATCCTGTTGATCTTCGACGAGGTGATCACCGGGTTCGGACGCCTCGGCGCCGCATTCGCCGCCGAGCGCTTCGGCGTGCTGCCCGACATCCTGGCCTGCGCGAAGGGGCTGACCAACGGCACGATCCCGATGGGCGCGGTCGCGGTCCGACAGCACGTCCACGACGCCTTCATGCAGGGCTCGCCGGACGTGATCGAGCTCGCGCACGGCTACACGTATTCCGGCCATCCGGTCGGCTGCGCGGCGGCCCTGGCGACGCTCGACATCTACGCGCGCGAGCATCTGTTCGGACGCGCGCTCGCGCTCGCGCCGGTGTTCGGCGCCCGGGCGCATGCGCTTGCCGAGGCGCCGCACGTCGTCGACATCCGCAATCTCGGCCTGGTCGCGGGGATCGAGCTCGCGCCCAGAGCCGACGCTCCGGGCGCCCGGGCGACCGAGGTGTTCGTGCGCTGCTTCGAGAGGGGCGTGATGGTCCGCTGCACCGGCGAGACGATCGCGGTCTCGCCTCCGCTCGTCATCGAGACCGGACAGATCGACCACATCTTCGAGATCCTCGCCCGCGTCCTCGCCGAGATCCGCTGACGCCTCCCGGGTGCCCGGTCTATGCTGGGCGAAACCAAGAACGAACGGGAGGCCGGAATGACCGTGGCATCCATTCTCGCAGGCAAGAGCAGCGAACTGATCCGGGTTCGACCCGACACGCCGATCGACGACGTCACCCACGTGCTGCACGAGAACACGATCGGGGCGGTGCTGGTGATGGAGGGCGAGACGCTGCTCGGGATCCTGTCGGACCGGGGGATCGTGCGCGCGATGGCACAGAACCCGGGCGGGGTCCGCGCCATGCCGGCCGCGGCGGCGATGAAGAAGCGGCAGTTCGAGGCGACCCCGTCCACCACGATAGAAGAGGCGATGCGGACGATGACGGTGAACCGCGTCCGCTACCTTCCGGTGTTCGAGGAGGACCGCCTTGTCGGGCTCGTCAGCATCGGCGACGTCGTGAAGGCGATGCTGGACCGTCAGACCCTCGCGGTGGAAAGCCTGGCCGCCTATGTCGGTCAGACCTGAACCTCGCCTCGGCGGACGGTCTGCCCACCCAAGGGACGACTGGCGTCGTCAAACCAAAGCCGACGTCTTCATGACGGGGCGTCCGCGGCCTTGAACGTCACGACGAGAACGTCGCGGAAAGCCTCCCGGCCAGGATCGCGGGGACGGATCGGCGTGACGCCGTGGAAGCATCGCCGGTCATCGAGGAAGACGGCCTCGCCCGGCTCGGCCAGCGTGAACTGCCCGAGAGGATCACCCGCGGCGTCGGAGATCGACGTCTCGCCTTCCTCGACGTTCTCGCGCCGGACGAGCAGCACCAGCACCCAGTCGACGCCGTCGCGGTGAACGCCCTCGGGCGTCGGACGGCCCGCTTCGCCGGGCGTCGCCTCGATCCGGAACTGGTGCATCTCGACGAACCACGGATCCATTCCTCCCGGTTCGTCGAACACGTCACGCGACAGCGAGAGGATCCCGGCCAGCACCTCGTGTCCGGCCACGGCCTCCTCGACCGGCTCGAAGATCCGTGACACCCCGCCGTTGAGCCGGTTGTGCTCGAGGGTCTGGTAGTGCGGGCGATGCGCGAGGCGGCGGATCGGGCCGCGCTCCCCCGCGCCGCCAATCGCGAAGCAGGCATGACGCCGCCGACGGTAGCGGCCGCCGTCGCCCATGAACGGATCAGGCGGCAGGCGGTCCCAGCTGGCGGCGAACGAGGGCCACGCCCGGAGAGCGGGAGCGAGGAGCCCGCGCATGATGTCCGCCTCGACATGCACGAAGCCCCGGGTTCCGAGAGCCGCCACGATGGCCTGTCGTCCCTGCAGCGAAACGATGTCGGACATCCCCTGCCCCGTCAGGTCCCGCAGAAGGTCCGGAGCACGCGCTCGTCCGGACGAGGCGGCAGCGCGAAGCGCTCGAGGCCGGGCCGGTCCTCGTAGGGCGCCGAGAGCGCGTCGACCATGGCCTCGAACGGCCGGAGATCGTCACGGGCCACGGCCGCCTCGATCGCCGCCTCGGCGAGGTGGTTGCGCGGGACGAGGGCCGGGTTCGCGCGACGCATCGCCGCGCGGCGCGCTTCGGCCTCGCCGCCATCGGTCGCGAGCCGCGATCGCCAGCCCGCCGCCCAGGTGTCGAAGGCCGCGGGATCGATGAACAGCGAGCGGAGCGCGTCGTCGGCGGCGGCGTCGGCCGCCGCATCGCAGAGCAGGCGGAAGAACAGGGTGTGATCGACGCCGTTGGCCGCCATCCGTCCGAGCAGGTCGGCCGCCAGCGCCGCGTCGTCCTCCCGCTCCGTGAGGAGGCCGAGCTTCGCCCGAAGCCGTGCGAGCCGGGCGGCGTCGAAGATCGAACCGAACGCGCCGAGCGCCTCCTCGGCGACGGCGATCGCCGCCTCCTCGGAGGCATCGAGCAGCGGCAGGATCGTCTCGGCGAAACGGGCAAGATTCCAGAGCGCGACGCGAGGCTGGTTGGCGAAGGCGTAGCGCCCGGCCTGATCGATCGAGCTGAACACTTTCGAGGGCTCGTACTCGTCGAGGAACGCACACGGGCCGTAGTCGATCGTCTCGCCCGAGATTGCCGTATTGTCCGTGTTCATGACCCCGTGGATGAAGCCGATCGCCATCCAGTGGGCGACCAGCCTCGCCTGGCGGGCGATCACCGCGTCGAGGAGCGCGCGAGCGGGCTGCGGAGCCTCGGCGAGGGATGGGTCATGACGGGCGATCACGTGATCGACGAGGATGCGCACCGCCTCGAGATCGCCGCGGGCGGCGAAATACTGGAACGTCCCGACCCGGACGTGGCTGGCGGCGACCCGGGTGAGCACGGCGCCGGGCAGCACCGCCTCGCGGAACACGTCCTCGCCGGTCGCCACCGCGGCCAGCGTGCGCGTGGTCGGCACGCCGAGCGCCGCCATCGCCTCGCTGACGATGTACTCTCGGATCACCGGGCCGATCGCCGCCCGCCCGTCGGCGTGACGCGAGAACGGCGTGGGTCCGGACCCTTTCAGCTGGATGTCGCGCCTCGCGCCGTTCCGGTCCAGCACCTCTCCGAGCAGGACCGCCCGCCCGTCGCCGAGGCTCGGAACGAAGTGGCCGAACTGGTGCCCCGCGTAGGCGAGCGCGATCGGCTCGGACCCTTCGGCCACGCGATTGCCGGCGAGCACCGCGACGCCGGCGTCCGACGAGAGCGCGTCAGGGTCGCAGCCGAGCGAGCGCGCGAAGGCGGTGTTCAGCTTGAGCAGACGCGGAGCCGCGACCGGCGCGAGCGGGATCCTCGCGAAGAAACGGCCGGGCAGCCGGGCATACGAGTTGTCGAACCGGAACAGCGGCGCCGTCTCGACGAGTGAAGGAGCGGACATGGATGCGAGATCGTCCGGCAGGGACGGCGGAGCAAGCGGGGCGGCCGGGAAAACGACGGCCTCCGCCTCACGCATCCGTGTTCGCCCGGCGAGGAGGAGCCCCCTTTTCTGACCATCTCGTCATCCGGCCAAGGCTGTTCTGTTCATGCCGGAAACGCCAATCTCCACTTTCAAGCCCGTTCCGGATCCCGTCATGGATCAAGTGTTGCCGTTTCTTGTCCTCCTGGCGTCCGGTGCCGGCGCGCCGGGCGGCGCGCTCATGGCGCATGGCAGGCCCATGCCGGACCGGGTCGCCCTGATCATCGCGCCGGGTATCCTCCCGACGAACGTCCTCTCCCCCGATAGCCTCTATCCGGGCGTCGTCTTCCAGGTCCCGGAAAGCCTGCGCCGGGATCAGGTCGTGGCGACAGGCGACGCGATCCCGCTCGCGGCGAGATCCGGCACCATCCGGGTGGCGGGGAACTGGCATGACCGACCCGCGTCGGTGCAGCCGACCCGCCCGATGGCCGTCGTGGCACTTCGCCTCCCGCTCGCCGAGATCCCGTCGCCGGCCAAGGGTCCCTCGCGCAGGGCCCGGACCTCGGCGCTCCGGTTCAGCCGCTGGATCATGCCGCTGATCGTCCGCTTCCACGCCTCGCGGATCTGAGTTCGCGGAAGCCGCGGTCGACCAGCGCTCCCTCACGCGTCCTCGTTCGTCCGTCACGCGCCGGCCCCGGAAGCCGTACGGGCGTCCCCGCCGTCTACAGCCAGGCCTTGACCCCGTCGATTGTCCGGAAATCCTCGAGCGCGCGGACGGCGGCTCCGTCCGCCAGGCGCCGCGCCATGCGGGCGAGCGCCTCACCCGGACCGAGTTCGAGCCATCGCACGGCGCCGGCCTCGGCGCAGGCGACGAGGCAGGAGTGCCATTCGACCGTCTGCCCGACCTGTGCCGCGAGCTTCCGCAATCCCGCTCGGCCGTCCCGGACGCGATCGGCGTCGATCCCGCTGAGCAGCCGCGTTCCCTGCCGACCGGGGCTCTCGGGTTCGCGCTCGAGGATCGAGCCGAACGCCCTCGCCGCCGGCGCGAGCAGCGCGGTGTGGGACGGCACGGCGACGCGTAGGCGTGCCGCGGTCGGGGCCGCTCTTGCCCGGGCACTCGCGAGGAAGGCGTCGAGCGCCTCGCCCGGGCCGCCGGCCACGATGCTGTCCGGCCCGTTGTCGATCGCGAGCGACACCCCGTGCGCGCCGAGCAGGCTCTCGAGCACGGACCGGTCGAGCCCCGCCACGGCCGCGAGGCCGGCCCCCGCTGGCGAGGCCCGGTCCATCGCCTCGGCGCGGACCGACGCGAGACGCAGCACGGCTTCGGGACCGAGGCGGCCGGCGCAGCCCCAGGCGGCAAGCTCGCCGACACTGTATCCCGCGATGACCAGGGGCCGGTCGAGCACGTCGCCGAGCGCCGCCACCGACGCGAGCGCCTGGGTGCAGCAGAGGATCTGCCCGACGCGGTTGCCGAACAGCTCGTCGGCCGGAAGGTCGCGGACGAGGCGCCGCGGGTCCACGCCGCCGAGAAGCGAGCTCGCGGCCGCGAAGATCGGCTCGGCCTCCGGCGCCCCGCCCGTCAGCGCGAACATGTCGGGGTGCTGACCGCCCTGCCCCGAGCACAGGATGGCGATCGCGCCGGTCACCCTCTGCGCCCGGTCCCGCGCGCGTGCTCGACCTGATCGACGAACAACGTCATCGCCAGCAGATCCGCGCTGCCGCCGGGGGAGAGTGACCGACGGACGAGATCGCGATGCAGGGCGAGCGCATCGTCGCGCCAGGACGGTCGGGCGATGCCGCCGCGTTCGAGGAACCGGTTGGCCTCCCGGGCGGCGTGATCGAGCCCGGCGCGGCCGCCGCGATGCAGCAGGTTGGTGTCCTCGACCGAGGCGACCAGGGCGAGGAAGACGTGGACCCGTGCCGCCTCCTCGTCGTCCGGCCGGAGCCGGCGGGCGTCGCGGAGCGCCGGCAGCCCCGTTCGATACACGGACGGAAATCCGCCCGCCGCCTCGGCCCGCGCGCCGCCCGCGCCATGGCGCCGGCGTGCTTCGGCCCCGTGGCTGCCGACGATGCCCGCTCCCTCCATGATCTCCCGTCCCCATCGCCCCGCGACGACGGATCCGAGCGCGCCCGAGGCTCGCGTGCCCGCCGCGGCGCAGAGGAGGCCGAGGCCGAAGATCGCGCCACGATGCGTGTTCACCCCGCCGGTCGCCGCCATCATCGCGGCCTCGGCGGCGAGCCCGATGGTGCGGAGCTCGACCAGGGCGGCACGCTCGGCGCCGGCCTTCGCGAGACGCCTCCAGAACGGCGCGATCGCCTCGGCACTCCGGCGGAAGGTGAAGGCGTCCATGTCGCGGTGGCTTCCCGGATCGACGGGACTGACGAGACCGGGCTTCGGGAAGGTCTCGAGTTCGAGCGTGATGGCGCGCCGGGCCGCGGAGGCGACGGTCTCGATCGCGGTCCTCGGGTCCACGGTCGATGACGCGCTCACCCCGGCGTGCCGCCGAGCGACGCGCGGGCGAGGAGGCGGGCCCCCGTCTCGTCCTTCACGAGCACGCTGTCGCCGCACGCCTCGTCGGCGAGTTCCCGCCAGTTCACGGCGCCGAGGTCCCCGAAGACGATCTCGCCGTCGAGACGGGGCGCACCATCGCCCCGCGCGCCGTCGATGCGCCGGAGGGTGCGGAGCAGCGCCGGGAGCCGCGCGGGGGCGACATCCTCCCAGAGACAGTCGAGGTCCGAGCGCGGTCCGACATGCGGGAGGCCGGTGACGTGCTGCCAGAGCACGCTTCCGAACACGCGCGGCGGCGCTCCGGCCTCCTGTCCGGCCGCGACCACGGCCTCGGCCACGCGCCGCCACGGCCGCGACCACGACGCGCGCTCCAGGACCTCCGCCAGCAGCGGCGGCCGGGAGCAACGGCGGACGGTGGCGGGTGGCACGACGAAGCCGATCCGGCGCGGGACGCTCCCGATCGGGAGCGACACCGCGACCGGCACGTCCCTCGGGCCGCGCGCCCGGATGACCGGCCAGTCCCGGGCGATCCATGCATCGAGGGCCGCGATCGCCACCGCGGAACCGGCATGGGTGGCGCCGCCGGGCGCGAGCCGCAGCAGGTCGTGCCGTCGGCCGACGCGCTCGCCGGGCACGTCTCAGGCGCTCTCTCGCGCGGCGCGCCGGACCCGCTCCGCGATCGCGCCGGACAGGAGCCGGCCTCGCCGTTCGGCGCCGAGCGCGCCCCTGACGTCGTTGTCCAGTCGCGCGGCGGAGAGAACGCCGTCCAGACGCTGCCGCCAATCCTCGTCGTCGCTCCACGTCTCGCTGACCGCGCCCGTGCTCGACAGCGGCCCGATCCCGGGCGCGAAGATCGGCGTCGTGCTCGCCATCTCCTGGAGCCTCTCGACCGGAAGCCTGGTCACGCGGGCCATCGAGGGAAGATCCATGACGCTCGGCTCGGCGCCGGGAACCGCGACCAGGATCTCGGTCGCGAGCGCGGTCGCGATGAAGGCGCCGGCCGCAGCGGCGCCATAGAGGACGCCGACCGTCCGATGGCCCTCGGCGGCGGCGAGGGCCAGAACCTTGGTCAGGTGCGCGAGATGCTCGTTCAGGCCGAGAAGCTCGTCCCGCCGGCTCATCTCCTGGCTCTGCGAGGCGACGAGGACCACGAGCGGCACGTCTCCGCCCGCCTCGACCAGGTCGAGCACGGCCGCGGCGATCGCACCGGCGGCCTCGAGGCCGACCGGTCTCCCCTCGGCGATGCCGACCACGGCGAGCCCGGTCCCGGCCGCGCTGGTGGCCCCGCCGTGCACGGCGCCCGACGACGCGGTCGAGAGGTCATGCGTCGCGAACAGGCGCCCCGCGACCTCATCGAGCGTCATGATGATGCCCCTTCTCGCGTGCGAGGGTCTCGAACTCCCCCTCGTCCAGCTCGGCGACCGAGGCCGGATCCTCGATCCCGATCGCCTGCCAGATCGCGGTCGCGTCGCGGCACGCGCCGAAGCGCTCGCGCCGCGCGCCGAGCCTCGCGGCCTCCGCGCGCAGCGTCGGGAGATCGAGCGGCGGGATGCGGCCGTCGAGCAGCGCGATCGCGCCGTCCCGGAAGGCGTCGATCCGATCGGCGACGATGCGATCGGCGCCGCCCGCGAGCACGCGCGTGCGACCGCCGGTGATCCGCCAGACCAGGGCGCGATCCCGGCTGTCGAACTCCTCGACGCCCCGGTTCGTCTCGATCACCTCGGGGCCGGTGACACCGATGCGGCCGTGCGCGGACACCGCGATCCGCGAGCAGCAGGCGGCGACGATGCCGCCGCCGCCGAACGCGCCGGCGCGTCCTCCGATCAGTGCGACCACCGCGACGCCGGCGAGCCGGGCCTCGGCGATCGCGCGGATCGTTTCCGACACCGCGAGCTCGCCGGCATTCGCCTCCTGCAGCCGGACCCCGCCGGTGTCGAGCAGCAGCAGGACCGGGGTCGGGGCGCCGGTCCCGGCGAGGTCGCGCGCGCCACGCAGCAGGCCGGTGATCTTGGCGCCCGACACCTCGCCGAAGGTGCCGCCCATGAAACGGCCCTCCTGGGCGGCGACCAGCACCGACCGCCCGTCGAGCATGCCGCGACCGACCACGACGCCGTCGTCGAAGGCGACCGGCAGATCGAACATCGGGAGATGCGGGCTCGTCGCACGCTCGGCCGGCCGGAGGATCTCCCGGAAGCTGTCGCGATCGAGCAGACCCGAGATCCGCTCGCGCGCCGACGCCTCGATCCAGCTCGCGCGACCGCGATCGACAGCCCCGCTCATCGTGCGGAAGCCTCCAGGACACGCGACGCCTGCATCAGGCGAAGCATCACCGTGTCCGGTCTCGCACCGCCGTCGTTGATCGAGAATCGCACACCGCCCGGCGCGGCGCGCTCGACGAAATCGGCGACCACCGCGCGCCAGACATCGCCGAAGCCCTCCGCCGCGGTGGCGATCTCGACCAGGCACGTCCCGTCGGGTTCGCTCCGTTCGGCCAGCACTTCGAGATTGCCCGACGCGACGACGCCGACGATCGCCTCCCGCGTCTCCCCGGCGAGCCGCGCCCGGGCGTCATGGCGGATCGTGATTCGCTCCATCCGCCGGCTCCCTACCAGTTCCGGAACTTCGCAGGCGGCCTGTAGAGGCCGCCCGACCAGTCGACGAGATCCTTGATCGAGCGCGCCGCGAGAAGATGGCGGCTGGCGTCGAGCGGGTCGATGCCGAGATCCTCGGGCCGCCGGATCACCCCGCGCTCGCGAAGACGCGCGACCTCGGCCCGGTCGCGGCCGCGCCCGATGGCGGTGTAGCCGGCGACGCCGCGGATCGCCTGCTCGCGCTCGGCTGCGGTGCGGCAGAGGAGCAGGTTCGCGATTCCCTCCTCGGTCACGATGTGCGTGACATCGTCGCCGTAGATCATCACCGGGGCGAGCTCGAGCTTCAGCCTTTCCGCGAGCGCGAGGCTGTCGAGCCTCTCGACGAACGCCGGCGTCATCCCGTCGCCGAACGTCTCCACCACCTGGACGACGAGCTTCCGGCCACGGACGAGCGCGCCTTCGTCGTCCGACGCCTCGCGTCCCGCCTTGAGCCATGGGTCGGTCGCGTGCCGCCTGCCATGCGCGTCGGCCCCCATGTTCGGCGCGCCCCCGAAACCCGCGATCCGGTCCGGGGTGACCGTCGAGGAGTGCCCCGAGAGATCGATCTGCAGCGTGCCGCCGATGAACATGTCGCAGGCGTAGAGACCGGCGTTCTGGCACATCATCCGGTTCGAGCGCAGCGACCCGTCCCGTCCCGTGAAGTAGATGTCGGGGCGGGCCCGCATGTAGTCGTCCATTCCGACCTCGGAACCGAAGCAGTGGATCTGCTCGACCCAGCCGCTCTCGATCGCGGGGATCAGGGTCGGATGGGGGTTGAGCGCCCAGTGCGTCGCGATCCGGCCCCGGAGTCCGAGACGCTCCGCGTAGGTCGGCAGCAGCAGCTCGATCGCCGCCGTCGCGAAGCCGATCCCGTGATTGAGCCGCTTCACCCCGTAGGGAGCGTAGATCCCCTTGATCGCCATCATCGCGGTCAGGATCTGCGTCTCGGTGACGTTCGCCGGGTCGCGCGTGAACAGCGGCTCGACGTAGAACGGCGACGGCGACTGCACGATGAAATCGACCTGGTCGCCCGCGATGTCGACGCGCGGGACCCGATCGACGATCCTGTTGACCTGGGCGACGACGATGCCGTCCTTGAACGCCGTCGCCTCCACGATGGTCGGCGTGTCCTCGGTGTTCGGCCCGGTGTAGAGGTTGCCGTCGCGGTCCGCCTCGCGCGCCACCACGAGGGCCACGTTCGGCGTGAGATCGACGTAGTAGCGGGCGAACAGCTCGATATAGGTGTGGATCGCCCCGAGCTCGATGCGTCCCCGCCCGAGCGCGCGCGCGAGCGCAGCACCCTGCGGCCCGGAGTAGGAGAAGTCGAGCTTCCGGGCGATCCCGGCCTCGAACAGGTCGAGATGCTCGGGAAGCACGAGGCCGGACTGCACCACGTGAAGGTCGTGGATCTTCGCCGGGTCGACACCGGCGAGGCAGCGCGCGAGGAAATCCGCCTGCTTCTGGTTGTCGCCTTCCAGGCAGACCCGGTCGCCGGGCCGGATGATCGCTTCCAGAAGCGCGGGGACGTCGTCCGCCTGGACCTCGCGGCCGCGCGCGAGACCGGACGCCGCTTCCAGCCGGGCGGATCGCTCTCTCCGCTTGGTGTCCCAGGCTCGCATCGATGAGCGACGACGCGGCGGAGGGGAACGGGTTTCCGCTGTCACACGGCAAGCCGGAACACGGTCCCGAAGCTCCGGAGAGGCCGGCCAGTCGATGGCCGGATGGGCCGCCGCCACCTCCACCGTCGATTCGCGCGCCTCCGGACCCTGAGCCGCGGGTCGGAAGGACTTGCGCCATTCGGCGTCAAGGCTTACTTCTATGCCAATCGGCAAGAGGCATCCCATCGTGTCAGCTGGAGCAGCTCGGCGGGGATCCTTTCCGGACCTCGACCAAATCCCGCGCGAACCCGGTTCGGGCCTCACGCGAGCCGAAACAGAAGCCATGCTGCGGGCCGCGTTCCGCCTGTTCGGACGTTGGGGGCTCGACGGCACGGAAGCCCGGATCCTGCTCGGCCAGCCCAGCCTCCGCACCTTCCAGCGCTGGAAGTCGGGCCAGGTGGCCGACATCCCGCACGACACCGCCTGCCGCCTCGGCGACCTGATGGGCATCCACAAGGCGCTCCGCTACCTGTTCACGGAGCCGGAGCGCGCCTATCGCTGGATCCGCCAGCCGAACGCACGCCTCGGTGGCCAGTCGGCACTCGACCGGATGCTCGCCGGGACGCAAGCCGATCTCGCGAGCGTCCGCGCCTATCTCGACGCCGAACGCGGGGCCTGGTGACGACGGCGAACGGGACGACACGGGTCGACTGGCCGGACGCCTACCGCATCATCCGCAGCGTCTACCCCCCGGTCGACCTGTTCGAGGACATCGCCGATCCGGCCGACTGGGAGCTCCTGGCGAGCGCCGAGGCGAAGACCAATCCGCGCGTCCGGAACCAGGTCGGCGACCTGTCGCTGGTCCCGGTCCCGCGCCGGGTCGCCGGGCCGACCGCATCGCTGGTGATGGGCGCCTTCACCCACGCGTCGCCCGACCGCCCGAGCCGCTTCACCGACGGACGGTACGGCGTCTGGTATTGCGGCGACCGACCGGAGGTCGCGCTGGCGGAGACGATCTTCCACTTCGAGGTGTTCATGCGAGCGACCGGCGAACCCGCCGGCGACGCGGACTACCGGGAGCTCGTGAGCGGTGCCGACGGGACCTTGGTCGATCTCAGGAACGGCGCGCACCGGGACTGCCTCGCGCCCGACGACTACCGTCCCGGCCAGGCGCTCGGCCGCCTGCTGCGCGACGCCGACGCCGACGGGATCGTCTATCCGAGCGTTCGCTGGCCGGCCGGCGACGCGGCCGCCCTGTTCTGGCCCGACCTCGTCCGCCTGCCGGTCGCCCAGGCCCGTCACCTCCGCTACCATTGGAACGGATTTCATTGCGACCGGGTGTTCATCCATGGTGGGCAGGGCTGGCGCGCCTGGCCGGGATCGTTCGGTTGACGTCCGGGAGGTTCGACGACGACGCGTTCAAGGATGGGGCAGCGGCGGTCGGACGGCGGGAAGTCGGCCGGGTGAATTCCAGGACATCCTCCCGGGATGCCGGAGCGACCGCCGACAATACGGATGCACGGCCGCGGATTTTCCGGTTAGCGTCCACCCTTGATGGATCCCGAAATCGAGCAGGCGCTGCTGAAGGCCGAACCCGAGGGCGCGGTCACCAGACGGGGCTTCGCCTATGGGGCGCTCGGCCTGCTGCTCGCCGGCGCGGTGTCGACCCGGCTTGCCGGTTACAACGCGGCGGGCGGCGTGATGCCGGGCCTCGCGGTCGCGCAGTTCCCGTCGCTCACCGAGGCCGAGGCCGAGGCCGCCCTCGCCGGTCCCGATATTCCGGAGGGCGACCGCGCCCCGCTCCTCGCCGCCTTGCGGGATCGCCGGATCCATCTCGTCCGCATGCCGGTGTTCGGCATCGACAGCGGCATCGGGTCGGCGATCCACCTCGATTGCGGCCTGATGTCGCGGAACGTCGTCCTCGGCGCGGAGCCCCGGTCCGTGATCCTTCCGATCGGGCGCGCGGGACGGGTCACGATCACGCCGGTCGCCGCGCGCACCATCACCGCGGGCATCGTCCAGACGGTCGGCCCGACCCCGTTGCCGCCGATCCCGGCCGGTTCCACGCTCGTCCTGAACGTGGTCGTGGAGTGAACGGGATGTCGGCAACGCTGACCCGCCTGATGCCGCTCATGATGGTGGCGTTCCTCGTGCTGGCCTGCGCGCAGATCGCGACCCAGCTGCATCTCGGCCTCGGCGGGATTGCCCGCGCGCTCGCCTGGGCGTCGCCCGCCTTTCCGCCGCTCGCCGGCGCATCGCTGCTGCTGGCCGGCGGCGGCCTCCTCTACGAAACCCGCGCGGAAGCGCGCACGCGTCGCGGCCTCGGGCCGCGTCGCCGCAAGGGCCTGATCATGGACGTCCTCAGCCGCCTGACGAACCGGTCCGCCCTGGAGAAGATGCTGGCCGAGCAGGAACGGGAAAGCTCGCTCGATGCCGAGCGGCTGGCCGCCGATCTCCGTGCCCGCGTGATCGGCCAGGACGGGGTCGCCGAGGACATCGCGGCGACGCTCCGACGCCGCCTGGCGCTGAAGCAGCGCGGGCGCCCGGTCGGCGTGTTCCTGCTGGCCGGGCCGCCCGGCACCGGCAAGACCTATCTCGCGAAGGTGCTGGCCCGCGCGCTGACGCGGCCGCTGCTCCATTTCGACATGACCCAGCTCTCCTCGCCGCACGCCGCGACCCAGCTGTTCGGCTCGCCGAAGGGCTATGTCGGATCGGACACGTTCGGCAAGCTGACCGGCGGTCTCCGGGAGAAGCCGGACGCGGTGGTGCTGCTCGACGAGATCGAGAAGGCGCATCCCGACGTCTTCAAGAAGTTCCTCACCGCCTGGAACGACGGGCACATCACGGAAGCCTCGAACGGCCAGCTCGTGCCGACGGTGCGCGCGATCTTCGTGCTGACGTCGAACATCGCGACCGAGGCGCTGACCGAGATCGCGACGCTGCACGGATCCGACCCGGACCGGATGCGCTCGGAAACGGTCGAGGCGCTGCGGGCCGCCGGCTTCGCGCCCGAGGTGCTGAACCGTCTCGACCGCATCTTCGTGTTCCGCAAGCTCGAAGGCCTCGACATCGCACGCGTCGCGGCTCTCGAGATCGAGGCGATGATCGGCAGCTACGGCCTCGCGGTGGAGACGGGCGGGATCGATCCCGGGCTGCTGTTCGCGGTCATGCAGCGCCAGGAACGGCTCGGCGCCTCGGCGAGCGCCCGCGACCTGATGCGCTCGATCGAGGACATGATCAGCGACAGCCTGATCACCGCGAAGGAGGCGGGCGCGAAGCAGGTACGGGTGGTGGGCGGCACGGACGGCACCCCGGTCCGCGCGGAGCCGGCCGCGGCGCCCGCCGCGAGCCCCGCGATCCCACTGAAAGCGGCCGAGCGGGCCTGACCGATGTCCGCCGCGTCGCGCCTCTGGCGACGTGCGCCGCTCTGGCGACTGACCCTCGCGTCGGCCGCCAGCTTCGCGATCCTGTCCGTCCTCTACCCGACGCCGTCGATCCTCGCCCTGATCCGTCGCGCCACACCGACCGATCCGGGCGCGGCGCCGGTCGAGCAGCTGATCGGCAGCTATCCGCCTTTCGAGGCCGTCTTCAGCGGCACGCTTCCTTTTGCCGGCCGCATCCTGCCGCTGCCGAGCGGCGAATGGCACGAACTCGTGTCCGGGCGGAGCGAGCACGACACCGAGCTCGACTTCATGGTGCTCGGACGTGTGGAGCACGGCGCGCTGACCGGGGCGATCGTCGCCAGCGCTTCGGTGTTCCCCGCCGACGGACCGATCAAGCCGCACCTGCCGTTCGGCTGCTTCGACACCAGGAGCACGGTCGCGGTGCCGCCGGCGGACAGCGGCCCCCATGATTGCTGGTTCGCGCGAACGACCAGTCTCTCCCATCTCGCCAGACGCGCCGACGAGCGGCTGACGAAGCTGGGCATCACCGTCGGCCCCTCCCTCGTCGCGACGACATGGAGCCGGGTCGAAGGTGGCGATTTCGAGGAAGTGACGATCGCCGTGCCCGCGACCTCGCACGCGACCGTCCGGACCCGGAGCGCCTGGATGCAGAAATGGCGCGGCCTGCTCCGGCGAGGCTACGACGGCACGCTCACCGCGTCCGACGTGCCGCCGCGCGCGGCGCGCGACCCGGTCTGACCACGTCGGTCCGTCGGCGAGGCGGCAGCGGGTGAGAGCAGCCAGGCGCTCTGGCGGAGGCGCAGCGCTCAGGCGCCGCGACGGCGGCGGAGCAGGATGCGGACCGCACCCTCGTTGCCGCGCTCCGGATGGCGGGCGGCGATGATCAGGGTCCGGAGGTCGGGGCGGTTCAGCCAGTGGGGAAGTTCGCGCCTGATCGCGCCACCTCCGGTCTGATGTCCATGACCGGTGATGATCTCGACCAGGCGGAGCCGGTCCGCGCTCGCCTGCCGCAGGAAGCGCCCGAGCTCGCGGAACGCCGCATCGGTCGTGTGGCCGTGCAGATCGAGCCGGCGCGAAGGCATGAGACGCCCGGTCCCGAGCGCGCGCCAGCCGGTGTCGTCGAGACCGTCGCCGCGGGTCCCGATCACCAGAACCGCCGTTCCCGCCTTTCCGCCATGGCGCGGCGCGGCCATGGCCACGGCCACGGCCGGAGATGACGGCGTCGGCGTTTCTGCCGGACGGACCTCGACAGTCTCGGACGTGCCGCGGAGCGGCCGCACGTCGTGTGCGAAACGACGCCACAGCTCCCGTTCCGCGTCGGTCAGCTCCTTTTGCACGCGCCGGATCCTGTCACGGCGGTCGGCCGACCGCCATCGGCCTCGTCACACGACGGCGCGGCTCTCCCGGCTGGAACGAGCGGGCGTCGCGACGCGGTCGTGGAGGGCGCCGACCATCGCGGCCGCCAGCGCCTCCCGCACGAACTCCTCCCGCTCGGCCCGCATCTGGTCGGCGATCCGGGCCCGTGCGATCGCGACATAGGCGGGGTCGAGCTCGATCCCGACCGCGTGCGCCCGTTCGAGCTCGGCAGCGACCAGCGTCGTCCCGGTGCCCGCGAACGGATCGAGCACCACGGCACCGGCCACGCCGTGCAGACGGATGCACCAGCGCGGCAGGTCGACCGGGAAGGTGCCCGGGTGGTGGAACTTCTCCGCCCGGCTCTGCACCGTGCGGTAGGGGATGAACCAGGTGTCGCCCCGGCAGCGAAGATCCTGCGGATGGCCGCGCCGCCTGATGTTCGACTTGTCCTGGAACGGCACGCCGATCGAGAGCCGGTCCAGCTTCACCCGCCCGTCCAGGGTCAGGTGGAACACGTGCTCCTGGTTGTGGTGGAGGAACCGGTCGCCGCCGATCGGCTTGAAATGGCCCTTCGTTCCGGCGTCGGTGGTGATCGACTTGACCCAGACGATGTGGTTCTGGAGGTGGAAGATCCTGCGGAGCCGCACCGCGAGCTCGAACGGCAGCCAGGGCTGGGTGCCGGAGCCCGACACGTTGAGAAAGAACGACGCGTCCGGCCGCATCACCCGCGCGACCGCCTCGGCGACGCGGATCAGCCAGTCGAGATATTCGTCCTCCGCCCGACGGTCGTCGTAGGCGCCGTAGCGGAGGCCGATGTTGTAGGGCGGCGAGGTGATGACGACGTCGACCGATTGCGCGTCGAGCGTCGGCAGCACGGCCAGGCAGTCGCCGCAGTGCAGCTGGTGCCGGCCGGCCGGGAATCTCGGGCGCATCGGCACCGAGGCCTGGGGCACGGACACCGGGACCGTCTCCTCCGTCGCGAGAACCGAACCCGAGGACCCCACGGGCCGGACGATGGAATCCGCGGGCGCTGTCGCGGCTCTGTCTGTTCGGCCGACCATGCCCGCAGCATGGAGAGACGCCCCGATTCGCCCAAAGCGGTTTACGACGCGGGACGGAGCGGCCGCGGGAGCAGCACGAAGGCGCGCGCACGCTCGTGAAGAGCGCGGGCCCGGCGTCCGGCCAGCTCGCCGGCACCGAAGAACAGGTCGGCCCGATCGGGTCCCTTGATGTCGCCACCCTCGTCCTCGGCGAACGCGAGGACGTCGAGCGGCGCGCCCGCCGCCAGGAACACGGGAACACCGAGCGGTATGGCATGACGATCGACGCCGAGCGAGTGGAGCGGTGCGAGATCGACGCCGAGCGTCCCGGGCGGCCCCTCGTCGGCCGCGGTTCCCGCGAGGACGCGGAAGAACACGTAGTTCGGATCCCGGTCGATCAGCGACGCGGCCTCGGACGGGTGCTGTTCGAGCGCCGCCCGGATCGAAGCCGACGTGACGTCGTCCGGCGGGAGAAGCCCGGCGGCCACGAGTGCGTCGCCGATCGGCGCCGGCTTCGCACCGTTCTGACCCGCGTAGCCGAGCCGGAGCACCGACCCGTCGCCGAACACGATCCGTCCCGCGCCTTCCTTCTGGAGCAGGTAGAGATCGACCCGATCACGCACCCAGGCGATCACCGGCGCCCGCCCCTCGAGGGCGCCACGTTCGATGGCGGCCCGCTCGTCGTAGGGCACCACGACTCCGTGCCGGGCGCGGCCGCTCACTACGCCATGCCCGTCGGGCGACGGCACGGTGACGAGATCGGAAGGCCGGCCGAGAACCGGGGTCGAGAACGCCGCGGTCTTCACGGCACTCCCGGGGAACTCGGGCTCGAAATAGCCGGCGAGCTCGAGGTCGTCCGCGCGATAGGCCGCGAACCAGGTCTCGAAGAAACGCCTCGCCTCGCCGGCGGTCGAGACGGTCGCCTGCCGGGCCGCGAGACAGGCCGGCTGTTCGTCGCCGGCCGTCCCTGCCGCGGTCGCAAGCAGGCCGGTTCCGCCGAGCGCCTCGTCGGCCGGCATCGAGCTGAGCCGCCCGCACTGCCGCCGGAACTGCGCGAAGGCGGCGCTCTGGTCGGCGCCGCCCCAGCCCGGGATCGACGAGAACGGCACGGCGGTCAGCAGGTCGGGCGCGCTGATCGTCGAGCAGGCGGCGAGGCCGAGGGCGAGGGTGAGGGCGGGAGCGGACGGCAGCCGGATCGTCATCGCCGCCGGTGGTCGGGGATCGGCAGCACCCGGTCAAGGGTGGGATCGCCGTCCGGAACGTTCACCGGAGGCGACGTTCGACCTCGGTCAGCACGTCGTCGATCCGGATGCGATCCTGCGCCAGCGTGTCGCGATCGCGGATCGTGACGGTGCGGTCGGCCAACGTCTCGCTGTCGATCGTGATGCAGAACGGCGTGCCGATCTCGTCGTGGCGCCGGTAGCGGCGCCCGATCGCATCCTTCTCGTCGTAGTCGACGGCGACCCGCCCGCGGAACGCACCGTAGAGCTCGCGGGCGATCTCCGGCATGCCGTCCTTCTTCACCAGCGGCAGGATCGCCGCCTTCACCGGCGCGAGGCGCCGGTCGAGACGCATCACCGTCCGCTCCTGCGGCCGGCCCTGGTCGTCGTTCGCGGTGTCGGTCTCGATCGCCTCGCAGAGGAAGGCGAGCGTGGCCCGGTCCGCGCCGGCCGCCGGCTCGATGACGTGCGGCACGTAGGTCCGGCCGAGCGCGTCGTCGCGGTAGGACAGCGTCTTGCCCGATCCCGCGTGCCGCACTCCGCCGGCCGCGTCACGCTCGACCACGAGCGGGCGCGAATGGGGATCGAGCTTGCCTTCCATGTGCGAGCGCAGATCGAAATCGCCGCGATGGGCGACGCCTTCCAGCTCGCCGAACTCGCCCTCGGGAAGGAACGGGAACGCGTACTCGATGTCGCAGGTCCCGCTCGAATAGTGGCTGAGTTCGTCCGCGTCGTGCTCGCGTGCGCGCAGGCGCGCTTCCGAGAGGCCGAGATCGCGATACCAGGCGTAGCGACGGTCCCGCCAGTAGCGGTACCAGGCCGCCGAACTGTCCGGCGCGCAGAAGAACTCGCATTCCATCTGCTCGAACTCGCGCGACCGGAAGGTGAAGTTCCGGGGCGTGATCTCGTTCCGGAAGCTCTTGCCGATCTGGCAGATCCCGAGAGGCAGCTTGGCGCGCGTGGTGTCGAGCACGTTGCGGAAATTGACGAAGATGCCCTGCGCGGTCTCGGGACGGAGAAAGGCGCGACCCTCCTCGGAGGCCGCGGCGCCGAGCCCGGTTTCCAGCATCAGGTTGAAATCGCGCGGCTCGGTCAGCGTTCCGGGTTCGCTCGCCCCGGGCGCCAGCACGTCGGCACGGTCGGCCAGTTCCGAAAGGTTCCGGAACTCGCCCTCCCAGGTCAGCTGGTCCGCGTAGGCGCGACGAAGCTTGAAGAAGCCGAGCGCCGCCTCGAGCGCCGCCTCGTTCTCGTCCTCGGGCTCGGACAGCACCGAGACGAACACGCGACGGCCGCGATGCGACACGTAGCGGCCGCGCATGTGGTCGAAGCGGAACCGCCGCTTGGTCTCCCGGCAGTCGACCATCACGTCGTGGAACAGGTCGTAATGCCCGGAGACCCGCCAGACCTGCGGATGCATGATGATCGTGCTCTCGATCCCGGTCATCTCGAACGGCGAGGGCGCGCCGGGAGGGATCGCGAGCCGGTTGTGGCGGGCCACCATGTCGTTCCACCAGGCCGCCCGGACGTTCCGCTTCAGTTCGGTTCCGAGCGGACCATAATCCCAGAAACCGTTGATCCCGCCATAGATCTCGCTCGACTGGAAGATGAACCCGCGTCGCTTGCAGAGCGACACGATCTCCTTCATCGCGAGCCGCGCGCCCGGGACGCCGCCCGACGAGATTGACGACAGGGACATGGAACGGGGCTCCTCGGGCCGGTCAGACCGGGCGGCTTTCCGCGAGCCGCCAAGCGGCCTCGCCTGGATAGAGCCGCTCGAAGACCCAGCGGTCCACGAGCTCCGTCACCGCGTCGGTTCCGGTGACCGGGGCGCCGTCCGTTCCGGTGAGCAGGCTGATCTGATCGGACACGAAGCGCACCTCGACCTGGCCGCGTCGTCCGCCGCCCGGACCGCCGGGCAGCAGTTCGGCACGCTCGATCGTCGCCTGCTGGATCGCCCGGATCTCGGACCGCTGGGTCTGGCCCATCGCCTCGCGCGCCCTGATCGCACCCTCGAACACGGTGTAGGCGCCGTCGGTCAGCAGGCTCCGGAGCACGTGACGGTCGCCGGCCGCGAAGGCTTCCACGATCCGGCGGAAGCTCGCCTCGGCATTGCGGAGAAAGACCGCGGGGTCGAAGCCGCGCTCGATGTCGCGGAAGGCGGCGAGCTTGCGGCCGACCGGGCTCGCGGGGTCGGGCAACGGGCGCGCCGCCGAGACGGGCTCGGCACGGCCGTCGATCGTCTCGGGAGCGGTTCGGCGGACCGGGCCGACGGGCGGGCGATCCGCCCCGATCCGCTTGCCGAGCACGCTCCGCAGACGCAGGACCAGGAACACCGCGATCAATCCGAACAGGATCAGATCAACCGGCACGCCTCCGGTGTTGCCCCCGGCCATGAACTTCATTCCTGCTCCCGAAACGGCTCGCGCCGCACCCTGCCGCGGCCCACCATGGGCCCGGAGACATAAGGGCGGACCCGCGTCGAGGCAACGCGGCGCCGATCCGGCGGTCGGCCTCCGGGTGGTGCCCCGTGCCGCACCATGCTACCCGCGCCCCGATCAACGCGGCCGGAGGTGCCACCGATGTCGGACCAGAACAGCCTGCCGGGCCAGAACGGCGCCACGCCGGCGACGGCGCCACAGCTGGTGATGAACATCCAGTACACGAAGGATCTCTCCTTCGAGGTGCCAGGCGCGCCGGAGATCTTCTCGACGCTGCGCGCCCAGCCTGCGATCAACCTCAATCTCGACGTCCAGATCCGCCATCTGAACCCGCAGGCACCGACCTTCGAGGTCACGCTGGCGATCCGCACCGAGGCCACCGAGCCGAAGCAGCCGCCCGCCGAAGGCCAGGCCCCCTCGAGCGAGCCGGCCCGCACGGTGTTCATCGCCGAGCTCGCCTATTGCGGCATCGTCACCCTGACCGGGGTTCCCGAGAACCAGGTCGAGCCGATGCTGCTGATCGAGGTGCCGCGGCTGCTGTTTCCCTTCGCACGCAACATCCTGGCCGACGTGACGCGCGACGGTGGTTTCCCCCCGGTGCTCCTGCAGCCGATCGATTTCGTGGCGCTCTGGCATCAGCGTCGCGCCGGCGCCACCAACCCGACCCAGACGCCGGCCGGGGCGGTTGGCCACGCCTGACGACGCGCCGCTCGTCCTGACGCTGTCGGTCGCGGCGGACACCCAGGCGCGCTTCGAGGCCCTGCGCAGGCGCCATTTTCCTGCCGGGCGCAACCTGGTCCCGGCGCATGCGACGCTGTTCCACGCGTTGCCGCCGGACGGCGCCGAAATCGTCGCGGAGGCGCTCGCACCGTTCGGCACCGCCGCGTTCGCGGTCCGGGTCGCGGGCCTTCGCTCGCTCGGACGCGGGGTCGCCTTCGTGCTGGAGAGCGCGCCGCTGCGGGAACGCCGGAGCGCGGTCAGGCGCGCCCTGGCGGAGCGGCTCACACGCCAGGACGCATCGGCCTGGCACCCCCACGTGACGATCCAGAACAAGGTCGCGCCTCGCGAGGCTTCCGACCTGCTGGCTTTCCTCGCCGCCGACTTCATGCCGTTCGACACCGAGGCGGCAGGCATCCATCTCTGGCGCTACCTCGGGGGACCCTGGTCGCCGGTCCTTTCGATCACTCTCCGGAGCTGACCGTCAGCTCGTCGCCGGCCGGTCCGGCGAGACCAGCGCCGGCGGGGTCGGGGCCCCGAGCAGCAGGGGCGCCTCCGCCGCGGCCGGCGCGGGGCGCTCGAGGCCGGTCGACACCGCACCCCACCCGATCGATCCCACCGACCGGCAGTGCGGACAGACCGGGCGCCAGGCCGCCTGCTCGGCGCCGCATCGCGCGCAGAGCCACGCGGGCAGTGTCGGCGCCGACGAAGCCGCACGGAGCATCTCGGCATGCGCGGCGCGGCGTTCCGGCTCCGAGAGGCTCGTGTCGCGCTCCGCGACATCGGCGAGCAGCAGCAGGACGCGACGGTCGTCACCGCCGGGCAGCGCCCGCGCCTCCGACGCGTGACGGCGCGCCTCGCCCCACATTCCAGCGTCCAGG
Source organism: uncultured Acetobacteraceae bacterium (assembly GCA_964249405.1). Taxonomy (GTDB): domain Bacteria; phylum Pseudomonadota; class Alphaproteobacteria; order Acetobacterales; family Acetobacteraceae; genus CAXTPV01. Next base: position 2,343 of record CAXUBX010000028.1, on the reverse strand, counting down.
GAGACCCGGCCGAGCAGCAGGTGGCCTTCGAGCGATCCCGGCCGCTTCGCCACGAACTGCTCCGCCGCCTTCACCCGCTGCAATCGATCGGCGACGGGTGCCAGAGCCAGCGTCGCGAGATCGGGGTGCGGCGTGACCGCCCAGGTCTCCCGGAGCACCGCCACCGCACGCCCCTCGCGTCCGCTCCGCCGGAAGCCGCGCGCCAGCACGAGGGCGGCCGGCACCAGGCCCGGGGCCGACCGGTGCGCCTCACCCGCGAGCTTCGCGGCGCGACCGGGGTCGGTCGCTTCGATCTGCTCGGCGGCCGCCGCGGCGATGGCGGCCCGGTCTGCAGCCAGCGGCGGCGCGGCATCGAGCGCCGCCGCCCAGTCGCCGCTCCGGCAGGCGAGCGAGAACCGCTCGCCCCGGATCCAGCTCGTGCCGGGCCGCGCCTTCTCGGCCGCCGCGAGCAGCGTGGCCGCGCTCGCGTGGTCGCCCTTCGCGAGGGCGACGCCGAGGAGGCCGCGAAGACCGAGAAAGGTCGTGTCGGCCCGGTCGGCCAGCGCCTGGTATCCGGCCTCGGCGCCGTCGAGCCGGCCGGCCGCACGGTCCGCCTCGGCGACGGCCAGGAGCGTCTGCGGTGTCCGGCCGAGCAGGCGGCGGGCCCGCGACGCCTCGCGTCGCGCGTCGTCCGCCTCGCCGGACGCGAGCGCCAGCAGGGAGGCGGTCAGCGCCGCTTCACCCTTCCGCCGGCGCCGGAGCTCGCCGGCGACGCCGAACCGGCCAGGCAGCCCGAGCAGGGTCGCGACGAGCCGGGCCGCGGCGATCAGCACGATGCCGAACGCGATCAGCAAGGCGACCGCGACCGCGAGGCTCGTCTCGAAACGGATCCGGCCGATCGTGCCCACCACGGTTCCCGGGATCGCGGCGACGGCGTAGGCGAACGCGACCAGGATCGCGGCGAGCAGCAGGAAGCGCACGACGGCGATCATCTCAGGGCATCATCTCGGGACATCACCTCAGGTCTGGGCTTCGGCGGCAGCCAGGGCGTCGCGCGCCGCGAGGAGATCGCGTGCCTGGTCGAGCCAGGGCGCCATCGCCGCCGCGGCGCTGCCCTGCAAGGCTCCGAGGACGTGCACGCCGCCCCGGAGATCGCCCGCGGCGAGACGCTCGCGCGCGCTGGCGACGATCCCGGCAGCCGGGTCGCCGACGAGGACCCGGTTCCCGTCGCTGATCGTGAGCGCGCCCTCGGAGCGGACCCAGAGCCGGCGGAAGAAGCCGGCGTGCCTGGTGTCGGGCTGGCTCGCGCGGAGCGCCGCGCGGGCCGCGGCCGGGAAGCCGAGCACGAGGGCCGCCTCGGTCGGCGGCGCAGTGCCGGCGTAGCGCGCGAGGGCGGGCGGGACGCCCTCGATGACCCCGATCGGCCGGCCTTCGTCGATCGACCCGCCCGCCGCCTGCAGGCGGGCCAGGCGCTCGGCGCGGCCGGCGATCGCGGCGACGCGCTGTCCGGAGGCCTCGGCGCTCGCCACGGCGGCGGACAGCGAGGCGACCTTCGCGTCGGTCTCGGCGTTCGCGTGCGTCATCTCCTGGCGGAGCGACGCGAAGTCGGCCCGCTCGGCGGCGGCGAGCGACGCGGTCACCGTGCCCTGCTCGGCCTTGAGCGAGGCGAGCTCCCCGCCGAGCGAGGCGATCGAGGCCTGGAGGGGTGCGAGGTCCTGCGTCGCCGGTGCCGGCGCGCCGGCCGCGGGCGTTGCGCTCGCGGCGGAAGCGGCAGCGTCGATCCGTTGCTTGAGCGCCTCGACCGTGGCGGCGAGCGCGGCCACGCTCGGCCCGGACGTCACCGGGCCGGCCTTCGACAGCCCGTCCACCCGCGTGCCGAGCCCGGCCACGGCCGCGCTGGCCTGGTCGGCCTTCGTGCCCGCGGCCGAGGCCGCCGACTGCAGGGCGGCCAGCCGCTCGTGCAAGCCGTCGGGCCAGCGCGGATGCGTCCAGAGCACCGCCAGCGCCGCTCCCTCCAGCACGACCAGCACCAGGGCGATGCCGCCGAGGGGGCTTGCCGCGCGCGACGCGCGCGGTGGCGTCGGGGCCGCCGGCCGGCGCCCCGGCGCAGCGCCCGCGGGACGCGGCTTCGCGGCCGGCGAGGCGCCGCTGTACATCGCAGCCCTGCGTGGCCACCGCGACCTTGTGCAGCTCCTCCTGGCGCACCACGAGCAGTGCGGAATAGCATGGACGGCAAGCGACCAAGAGCCCGCCCTTCTTTGCTGCCTAAACCGTTCAGAAATGAGGACTTGAGAGCGGATGCGGCCATGCAGCGGGCGGGTTGAGCAGGTCTCTGTGCGCGGATGCTCAGCAGATCTTTGGGAC
>CAXUBX010000027.1:0-37700 GCA_964249405.1 uncultured Acetobacteraceae bacterium | reverse complement strand
TCGAGCTCGAGCGCGCGGTGGTCCGCCGTGTGCGAGGCGAGGACGGCGGCCTGCGCCGCCCGGCCGATCGCGTCGCGCGTCGCCGCCGGGAGCATCAGCGTCCGGAGGACGTCCTCGGTCGTCCCGGCGACCGCGATCGCGCGCCCCGGCGCGAACAGCTCGCCAAGCCCGTCCCAGGCGTCGGAGATGATCGGCGTCCCGCAGGCGCCCGCCTCGAACAGGCGGACGCTCGGGCTCCAGCCGGCGCGGATCATGTCGGCCCGGGTCACGTTCAGCGTCCAGGCCGAGGCCGAGTAGAACCCGGCATGCTGCTCGGGCGGCAGATGCTCGATCCGCTCGACGTTGGGCGGGAGGTCGAGCGTCGCCGGATATTGCGGGCCGGCGATCACGAAGCGGCGGTCGGGAGCGCGCCGCGCCGGCGCGATCAGCAGGCGCTCGACGGCCGCCTCGCGATCGGCGCTCCAGGTGCCAAGATAGGAGAGGTCCCACCGCCGCGCAGCCGGGCGCGGTGCGTAGCGTCGGGTGTCCACGGCGCAATGGAGGGCCACCGCGCGCCGCGCGCCGAACTCGGCTTCGAGGCGCGAGAGGGTCGGGCCCGCCGTGAACGAGAGATAGAGGTCGAAGCCGGGAATTGCGGCGCGCGTGAGGTATTCGCAGGCGTCCGCCTCCAGCGCGGCCAGCGTCACCGGAGTGTCGATGTCGTAGAACGCGGTGACCCCGGCCGCGATCTCCTGGACGCGCCGTGCCACGGCGATCCCGTCGGTCACGTAGGAGCCGACGATCACGGCGCCGGCCGACGCGATCGCGTCGGCGTAGCGGTCGAGCTCGGCCACCGATTTGTAGAGGACGAGGTCGCACCAGTCCGGGTCGGCAAGATCGCGATGGCGTGCGTACCAGGCCTGGTCGCGTTCCAGGAACAGCACCTGATGGCCACGCCGCGCGAAGGCGGAGAGGAGTGCCCGGTAGGTCGTCGCGTGCCCGTTGCCCCAGGACGAGCTCAGGCTGAGGCCGAGGACCACGAGGCGCATCGGTCAGGTCGCTCCTTCGCGTCGCTGCGCGAGGGCTTCCGACAGCACGGCGTCGAGGAGCGCGGCGCGCTGGTCGTAGGTGTGCCGGGCGGTGATCCGGGCGCGCGCGCGCTCGCCGATCAGGCGCGCCCGCGCGGGCGAGAGCGAGGCGAGGTGGTCGGCGACGTCGCGGCCGTCGCGCGCGACCAGGATCTCCCGGTCCGGCTCGAGGAACAGCTCGACCCCTTCCCACTGGTCGGTGATCAGGCAGGCGCCGGCTCCGGCCGCCTCGAAGACGCGGGTGGCCGGCGAGAAGCCGAGGCGCGCCATGCTGTCGCGCGCGACGTTGAGCACGGCGAGCGCCGACGCGTTGAGCGCGTTGTGGTCGGCGGTCGGCACGTGGCCGATGCGGTGGACGTTCGCCGGCACGTCGCGCTCGTGCCAGCCGGCGCCGCCGAGCAGGAAGCGGCGGTTCGGCAAGGCGCGCGCGGGTTCGAGGAAGAAGTCCTCGATCCTGCTCTCGCGGTCCGGCAGCCGGTTGGCGAGAAGGGCGAGATCGCAGCGGAACCGCGCTTCGGCCTCGGCCGGGTGATGCGTCGCGGGGTCGAGCGCGTTGTAGATCGGCACGCAGCGCCGCGCGCCATGCGCCCGGTACGCGGCGACCACGGGATCGCCGCCGCCATAGGTGAGAACGAGGTCGAGGGCCGGCACCGCGACCGCCAGCGGCGAGCCGGGGGCGGCGTCGAGGGCGGCGAGCGTCGCCGGCGCGTCGACGTCGAGGAAGACGCGGAGCTGCGACGCGCCCGCGCGCTCGAGGATGCCGGCAAGCAGCGCGTCGTCGTGCACGCCGACCCCGCTGCACTTGACCAGGACATCGCCCTCCCACGCATGCGCGAGGGCTGCGGCGAGCCCCGCCTCGTCGGGCTGCCACACGACCGAGCGTGCCCAGTCCGGCGGCGCGATGTCGCGGTGGCTCTGGCGGTCGTAGGCGTCGGGCTCGAGGAAGGTGATCGCGTGGCCGCGTCGGGCCATCGCGCCGAACAGGCCGCGGTAGTAGGTCGCGGCGCCGTTCCAGTAGGAGGAGAGCAGGCTCGAGCCGAAGATCGTCAGGCGCATCGGGCGAGCCCGTCCGCGATCGCGACCAGCTCGGCCGCCCGGTGCGCGCAGGAATGCCGGGCGCGGATCGTTTCCAGCCCGCGTGCCACGAGCGAACGCCGGAGTGCCGCGTCGTGGACGAGGTCGCGCATCAGCGCCGCCATCTCGCGTCCGTCGCGTGCCACGAGGAAGTCGGTCCCGGGGCGGAACAGCCGCTCGTCGTCGCTCCAGGGCGCGGAGATCAGCGGGATGCCGGCGGCGAGCGCCTCGAAGACGCGGATCGTCGGGATGCCCGGGAGTGCGGTCGCATAGAAGCGGCGCGGCACGTGCACGGTGAGGAGATGGCGGGCGAAAGCCTCGGGCGCGTCGGTGTTGGCGATCCAGCCGCGGTAATCGGCGCCGTAGCGCTCGAGCATCGCGCGTGCCGCCGCCGGGTAGCGGACGCCGTGAATGGCGAGCGGGAGCGCGGCGTCTCGGGCCGGCCGCAGCAGATACTCCTCCAGCTCGGCGGTGCGCTCGCCGTCGCCCCAATTGCCGATCCAGATCGCGCCCGCGCGCGCCGGCTCGTCGGCCGGCGGATGGAACAGCGCGAGGTCGGCCGCTTCGTGCCAGACGAAGACGCGCTCGGTCCAGCCTTCCCGCCGGTAGATGTCGGCGAGCGCCCGGCCGAAGGCGAGGACCCCGTCATAGTGGCGGAGGTCGGTGCGGCGCATCGCGTCAGGGTCGGAGACCGCGCGATGATGGGTGTCGTGGAACAGCAGCCGGAACCGGCCTCCATCGCGCCGGATCCGTCCGAGGCCGGCGACCAGCGCCGGATCGTTCCACTCGTGCACGAGCACGAGGTCGGCCCCGTCCACCAGCGGTTCGAGCGCCGTGTCCGCGTCGTGGAACGAGGCGCGGAGCTCGGGGTAGTGCCTCGCCCACCCCGCCACGGCCGCCGCACCGCCGTCTCGCAGCAGGTTCGCGCGGCTCCAGCCCTCGCGAGGCTCGTAGGACGCCACCGCGTGGCCGTCGCGGACCAGCGCCCGCAGCACGCCGCGGAGGAAATGGGCGTTGCCGTGGTTCCAGCACGAGGTCAGCGCGTGGGCGAAGACGACGATCCGCATCAGCGTCCGACCGGACGCGGGAGCAGCCCGTCATGGACGGCCGACGTCGCCGCTTCCATGCGCTCCGGCGTGAACGCCTCGGCACGCCGGCGGGCACGGGCGGCGAGCGGGGAGACCTCGTCGAGCGCCGCGCCGATCGTCTCCGCGAGCGCCCCGGCGTCGCCTGGCGGGAAGAACAGCGCCGCGCCGTCCCAGTGCTCGCGGAGGCTCGGGATGTCGGCCAGCACGAGGGCCAGGCCGGACTGCGCCGCTTCCAGGACGGCGAGGCCGAACGGCTCGTAGCGGGCGGTCGAGACGAACACCGAGGCGTCGTTCCGCGCCGCCGCCAGCGTCGGCAGGTCGAGCGGGCCGAGCGTGCGCACCGCATCGAAGACCGGGGCGCGTTCCCCGTTCGGCCCGAGCAGCGCGCCTGCGAGCCGGACCGGGATGCCCTGGAGCAGGCACGCCGCCCGCTCCAGGGTCGCGAAATCCTTGCCCGCGTCCCAGGCCCGGCCGCAGCCGAGCACCGCACGGGGCCGGGCCTGCGCCGGGCGCGCCGCGGGCGGGGCGGCGCCGTTCGGCACCGGGTGGATCCGGCCTTCCGCAACCTCGTAGGCCCGGGCGACCTCGCGCGCGAAGCGGCGTCCGGGGGCGATCGCCGCGTCGGCCCGGCCGAGGCCGGCCGAGGCGGCCCGGTCGCGCCAGGCAAGATCGGCAGGGAGCGCCGAGGCGCCTCGCACCGCCCGCCACCAGGTCCGGAGACAGGAATGCACCACCGCGACCACCGGCGCGTGCCAGCACGCGTTTCCGACCAGCGCCGGCGCGTGGAGATGGATGCTGTCGGCCCCGCGCTCGCGCGCGAGCCGGGCGAGGGCCGCGGACGCGGCGAGCAACGTCCTCTCATCGGGCGCCGTCCAGTCGAGCGTCAGATCGGTCTCGACGAGTTCGACGCCGGCGACCGTCGCCAGCTCGGCGCGCTGCGCGTGGTCCGGGCGCGGACCGATCGTCGCCACGGTGACGGCGCGACCGGACGCGGCGGAGGCGCCGGCGAGCGCCACCGTGTAGCGCCAGACGCCGCCCAGCGTGTCGGTCGTCATCAGCACGCGCGTCACGCCAGGCAGCAGCGCTCCAGCGCCGCGAGCGGCGCCGGCCGCGCATCCTGGATGTCGGAGAACCGGGCGTGTTCGCCGAGATAGTGCGCGTGGGCGCGCTCCCAGGCCTGGTCGTCGGGCAGGCCCCAGCGGCGCCGGTAGTCGGGCGAGCTCGGATAGGGAAACAGCGGCACCGGATCGTTCGCCCAGACGCCGGCCGCCTGCAGCCGCGCGCGCCACTCGGTCACCAGCGCCGGGTCGTCGCCGCTGACGGAAAGCAGGTTCGCCTGGACGAACGGAACGTGCCGCCGCGCCTCGATCAGACGGTCGGCCAGCGCATCGGTGGTCATCCGGCACAGCTTGTCGAGCGAGGCGCGCCCCTCGACGGTGAGGCTCTCGACGCCCGCCTCGATCGAGACGCACCCGGCGTGGCCGAGCAGCGCCAGCATCTCGGGCTTCCAGAGATCGATCCGGGTCTGGATGCCGAACGAGACCGGACGGTCGACCAGTCCCTCCAGCAGGGCGCGGTCGGGCAGGAAGATCTCGTCCACGAAGTAGATGTAGCCGGCACCCTGTCGGACGAGGCCGTCGATCTCGTCGAGCACGATCGGAGTGGCGCGACGCCGGTAGCCGTCCCGGAAGTCGATCTTTGCGCAGAACGAGCAGGAATAGGGGCAGCCGCGTGACGCCTCGACCTCGGCGCCGGGACCGCTGCGTCCGGGATCGTCCTCGGCGAGATCGAACCGGTGATGGTGGTGCGCGTGACGGGCGATCCAGGCCGCGGGCCAGCGGAGCGGCGGCAGGTCGACGAAGCGCGTCCGGCGCGGGCCGCCCTCGCGGACCAGCGCGCCGCCGTCGAGGCGCGCGGTTCCGTCCACCACGCCCGCGGTCCCGCCGGCCGCGAGTTCGACCAGCGCCTCCTCGCATTCGCCGATCACGATCGCGTCGCAGCCGAGTTTCCGGAGCGCCGGCCCCGGGGTCGAGGAGCCGTGCGGGCCGACGGCGACGATCGGTGCCGCGATCCCGGCGCCCCGCAGCGTGTCGACCAGGGTGCGCGGCACCCGGAGCTCCGGCTGCGCGCAGCGCCAGAACAGGTAGGTGGGGGCGGTGGTGAGCACGACCATCTCTGGTGCGAAGGACCGGACGGCCGACGCCAGCTGCGCCATGTCGAGCCCGTCGAGCGCCCCGTCGAGCATCAGGCAGTCGTGGCCGGCGTCCTCGAGCAGGACGCGGGATGCCCCGAGTTCGATCGGAAGGTGCGGCGCACGGCAGCCGAAATAGGTGCTGCCGTCGAAGCTCCAGGGCGGGTTGAGCAGCGCGATCCTCACGCGACCGCATCCGCTTCGGCCACCATCCTCGCGGGGTCGCGCCCGGCGGAGCCGGCGGCGGTGCCGTCGTCCAGCCAGGAGGCGAGCCGGGCCAGCCCGTCCCTCCAGGGCAGCGGGGCGGCGAGCCCGAGCGCGGCCCGCGCCGCGCGCGCGTCGGCGACGAAGTAGCGCTGGTCGCCCTGTCGCCAGCCGCCGAACCGGTGTTCCACCGGGCGGCCGAGCAGGCCGCCGATCGCGTCGAGCAGGCCGAGCAGGCTGATCGCGTTCTCCGGTCCGCCGCCGAGATTGAAGGCCCGACCGGCGACCTCGCCCGCGCGTGCGCGCGCCGCGAGATAGGCCGAGACGGCATCGCCGGCATCGAGGATGTCGCGCACCTGTCGCCCGTCGCCGTAGAGGGTGATCGTCTCGCCGGCGCGTGCGGCGCGAAGGAAATGCGCGACCCAGCCCTGGTCCTCGGTGCCGAGCTGCAGGCGGCCGTAGATGCAGCTCATCCGGAGCACGACCGCGCGGAGCCCGAACGAGCGTGCGTAGTCGAGCACGTACTGGTCGGCCGCGCCCTTGGAGCAGCCGTAGGGGGTGTGGAAGTCGAGCGGACGGGTCTCGCCGATCCCGCGCTCCCGGAGAAGACGGTCCGACGGGAGCCATGCGCCGTCCGCGAGGACGAGGGGAACGTCCCCGAGATCGCCGTAGACCTTGTTGGTGCTGGCGAAGACGAGTGGGACGTCCGGGCGGAACCGGCGGACCGCTTCCAGCAGGATCACGGTGCCGAGCAGGTTGGTCTCGAAATCGGCGACCGGGTCGACGAGGCTGGTGGTGACCGCGACCTGGGCGGCGAGGTGGAACACGCTCGCGGCGCCGCGCACGGTCTCGCCGACGACGTCGCGGTCGCGGAGATCGGCGAAGATCGCGCGCACGCGGTCTCCGTGCCGCGCCTTGAGCCACCGGAGGTTCCGCTCGACGCCCGGCCTCTGCAGGCTGTCCAAAACCACCACGGTCTCGCCGGCCTCCAGCAGCCGGTCGGCAAGATTGCAGCCGATGAAGCCGGCGCCGCCGGTCACCAGCGCGTAGTCGCCGGAAGGCAGCGCGTCCGACCGGAGTGCGGCGTGCGTCGCCGGACCGCGCGACAGCACCGCTCCGAGCGCCGGTCCGACCCGGTCGAGCCCGTCCCAGAACGCGAGGCCCGGGTCGGCGGATCGGGCGAGCCGTCCGAACGCCGAGATCTGCCGCGCCGGATCATCGGGCGCCCGCAGGAGCACCACGCCCGGCGTGTGCCGCGCGACCAGCGAGAGCTCGCCCCGGCGTGGCCGCGCGGGGCCGGCTTCGGGATCGTCGGTCAGCAGCGAGACCGGGAGCGGCGAGCGGGCCGCGACGGGCCCGAACGACCGGCTCGCCGCGCCGATCGAACCTCGCTCGACCGGCACGATCACGGACGAGAAGCCGAGCGCCTCGGCCTTGCGGACCGCATCGTGCAGCCCGGCCACATCGTCCGGAGCGACCGCGGCGACGACCCCGGGAAGCGGCATCACGCGACCAGGCCGCGCCGCTCGAGCTCGCGTCGCGCCTCGTCCACGCGGTCGATCGCCCGCTGGCGGCGGACCCATTCCACGAGCTCGCCGAGACTGTCGTCGAAGCTCCGGCGCGGCGCGAAACCGATCGTCTCGCGGGCGAGCGAGATGTCACCGAAGCAGTGCCGGATGTCGCCGGCGCGCGCCTTGTCCAGCATCACCGGGCCGAGATCCGGACGGCCCATCGCGCGCGCGGCCTCGGCCGCGACCTCGCGGATCGACACGTCGCGACCGCTGCCGATGTTGAAGACCCCGCCGGCGGCGTCGTCATGGAACAGGGCGAGCAGGAAGGCCTGCGCCACGTCGTCGACATGCACGAAGTCGCGACGCTGCTCGCCGTCCTCGAACACCATCGGCGCCTCGCCGTTGAGCAGGCGGGACGCGAAGATCGCGAGCACGCCGGTGTACGGGTTGGAGAGCGCCTGGCCCGGCCCGTAGACGTTGAACAGCCGGAGCGCCACGCCCTCCATGCCGTAGGTCGGCGCGACGCAGAGCACGAGACGCTCCTGCGCGTATTTCGTCAGCGCATACACCGATGCGAGGTTGAGACGCTTGCCTTCCGGGGTCGGCAGCGGGTGCAGGCGCTCGCCCGCGGGACCGGCCGGATCCCAGCCCGTGTCCTCCCGCTTGCGCGCCGGTCGAAGCACGTTCTCGTGGGTCGCCCCGTCCGGCCCGCCGTAGAGGCCCTCGCCGTACACGCTCATCGAGGAGGCGACGACGACCCGCCTCACCCTGTGCTCGATCAGCGCCTCCATCAGCACCGCGGTGCCGGCGTCGTTGACCGACACGTAGCGCTCGATCGCATACATGCTCTGCCCGACCCCTACCTCGGCGGCGAGGTGGACGACACGGTCGACGCCGCTGACCGCGCGCCGGACCGCGTCGGCGTCGCGGATGTCGGCGCGGATGAGCTCGACGTCGGCGGGAAGGCCGGCCGCGGGAAGCGTCGCGGCGAGCCCGCCGTGGACCTGGTCGATCAGGCTGTCGAGGACGCGGACCGTGGAGCCCTGGCGGATCAGCGCACGGACCACGTGACTGCCGATGAAGCCGGCGCCCCCCGTCACCAGAATGCGTTCGGCCATCGCAGCAATTCCTCCGCGTCGGGGCTCCGGCATTCGACGGCACGGGCCGACCCGTACCTTCTTCAAACCATCCTCGCCCTAACCCGATATGCCGCCTGACGCAATCGAGACCGGCGAGCGACGCGAACGATCGGGGGTCCGGCGCGCTGTCCCCCCGAACCTCCAAGGCCGGACGGAGACGTCGATGCAACAGGATCCCACCACGCTCTACAAGCAGCCGCCCTTCGTCGAGCAGCCGCAGCCCTTCCCGGGCTCGTCGTCGAAGATGTCCCCGGAGCCGGATCACGGAGAGGAGAGCTACAAGGGATCCGGCCGCCTCGCGGGGCGCCGCGCGCTGATCACCGGCGGCGACTCCGGGATCGGCCGGGCGGTCGCGATCGCGTTCGCCCGCGAAGGCGCCGACGTCGCCATCTCCTACATGGCCGAGGAGCAGGATGATGCCGAAGCGGTCGCGGACTGGGTCCGCAAGGCCGGAAGGTGCGTGCTCCTGCTGCCGGGCGACCTTGCCGATCCCGCGCATTGTCGCGACATCGTCGGGCTGAGCACGGACGCGTTCGGCGGCCTCGACACGCTGGTCAACAACGCCGCCTACCAGCACGTGCGAAGCGGGCTCGACGAGATCGACGAGGCCGAATGGGATCGGACGTTCCGCGTCAACGTCGACGCGCTGTTCCACGTGACGAAGGCGGCAGTCAGCCGGATGCCGCCCGGCAGCGCCATCGTGAACACGTCATCGGTCAACGCGAAGCACCCGATGCCGTCGCTGGTCGCCTATTCCGCCACCAAGGCGGCGATCGCCAACATCACGGTGAGCCTGGCCCAGCTGCTGGCGGAGAAGGGCATCCGGGTGAACGCCGTGCTGCCGGGTCCGATCTGGACGCCGTTCATCGTGACCGGGATGGAACCGGCCGATCAGGGACATTTCGGCAGCAACACGCCGTACGGGCGTCCGGGCCAGCCGGCGGAGCTGGCGGCGGCCTATGTCCATCTCGCCGCGAACGAGAGCAGCTACACGTCGGGCGCGCTGGTCACGGTCGCGGGCGGGATGCCGATCTCCTGATCCCGTTCAGTAATGGCCCATCCGGATGACGATCGCGCCGCCGGCCGGCGGGATCGTCACCGCGCTCTCGGCGAAGCGCGGACGGTGCATGCCGAGCTTCGGGTTGCGCGAGAACCCGACCGGCTCGGTGGGGGCACCGAAGAACCCGGTCTTCAGCTTCCCGCTCTCGTCGACATCCTGGTAGGCGGTGACGGCGTAGGTTCCGGGCACGATGCCGTGAACCACCAGCGTATCGTCGCCTCGCGTCGCCTCGCCCTCGGCGTGAAATCGGCAGGCTGGTCGGAGGAACTCCGCCTCGGTGCAGACGCCCACGACGACGCGGCCCCGATCGTCCGGAACCCCGGTCAGCGTCACCGCCAGATCGGCGGCCCTTGCCGATCCGGCCGCGAGAACGAGCGAGAGCGAACCCCACCTCGCGAGCCGCATCAGGACATGCCGGGCGGATAGGCGCGGCCGCGCCAGGTCGACGGCAAGCCGCGCCAGGCCCTGATCAGGCTCGCCCACTGCACCACGAGAAGGGCGGCGACGGACAACGGGTGCAGGAACGCGCTCACGAGGCTCTGCCGGAAGCGCACGGCCAGCACGAGCCGGGTCGCCAGACCGCAGGCGAGCGCCGCCGCAGCCTCGGGCGACGGGTCGACGGCCAGGAGCGGCAGCGGCAGGACGTGGCCGAGCCCGAGCAGAACCGTCCAGATCGGCAGGCCCGACGGTGTCGCCATGCCCTCGGTCGCGTTCTTCGTCAGGCCTTCCCAGAGCAGCGCCGGCGAGGCGTACATCCGGCAGGATGCCAAGTCGGTCGCATCGAACAGGCCGGTGAGGATGCCGGCGCGACGGAACGCGCGCGGCAGGGTCAGCCCGTCATGCCGGGAGGTCCGGATCGCCTCGTGACCGCCGGCCAGGCGATACGCGGCGCGGCGGGCGATGAAGAGCTGGCCGCAGCCGGCGCCGAAGCCGGGCGCGGTCGATCGCGCCGCCACGACGAGCGGCAGGAAGCCGAGCAGCACGAAATGGATCAGCGGCAGGAGCAGGATCTCCGACCAGCCGCGAGTGATCTCGTGCGGGAAGCCGCTGGCCAGCCCGATCGCCCGATGCCGCTCCATGAAGCCCGTCATCCGCGTGAGCGCGTCGGGTGCCAGCCGGACATCGGCGTCGAGGAAGACGATCAATTCGTGCGCGGCGTGTTCGGCGAGGCGCGCGCAGGCGTGCTGCTTGCCGGACCAGCCGCCCGGCAGCGGCGGCGCGCCCACGACCCGCAGCCGCGGATCGTCGATCGCGTCGAGGATGGCGCGGGTCCGGTCCGTGGAGTGGTCGTCGAGCACGACGAGATCGATCCCGACGTCGCGGCTGGCGAGGACGGACCGGACCGCGTCCTCGATGTTCCCTTCCTCGTTCCTGGCTGGGATCAGCACGGAGACCGCCGCGCGTGCGCGAGCCGGCCGGGGGCGGTGATAGACCGCGAGATTGCTGAGCACCAGGAGCAGGGGCAGCGCCGCGCAGAGGAGGCAGGCGTCAGCGATCACCACCGGACCTCCTCGTGCGCCGGGCTGAACCGCTGGCCCCGGAGCAGGGCCCGCCCGCGACGCCACAGATCGTAGGCCGCGTCGGCGCCGGCGCGTCCCTTCACGATCGTCGTGAAGAGCGAGGTGTCGCGCGTCGTGGTTTCGGCGGCAAGCGCGTCCATCGCCGCGGCGAGCCGATCCTCCAGAAGCGACGCGAGAGCGCGCGCGCTCGCGGCTCCGGTCTCGGCTCCGGTGTCGAGCGGCGCCCCGAACCGGGCCAGCGCCTCCGGACGGCTCTCGTTCCAGAACTCGTAGGAGAGGGCGAGCGGCACCAGCACCACGCCGGGAACCCGACGGGCGAGGTGGGCGATCCCGGCCCGCAGCCGGATCGGCCGCGCCCGTGGGTCGCTGAAGGCGCCCTCGGCGGTGATCCACATCATGCCGCCCGGCGAGGCGAGGGCGCGTTCCGAGGTCAGCAGGAAGCGGCGGGCGCCGGCCCTGGTATCGGACGCGATCCCGAATACGCCCATGCGGCGGAAGATGCCGTATTTACGGAACGCCTCCTCCTCCATGGGCCCGAAGCCGGGGCGGCCCGGAAACAGCCGCGCCGACAGGAGCATGTAGACGGCCGGATCCCACCAGGACGGATGGTTGCCGTAGACGATCAGTTTCCGGTCCGGGGCGATCGCGGGTCGGCCGCCGGCCCGCGAGACCCGGAGCGCGCGGAACGACACCGACATCCGCCAGGCGAGATAGTCGGTGAACAGCCTGAACAGCCGCTCCGACCGGAGGGCGACCGGGTCGTCGGACCCGGCGTCGGGCCGGACGCGGTCAGGACGCGTGGCGAACCTCCATGGTCCGGACCGGAGCGCCGGCGAGATCGGCGTCGAGCGCGTCGGCCGCGATCCAGCCCGACATCAGCACCATCGGCATGCCCGGCCCCGGATGGGCGGCGCCACCCGCGAGATAGAGCCCGCGGAGCTCGCGGGACCGGTTTCCCGGCTTGAACGCGCCGGTGAACCGCCCGTGGCTCGCGAGCCCGTAGATCGCGCCGTCGAGCACGCGGTAGCGCTCGTGGATGTCCTTAGGCGTGAGCACGCGCTCGAAGCGGATCCGCTCCGCGATCCCGCCGAGGCCGGCCGTACGCTCCAGCTTCTCGAGGATGACCTTCCGGTAGTGCGGCAGCATCGCGGTCCAGTCGTGATGCGGCCGGAGATAGGGAGTGTGCACGAGGACGTAGAGCGCCTCGCCGCCCTCCGGCGCGGTCGCCGTCTCGGTCCGGGCGGTCGCCGCGAGATAGCAGGTCGGGTCCGGTGCCGGCTCGCCCTTGCGGTAGATCCAGTCGAACTCCTCCTCCGGGTCGCGGGAGAAGACGAAATTGTGGTGCGCGAGCTGCTCGTAGGCGCGGTCGAGCCCGAGATAGAGGACGACCCCCGAGCAGGCCGGTTCGCGCTTCCGCCAGCGCCGGTCGAAGCGGCGCGCCTCGCGGCCGCCGACCAGCTCGCGGTAGGTCCGCACCGCGTCCATGTTGGAGACGACCGCGTCGCATTTCTCGACCTCGCCGCGATCCGTCTCCACGCCCCAGACGCGGCCGTCCGCCTGCAGGATGCGCCGGACGCCCGTCGCCGTCCGGTATTCGACGCCGAGCGAGCGTCCGAGCCGGACCAGCGCCTCGGGCACCGCCCGGGTGCCGCCGATCGGGTACCAGATCCCTTCCGCGGTCTGCATGTGGCCGATGGAACAGAGCACCGCCGGGGACTGGTAGGGCGAAGAGCCGACATACTGGACGAAGTGGTCGAGCATCTGGGCCGCGCGCTCGTCCGGAACCCGCTTCCTGATCTCGCGCGCGACGCTCGATCCCATGCGGAGCGAGGCGACGTCGCGGAGGGTCCCGAGATCGGCATTCTGCCGGAGATCGATCGTGTCGGTGATGTCCTCGACCGAGCGCCAGAAGAAGAACTTCCGGCTCACCTCGTGGAGGTGGGCGCTCATCCGGAGGAAGTCGCGATAGCCGGCGTCGCTGCCCGGCGCGGCCTCGCGGCGGAGGGTTTCGGCCATCGCGTCGACGTTCTCGACGAGGTCCATCCGGCTGCCGTCGTCGAAGAAGCAGCGCCATTGCGGATCGAGGCGTCGGAGGTCGAGCACGTCCTCCATCCGCTCGCCCGCTTCGGCGAAGATGCGGCCGAGCACGGAGGGAACGGTCAGGATCGTCGGTCCCATGTCGAAGCGGAACCCGTCCTCGGCGAGCGGGGCGGCCTTGCCGCCCAGCCACTCGTTGGCCTCGAACAGCACGACCGAGTGCCCGCGCGCGGCCAGCACGGCCGCGGCGGCCAACCCCGCGAGCCCGCCGCCGATCACGCCGACGCGGGCGCCGGCGCGGACCGGCCGGATCACGTTCATACCGCCTCCTCGAGGATCGCCACGCCCGGTACCGACGGCATGGTGCTGTCCTGATGACGGAGACCGAGATCATCGGCCATCAGGCGGACCGAGATCCTCGCACCCTCGAAGATGACCGGCAGGCCGCTGCCGGGATGGGTGCCGCCACCGACGACGTAGAGGCGCTCGACGTCCTCGAACCGGTTGTGCGGCCGCCAGTGCAGCATCTGGCCGATGTTGTGGGCGAGGTTGAACACGGCGCCGCGATGCACGTCGAGACCTTCCTCCCAGTCGGTGGGAGTCACGATCGTCTCGGAGCGGATCCGCCGCTCGAGATCGGGGATCCCGAGCTTGGCGAGGCGCGCCAGCGCGACCGCGCGATAGCGCCGCCGCATCGCCTCGTCCCAGACGATCGGCCCGTGCTCCCGCCGGTTGCCGACCGGGATCAGGACGTAGAGCGTCGAGTGGCCGGGAGGCGCCAGTGCTGCATCGGTGACACAGGCGTTCTGCATGTAGAAGGAGGGCTGCCGTGGCGGCGCATCGGCGCGTTCGATCTCGTCGAAGTTGGCCCGGAAATCCTCGGACAGGAAGATCGTGTGATGCGCAATCTCCGGAAGCGCCCCTTCGATGCCGAGATAGAGCATGAAGGCCGAGCAGGAATATTTCCGGCTCGCGAGCCGCTTCGGCGTCCAGCGCCGCCGGTGCGCGGGTGAGACGAGCCGCGTCATCGCGCGCGCGAAGTCGGCGTTCAGGATCACCGCATCGGCCCGCGTGAGCCCGTCCGCGGTCCTGACGCCGACCGCGCGTCCACCCTCGACCACGATCTCCTCGACCTCGGTTCCGGTCTGGACGCGAACACCCATTCGCCGCGCGAGGCGCTCCATCGCCCGCATCACGGCGCCGGTGCCGCCCCTCGGATGGAAGATCCCGTATTCGTGCTCCATGAAGGCGAGGATCGTGAACAGGCTCGGGCACCGATACGGCGACATCCCGAGATACTTGCTCTG
Organism: uncultured Acetobacteraceae bacterium; assembly: GCA_964249405.1. Taxonomy (GTDB): domain Bacteria; phylum Pseudomonadota; class Alphaproteobacteria; order Acetobacterales; family Acetobacteraceae; genus CAXTPV01. Next base: position 23,502 of record CAXUBX010000027.1, on the reverse strand, counting down.
GAAAGAGAAGGCGAGGCGGACGCGTGGATCGCTGAAATGGCGGGCGAGGTCGCGGTCGACGCTGGAGAACGGCCGGAGCAGCGGCAGCGCGCGGAGCATCCCGGGGCTCAGCAGGTCGCGCGGTCCCTCGAAGCTCTGGGCGAGCACGGTGCGGAAGCGGTCGAGCTTCTGTCGGTTCTCGGCGACGAAGCGCGGAACCCGCTCCGCATCGGCCGGCGACAGTCTCGCGATCTCCGCCTGCAGGCCGGGGAGGTCGGACGGGATCCGGAGCGTCGGTCCGTTCTCGAAGGCGAGATCGTAATGGGTGCGGAGCCGGATCAGGTCGACATGGTCGGCGAGCCGCTCGCCGCACGTCGCGAAGACCTGTTCCAGGATCGCGGGATACAGGAAGAAGGTCGGGCCGATGTCGAAGCGGAACCGGCCGGCGGCCGACGGGACTTCGAGCGTGCCGGAACGACCGCCGACGGACCGATGCTTCTCGATCAGCGTCACGTGGGCTCCGGCCTGCGCCGCCAGGAGCGACGCGACGAGGCCCCCGGGGCCGGCGCCCACGACCACGACCGTCCGGCTCAAGAGAAGGTTCCGGACAGGCTGTCTCGATGGGGATCCAACGTTCCCTCCCTCCCGTTGACCGGCGTTCCTTCCGTGGGAGGCGCCAACGCGGCTAGAATTAGGGACGTGGACGAACTTGTCATCATGCCCGTCGAACGGGGGGCCTCGGGAGGCGCGGCGGATCGGGTGGCGGCGGATGCCGTTGTGGTCCTGGCACGTCTCCGGGATGCCGCCAATGGCTGGCGCGCATCGTCGGTTTCCGAGCGGCTCGCCATGGTCCGACGATTCCGTCGGGCGGTCGCGCGCGACCCTCTCGGTCTCGCCTCGACGCTCGGCGCGCGCCGTCCCGTCGCCGATACGGTCGCTGCCGAGATCCTGCCGCTGCTGGAGGCGGCACGCTTCCTCGAGCGCCATGCGTCCCGGATCCTCGCGGATGTCCGGCACGGGTGGCGAGGACGGCCGCTCTGGCTCGGGAGCCTCCGCGCCACCTCCCGTCGCATCCCGTTCGGCGCCGTGCTGATCCTCGGTCCTTCGAACTACCCGCTGCTGCTCCCGGGCGTGCAGGTGCTGCAGGCGCTGGTCGCCGGCAACGCCGTCGCGCTCAAGCCCGGGCGCGACGGCGGCACGGCCGCCGGCCGACTGGCGGCGCTGCTCCGCGAGGCCGGGCTTCCGGACGGTCTGCTCCATGTCGCCGACGAGACCGACGAGGCGGGGGCGTCGCTGGTCGGCGCCGGCTTCGACCGCGTCGTGCTGACCGGCTCGGCCCGGACCGGCCGCTCGGTGCTGGCCGAGGCCGCCCGCCTGCTGGTTCCGTGCGCGCTCGAGCTCTCGGGCTCGGACGCGGTGTTCGTGCTGCCCGACGCGGATCTTCCGCTGGTGGCGCGCTGCCTCGCCTACGGGCTCCGCCTCAACGACGGAGCGACCTGCATCGCGCCGCGCCGCGTGTTCGTGCCGGGGGCGGACGCGCCCCGGCTGGAGCGGCTGCTGGCCGGGCACCTCGCATCGTTGCCGCGTTGCGCCTTGCCGCCGGCGATCTCGGACGCCCTCGCGTCCCTCGCGCGGAAGGTCGTGGCGGCGGGCGGCCGGGTGCTCGGCGACGCGGCGCCACTCGTGCTTGCCGGCGTCCCGGCCAGACCGGCGCTGCTCGGGCCGGACGGCATCGGATGCGACCTGTTCGCGCCCTGGGTCGCGCTGGTCCCGGTCGGCGACGTCGCGGAGGCGCTCTCGCTTGATCGGTTCTGCCCTTATGCCCTCGGGGCGAGCGTGTTCGGGCCGCGCGGCCGCGCCGAGGCGTTCGCGAACCGGCTTCGCGCCGGCGCGATCACGATCAACGACGTGATCGTGCCGACCGCCGACCCGAGGCTCGGGTTCGGCGGCGTCGGGGAAAGCGGCTTCGGGACGACCAGGGGGCCGGAAGGATTGATCGAGATGACGCGGCTGCAGACCATCGCCTCGCGGCGGCGGCGCTCGTTCCGGCCGCATCTCAGGCCGCCCGGCCCGCGGGACGCGATCGGGATCGCGGCTCTCGCGGCCCTGCTGCACGCGGCGCCGGGCGAACGGTTCGCGTCCGTCCGCCGGCTGCTCGGCGGGGCAGGGCGATGACGCTCCCGTTCCGCTCGCCCTACCGGCACGACTTCGCCCGCGTCGCCGCGGTGACCGCACCGGTGTCGCTCGCCGATCCGGCGCGGAACGCCGCCGCGACGCTCGCCGCCCTCCGGCCGCTCAGTGCCGACGGGGTCGCGGTCGCCGTGTTCCCCGAGCTCGGGATCTCGGGCTACGCGATCGACGATCTCCGGCTGCAGACGGCGCTGCTCGATGCCGTGGAGGCGGCGCTCGCGACGGTCGGCGAGGGGACGCGCGATCTCCTGCCGCTCGTCCTGGTCGGCGCGCCGCTCCGCCATCGCGACCGGTTGTTCAACTGTGCGGTCGCGATCCATCGCGGCGCGATCCTCGGCGCGGTTCCGAAAATCCATCTTCCGAACCATCGGGAGTTCTACGAGGCCCGCCACTTCTCGTCCGGCGCCGGCATCGCCGGCGGGACGATCACGATCGGCGGTCGCGCGGTCCCGTTCGGGACCGACCTCTTGTTCGAGGCCGCCGACCTTCCCGATCTCTCCGTGCACGCGGAGATCTGCGAGGACGTCTGGGTGCCGGTGCCGCCCTCCTCGCTGGCGGCGCTCGCCGGCGCGACGGTGCTCGCGAACCTGTCGGCCTCCAACATCACCGTCGGCAAGGCGGACGAGCGGTCGCTGCTCTGCCGGTCGCAATCGGCGCGGTGCGTCGCGGCCTACCTCTATGCGGCCGCCGGGGAAGGCGAGAGCTCGACCGATCTCGCCTGGGACGGCCAGGTCTCGATCTTCGAGAACGGCGAGGTGCTGGCCGAAACCGAACGATTCCCGACCGGGGGCGCCGCCGCGATCGCCGATGTCGACCTCGCGATGCTGCGCCACGAGCGGATGGCGCTGACGTCGCGCGACGCCAACCGCCGGATGCACGAGACGGCGTTCCGCCGGGTGCCGTTCGTGCTCGGCGCGCCGGCGACGGCGCTCGGGCTGAGGCGGCGCGTGAGCCGGTTCCCGTTCGTGCCGGCCGATCCGTCGCTGCTGGCCCGCGACTGCTTCGAGGCCTACTCGATCCAGGTCTCGGCGCTGGTCCAGCGGATCGAGGCGGCCGAGGTGAAGCGCCTGGTGATCGGCGTCTCGGGCGGGCTCGACAGCACGCAGGCGCTGCTGGTGGGCGCGGAGGCGTTCGATCGGCTCGGCCGATCCAGGCGCGACATCCTTGCCTACACGATGCCCGGCTTCGGCACCTCGGACGCGACGCGCGGCAACGCGCTGGCGCTGATGGAGGCGCTCGGGGTCACCGCCTCGACGCTCGACATCCGGCCGGCCGCGACCCGGATGCTGACCGACATCGGGCACCCGTTCAGCCGTGGCGAGAAGGTCTTCGACGTCACCTTCGAGAACGTCCAGGCGGGGCTCAGGACGGATTTCCTGTTCCGCCTCGCGAACCAGCACGACGGGATCGTGCTCGGCACCGGCGACCTGTCGGAGCTGGCACTCGGCTGGTGCACCTACGGCGTCGGCGACCAGATGTCGCACTACAACGTCAATGCCGGATTGCCGAAGACGCTGATCCAGCACCTGATCCGCTGGGTGATCGGTTCGGCCCGCTTCGACCAGGCGGTGTCGGACACGCTCGGCGCCATCCTCGCGACCGAGATCTCGCCTGAGCTCGTTCCCGCCGACGAGCAGGGGCTCCTGCAGAGCACCGAGGAGAAGATCGGTCCCTACGCGTTGCAGGACTTCACCCTGTTCCACGTGCTCCGGCACGGCGACAAGCCGTCGCGGATCGCGTTCCTGGCGCTCGCGGCCTGGGAGGACGCCTCGACGGGAGTCTGGCCCCCGAACTTCCCGGACGCTTCGAAGCGGGCGTTCACGCAGGCAGAGATCCGGCATTGGCTCGAAGTCTTCATCCGGCGCTTCTTCGCCTTCAGCCAGTTCAAGCGTTCGGCGATGCCGAACGGGCCGAAGATCGCGGCGGGCGGCGCGCTTTCACCACGTGGCGACTGGCGGGCGCCGTCGGACGGCAACGCCCGGGTCTGGCTCGAAGAGCTCCGGGCCAACGTCCCGGAGCCGTGATCCCGCCGTCGTGAGGCCGGAGGGAACACCGCGCGCCCGCGCCTTCAACGCGGCCTGGCGTCCCGCGCGAGGAGCCTCAGCCAGGGATGGCGGCGTTCGAGCAGGGGGACGAGCGCACGCTTGTTCGCCTCCTGCTCGGTGCGGCGGTTGGTCATCGACCCGCCATGCGCCCGATAGAGGCAGAGCGGTTCGGGATGCCAGACACCGAACTGCCCGAGCTCGGCGAGCCGGCACCAGAAATCGAAATCCTCCCAACCGATCGCGCCCGGGTTGTCGTAGTAACCTCCGGCGGCCGACCAGGCCCAGCGTGCGACCAGGGCCATGGCGTCGATGTAGTTGCCGCGCACCAGCGCGGCGGGATCGAACGGACCGACGCTGATCGGGGTGTCGAGATCGCCGAACTGCCGGATCGTCGAATAGGCGAAGGCACAGTCCGCCGTCTCGGCCAAAGCGAGCAGGGTCTCGCAGCAGGACGGCAGGAGGAGGTTGTCCGCGTCGAGCGACATGACGTAGGGCGCGTGCGAGGCGCCGAAGGCGGCATTGCGGGTAGGCCCGAGGCCGGCATTGCGACGCGTCCGCTCGATCCGGATCCGGGTGAAGCGGCCGGAAGCGGCGCGAGCCCAGTCGAGCAGGACGCCGATCGATCCGTCCGTCGACCCGTCGTCGACCACGACGAGTTCCAGCTTGTCCAGCGTCTGCGCGGCGACCGAGGCCAGCGCCTCGCCGATGAAGCGTTGATAGTTCCATGAGGTGACCGCGACCGCGACCTCGGCGTCCGATCCGGACTGGTGGTCGAACAGGATGTCGGTCCCCGGCAGGGCGATCGCGCGATCCGGCAGGAAGTCGCCGCGACGGATCGCGAGCTCCGCCTCGCGGGCGCCACGCGCGCCGGCTTCGTGACGCCGGCAGGCCGAGGACAGCAGCTCGATCCGCCGCTTCGGTCCGTGCGACCAGAGGATCGCGTTCGACGCGGCGCGCCCGATCCGCGCCCGGAGATCGGCATCGTCGACCAGGGCGAGGAGCCGGTCGTACCATTCCTCGGTGCTCGCGGCGAGAAACCCGGTCTCGCCGTCGCGGATCGCGCGGCGGTAGGGCTCGGTCGGCGACGCGACCAGCGGGATGGCGGCCAGCGCCGCATCCACGAACTTGATCTCGCTCTTCGCCTCGACGAACGGGTTTCCGGTCTCGAGGGGACAGATCGCGATGTCGAAGCGGGCGGTCTCGCGCGGCAGGTCGTGGAAGGGCACGGCCTCCCGCCACTCGATCCGGTCGGCGACGGCATCGAGAAGCGGGAATTCCGACACGTCGAGCAGGCCGAGGCCATCCTCGTGGAACAGGACCAGGCGGACGGCCGGCCGGTCCAGCAGGATGCGGACGATCGCGGGCAGGGCGATCGAGACATCGCGCTGGTGGGTGCGGGTGCCCAGCGCGTAGCCGATCCGGATGCGTCCCGGTGCCCGCTCTCGCGCCGCCTCGTGGGCGGCCCGCCGGGCATAGCGTCGCGTCGCGTCGTCGAACCCGTTCGGCAGCACGTGGACGCGGCTGTTGACGGCGCGAAGTGCCGCGGCGAGCGGCTCGGTCGTGGCGAGGCAGAAATCGGCTGCCTCGGCAGTCCGGCGCATCGCCGCGAAGAACGCGGCGCAGCGGTCGCGATCGAACCCGAGCGAGCGGATCCCGTCGATCGCCGCCCCATGGGCGAGGGATGGCTCGATGAACAGGTCGTCGGCGTCGAACGCGACGAGGCCGCCGGCGCCGCGCACGAGGCCGATCATCGTCTCGACATGGTCGGACCATGGCGCGCGCCAGAGCACGAGGAGGTCGATGCCGTCGATGTCGTGCGGTCCGATCTGCGGGAGCGGGACCGCGCGCGCCGCGATGGCTGCCCGACCGGCGACGGCACGCTGCGCAAGCGAACGCAGCGAGGCGCCCGGCATGTCAGGCTCGCCGATCGCGAACAGGGCGGTTCTCACCGGTCCGCCGTCACGCGGCCGGGAAAGGCCGAGTTCGTGCCGGAGGCGCTCGTTCTCGGCCGCGAGCCGCGCCACTTCGTGCAGCGGCGACGCCATCTCCGGAGCCGGAGCTGGAGCCGGAGCCTCGGCGGCCCCCGCGATCACGCGACGCTGGAGCAGCTGCCGGATCCTCGCCGCGACCCGGACGTGTCCCATCGCCCCGTTCGCCTCGCCGCCGTGGCTTCGGCGGTGCCGGCGCGTCGTTCTCGGCCAGGCCTGTCCGTCGCGAAGGGTGGTCTCGGTCGGCAAGTCGGTCACGCGGCCCTCCTACCATGCGGCCGCCACCGGCGGAACGGCGGTCCAGCGACTCACTCTTCCTTCACGATCTCCGGGCGAAACTGCGCGCGGATGCATTTCGTGTTTGCATCGTAACGTTAGGTATGCGCAACGTTCCGGCGGGTTGTCCCGTCGGGCCGGCGTCGGTGCGGCGAAAAGGAGAAGGCGACGAGATGAGTGGTTCGGTGACACTTGGCGGCGGAAGCTCGGGAACCGCCGTAACACTCGACAACACGTACGTGTCGTCGCACCTGGCGATGTTCCAGGCGATGACGGCGGAGATCGCCTCGTCGGGCCCGGGTCTCTACACGCTGTCGGGAAGTGCGACGCTGCTGCTGGCGCCGGACAATCTCGGGCCGATCGCGACCTTCGGGACCGCGGGCTCGACCGCGGTCGTGGTCGGTGACGGCGACACGCTCGACTACGTCGGCGGGGTCGGCAGTGCGACGGTCGCGGCCGGGAACGGCAACGACGTGGCGATCGCCGGCAGCGGCAGCGACGTCATCGCGCTCGGAACCGGCAACAACCAGATCTTCCTCGGCAGCGGCCAGTCGACGGTCGTCTCCGCCGGCACCGACACGATCCAGGCCGGCACCGGCGATGCGATGGTCTCGGTCACCGGATCGAACTCGGTGATCTACGCGGCCAACGGCGGCGCGCTTTCCGTCGACGACACGTCGGGCTCCGGAACCACGGTCTACGGGGCGTCCGGAACCACGATCGACGCAACGACGGTCTCGGGCGCGACCACCACAGTCGCCTCGTTCGGCGACGCCACCGTGGTGGGCGGCACCGGCGGCGTGTCGGTCGCCCAGGCCTACGGCTCGCTGACCGTTCTCGGCGACGGGGGGCAGACGGGCATCGTGCAGGGACCCGAGGCCTCGCCGGACGCGCTGTATGCCCGGAACGACGCCACGGTCGCGCTGGTCGGCTCGACCCACAACAACATCTTCGTCGCCAACGATGCGGTCCGGGGTGACGGGGGCAGTGTCGTGCTCGACGGCGAGAATGCCTCCGGCGGCAACCAGTTCTGGGCCGGGTCGGGCAACGCCACGCTGCTCGGCGGCACGGGCAACGACACGCTCGTCGCCGGCACCGGATCGGCGACGATGCGTGGCGGCGGGGGCGCCGACCAGTTCGACTTCTTCAGCGTCCAGGGCGGTAGCGCGACCAACGTCACGATCGCCGATTTCGGCGGTTCCGATGTCATGAACCTGTTCGGCTACGGATCGGCCGGCCTGCAATACGCGTTGGCGCACACCGTGCAGGACGGGACCAGCACGATGCTCTCGCTCAGCGACGGCAGCACGATCACGTTGCAACAATATAACCATGCCGATCTCGCGGGCATGATCAAGACGACCTGATCGCCGCCTCCGCGGGCGGGCCCGGCCCCGCCCGCGGAGATCACGGACTTGTTAGGAGCTAACATCGATCCGGAGGCGACCCGTCTCAAAAAGATAGTTGTGCTTTTCTCGTCATCCCAGGTAAGTCGATCCTCGAAACGTCGGCGATCGACGCGGTCGGCGGTTCCGCCGTTCGCACCCTGGGAGAGCGGAAATGGCCTTGAGCACTGGTTCGTTCACCGTACACGGCGCGAGTGCCAGCGTCGGCGTCGTCCTCACGACCGACCAGTACAGCCTCGGCCTCGCGAGCAGTACTTTCGGGGTCAGCAACTTCGGAACGACCAGCGGCATGGCCTCGCTGATGGCCACCGAGATCCTCAACAGTGCGAATGCGTCCTACTTCACGACCAGCTCCAGCGTCATCGCGGTGGGTCCCAGCCTCGGCAGCGCCGGGGTCATCACCAATGCGCCGACCACCGTGGTGGGCGGCGACGGGACCTCGCTCCTGTTCACGGGGCTCGGCAACAGCACGGTCATCACCGGGAACGGCAACGACAGCGTCATAGCGCCGACCGGGAACGACACGATCGCAACGGGTGGCGGCAACAACTTCATCCAGCTCGGTTCGGGCAACTCTTACGTCGACTCGGCATCCACGGACACCATCTTCGGCGGTTCCGGGACCGACACGATCGCCGCCAGCGGCACCGCCAGCATCGCCGCGGGCACCGGCGGTCTGTCCGTCCTCGGCGCTGGCGCCAGCGTCACCGTGTTCGGCGCCAACGTCACAGCCGTCACGATCTACGGCGGAAGCGGCAGCACCGAGGCGGTGACCGGTTCCGCCCACAACGACATCCTCGCCGCGAACGACAGCCTGAAGGGCTCCACGGGCGGCAGCGTGGTGTTCGATGGATCGTCGGCCACCGGCGGAAACCAGTTCTGGGCGGGTTCGGGCAACGCGACCCTGCTCGGCGGGATCGGCAACGATACGCTCGTTGCGGGCCAGGGCGCTTCCACGATGACCGGCGGTCTCGGGACGAACGAGTTCGACTTCTTCTCGGTCCAGGGCGGGTCCGGCACGCAGGTCGCCATCACGGACTTCGAGGCCGGCGGCGCATCCGATACCCTCAAGCTGTTCAACTACGGGGCGAGCGCCGCGGCGTCCGCGTTGTCGAGCGCGCAGCAGAGCGGGAACAACACGGTGATCACGCTGAGCGACAGCTCGACGATCACGCTGCTGAACTTCAGCAAGTCGAACCTGACGCAGGCGGAGATCGTGTCGACGGCGCCGACCCAGACCACCTGATCCGACCGTCCGCGGGTACCGATCGAGGCCGGGCGAGAGCCCGGCCTCTTCGTTTCCGGTCCGGGCGACGACATCGCTCAGGCGGCCCGTATGCCGCGCACGAAGATCTCGACTTCCCTGGACAGGGTCTCCGCCTGACGCGACAGGTCGGACGCCGAGCCGAGCACCTGCGAGGCCGCGATCCCGGTGTCGTTCGCGACGGCGCTGATACCGGAGACGCTCCGGGTCACCGTCCCGGTCGCTGTCGCGGTGTCCTGCGCATTGCGGGCGATCTCTGCGGTCGCCGCGCCCTGCTCCTCGACGGCTGCCGCGATCGCGGTCGCGACGCCGCCGAGATCCTCGACGAGCCGGGAAATGGTTCCAACGGAGCTGACCGTCTCGCGGGTCGCCGATTGGATTTCGGCGATCTGCGATCCGATCTCTTCCGTCGCGGTGGCAGTCTGTGACGCGAGGGTCTTCACTTCCGAGGCCACCACGGCGAAGCCCCTCCCGGCATCGCCGACGCGTGCCGCCTCGATCGTGGCGTTCAGAGCAAGGAGGTTCGTCTGCCTCGCGATCCTGGAGATCAGCTCGACGACCTGGCCGATCTTCTCGACCCGTTCCGCCAGCGCCCCGACCGTGGTGACGGTGTGTCGGGCACTCTCTACGGCCGCCCCGGTCATGGACGCCGAGTGGCCGATCTGGCGGGAGATCTCGCCGATCGACGCTGAGAGTTCCTCCGCAGCCGACGCGACCGTCTGGACACCCATGCTCGCCGTCTCGGCGGCGGTCGCCACCTGGCTCGCTTCGCGATTGGTCTGCTCGGCCGCGCCCGTCATCTCTCGGGCGGTGGCCTCAAGCCCGGTCGACGCCGTCGCGAGGACGTTCGTCATCTCGCCAACCTGCATCTCGAAGCCGGAAAGCAGGGTTCGGAGGCGGACCGCGTGCTCCTCCTTCTCCTGTTGCCGGAGACGCTGCTCGGCGGACAGGCGATCCGCCTCGATCATGCTGTCCTTGAAGATCCGGAGGGCGCCGGCCATGTCGCCGATCTCATCCCGCCTCCCGGCCTCCGCGATCTCCGACCGCAGGTCGCCGGCGGCCAGCTTCCGCATGGACGCGGTCATCGTGACGATCGGACGCACGATGTTCCGGGTCAGACCGAGCCCGATCGCGACACTGGCGAGGGTTGCGATCACGGCCGCGCCAGCGATGGTCCACAAGGCTCCGAGATAGGCGCGATGGCTGCGTCGGGCCGCCGCCTTGCCGCTTGCCGCGTGGTATTCGACATCCCAGAGAAGCAGATCGCGAAGCGCCGCGTAATGTCGTGCCGCATCACCGTTGAAGTCGGACATGGCGTTGTCGATCAGCGACTGATCGAGCAGCATGATCTCGCGGTCGAGATCCTTGCCGTAGAGCGGCCAGACGTGATCGAACACGGTGGAGTAACGATTTTGCTCCTGGCCGGGCTCGATCATCCTCTCGTAGGCCATTCGCTCCTTCGTGACAGCTGTCCGCGCCGCCGCGATCGCGCGGAGGAGCCCGCCGCGCTGCGCGGGATCAGAGTTCTGCAGGTAGTCGAACTCTGTCTCCCGAACGGCGGTGACCGCGAGGGCAAGCTCAGCGGCCGACAGGGTGCCCGGCAGGCTGGTGTCGCCGACCGCCGCGAAGATCCGGTCGAGCGATCGGAGCTTGGTCACGGTGAAACCGCCCAGGCACACCGTGCCGATCGCCAGCAGCGCCAGCGACAGGCTCAGCTTGCGCCCGAGTGACAGGCCTCGCACCGCTCCGCCGGAGGCGCTCGTTACCGTCCCGATCATCATCGCCTCGCCGCATCGCGCAGGAGACAGCATCACCGAAGCGGTCTTAAGGCCGGGTGTACGACCGATCGGCTTCCTCGCCGGGCGCTCTCGGCCGGCGCCAGCCATCGCGGAGCGCCTCCACTCTCTCGCCGTGCAGGCCGAGATGCAGGACAGAACCGCGCCAGCCGAGCGCAGGAAGCGGTCGTTTCGGGGCCGGGCGGGAGGCGAGCGCGGTGCCGAGCAGATCCGCCGGCGCCGGCCACGACCCGGTCGAGCCGACGAACTGTCGCCAGCCACCCGTTCCGATCACCCGGGACGGATTGTCCCGGATCAACTCGAGCTTCAGGAACGGGACGGCACCCGAGCGGATCAGCGAGCGCCAACGGAAATGCGCCGGGTTGACCGGGATCAGCCCCGACGGACGAAGGCGGAACATGTCCACGTAGCGGGCACCGACGTCGAGTTCCTCGGCCTCGAATGCCGCCGACAGGCCGAGTTCGCCATGCAGCACGATCTCCTCCTTCGTCATGTCCGCAAACGGCATCGCGAAGACCCGCTGCACCGCCGGTCGCCGGAAGGCGTCCCCTGTCATCGACACGAACCAGGACTGGAGATGCCGCCGGCCTTCCCGGCTCGACACCATCCCCCAGGCATCGAAGCCCGTCATTTCGCGCCGGATCGGCGCAAGTGGCGAGAACGGGCCGAACACGCTGTCGTTGGCCAGCAGGATCTCGTCCGCGCCCCGTGCGGCCTCGGCGCGGATCAGCTCCTGCCACGCTCCGAAGTCGAGGCCGCGGTTGGCCCGGAGATGAACGACCGCGCCCGCATCCTCGAGCGACGTCCGGTCGGCGGCATCGAGCGCGCGCTCGTCCGACCGGGCGAGATGGACGAGGTACCCGGCCTCGCGCAGCGCCCGAAGATAATGAAGCACGTAGGGCTGGACGCGACCCCGCCCGTCGTAATGGGCGAACAGGCAGATCGAACGGCGGGAAGCCGGCACGTTATTGTCTCGCATCGAAATGCCTCCTCCGTCAGCGTGGTCTTCAAAGCTTTCGATTCCAGGCCCAGTGTGGCCGACCGGCCGCATTGATCCAGCGCCCTCGCGAAGATTAGCAAACTCTCTTTCTTCTGGCCGCTTCCGCCCCTAGAAGAGCTCGATCACCACGATCCGTGCCGAGTCGGGTCGATGATTTCGGAGCATAGCGGTCCCATGAGCAAAGCCTTCCTTGCCGGCGTCATCCAGGATTCCATCGACTGCACCGGCGTGGCCGCGAACCAGGCCGCAGCCGATGTGATCTCGGCGATCGTCCGCGAGCTGAAGAAGGAAGGCGGCTTCACCCTGCCGTCTTTCGGCACGTTCACCGTCAAGAAGACGAAGGCGCGCAAGGCCCTCAATCCCCGCACGGGCGAACCGGTGAAGGTGAAGGCCGGCAAGACCGTCCGTTTCAAGGCGAGCCCGAACTTGAAGAAGGCGGTCTGACGGACCGGCCCGGCCGAGCCTGATCCCGGGGGCTGGGGCGGGAGGATTCGAACCTCCGCATGGCGGAATCAAAATCCGCTGCCTTGCCGCTTGGCTACGCCCCACCACGCGGACGCGACGCTTTTCCGCCGTTCGCCCTCCGGTCGCAAGCCCTGCCGGTCGTGTAGGCCCGTCTACGGCTCATAGGCGCAGGCCTGGCCGATGCTGTCCCGCCGAACCACCACGCGGGCGAGCGGGGCGAGGTCGGGCTTGGCATACCGGTAGATGAAACGAGCCAGGTTCTCCATCGTGGCCGGTCCGAGGCCGTCCACCTCGTCGAGCAGCCGATGGTCGAGGCGCGTCAGCAATGTCTCGATGATGTCCGCGACGCGTCCGAGATCGATCAGCATGCCGCTCGAGCCATCCGGCTCGCCGCGGAGCACGAGTTCGGCGCGATAGGAATGCCCGTGGATCCGCCGGCTCGCCTCCGTTCCCACGTCGCGTTCCAGGGTGTGCGCCGCCTCGAAGCCGAAGGATTGCGAGAGTTCGATCATCGGATCCCGAGCGTCTTGTGCGTCTGCACGGACAGCCGCCAGACCGGATGAGCCAGGCAGTGCTCGATGGCGAGCGCCGTCGCGCGTGCGATCTCCGGGCCGTCCATCGGCTGCAGCAGGAACGAGGCGAAGTCGAGACCCTCGAACAGGGCGGGAGGCGCCTCCGCTTGCGGATACACGAGCTTCAGTTCGTCCCCGCTCGTGATCGCGAGCGTCGTTCCGGCCTTGGGCGACACGCAGATCCAGTCGAGGCCCGACGGTGCCGGAACCGTGCCGTTCGTTTCGACGGCGACCGAAAACCCGTGCTCATGCAGCGCCTCGATCAGCGCTTCGTCGACCTGCAGGAGAGGTTCGCCGCCGGTCAGCACGACCAGCCTGTGCTCGTTCCCGCCGCGCCAGACCGAGGCCACCCGAAGGGCGAGCGACGCGGCGTCGTAGCGGCCGCCATTCTCGCCGTCGGTGCCGACGAAATCGGTGTCGCAGAACCGACAGGTCGCCACCGTCCGATCGGCCTCGCGACCGGTCCAGAGGTTGCAGCCTGCGAAGCGGCAGAACACGGCGGCCCGTCCCGCCTGCAGGCCTTCGCCCTGCAGCGTCGGGAACACCTCCTTGACGGCGTAGGTCCTGGTCATGCCGCGGCGCTCTACGCCATCGCGGTCGGGCTTGGAAGTCGGAGCCGCCCCCTCAGGCGGGCGCGGCATCGGGCGGAACGATCACGTCGGACAGGTCCGGATCGCCGACCGGCGATGATGCCGGCACGCCGGATGCCGACGGCGCGGCGGCCAGCCCCTTGTCGAACCGCGCGACCCGGTCGAGCGCCCGGTCGAGCGCCGCCATCGTGCCGGCGAGATCGACGCTCTCGTCCCGTCGCCAGGCCTGCACGGCGGCGAGCCAGACCGCGTAGAGGCCGCCGAGCCGGAGCGCGCCGTCGATCCCGCCGAGACGCAGACCCGCCGCCTCCGCGAGCCAGCGCAGGCTCGCGCGCGTCGCGCCTGCGAGCAGCAGGGCGGTGGCGGGATCGGTCGGAAGCGCGTCGAGCACCGCGAGCAGGCCCGGCCGGTGCTGCTGGAAGACGTCCACTCGGCGCATCATCATGTCGAAGACGCGCTCGCGCGGGGAGGCGGGCGGGCCGCCGGCGAGTTCGGCCTGCTCGGTGTCGGCGAGTGCCGCCTCGTCCGCGAATTGTCCGAGGCGGATCAGGACGACCTCCCTGGCCGGGAAGCGCCGCCGCGTCCGGGCGAGCGGGAGGCTCGCGGCCCTCGCGGCGTCGGCGAGCCGGAACTGCGTCCAGCCGCGCGCGGCGATCTCCGAGAACGCGCTGCCGAGAAGCGCCTCGTCGAAGTCGCGGTCGTCCCCGGCGTCCTGGTCCTGCATCGCTTCGCTCTCGCCGCTCGATGTCACGCGTGTCCAGCGCCGGGCGAGCGGGGCGGTTCCGCTTTCAGGACGCCAGCTGGCGCGCCCGCTCGGCGGCCTCGGCGACCGCGCGCTCGACGAGGCGAGGCCAGGCGTCGTCGGCCATCAGCACCGCCAGCGCGCGTTCGGTGGTGCCGCCCTTGCTCGTCACTGCCGCCCGCAGCATCGAGGCGTCCTGCCGGTCCGCCTCCAGCAGCCGCCCCGCGCCCGACACGGTGGCGCGCGCGAGATGGCGGGCGACCGGCGCCGACAGTCCGGCCGACACGCCGGCGCGCTCCATCAGTTCGGCGAGCAGGAACACGTAGGCTGGTCCCGAGCCGGAGACCGCCGTCACCGCGTCGAGATGCTCCTCGCGTTCGAGCCAGACGACTTCGCCCGCGGCTTCGAGCAGCCGCCCGGCCAGCCCGCGCTGCGCCTCGTCGACGGCACGGCTTGCGAACACGCCACTGATCCCGCATCCGATCGACGCCGGCGTGTTCGGCATCGCACGCACCACCGCCTCGGTCCCGGCGAGCGCCGCGAGCGCGTCGGTCCGTTTTCCAGCCATGATCGAGAGCAGGGGGACCGCGGGAAAGCGCTGCCCGACCGCGGGAAGCACGTCGGGTGCGACCTGCGGCTTGACCGCGACCACGATAAAGGCGGGGCGGAAATCCGCCGGCACGGCCTCGACCTCGCTCGCCCACCGGTGCGGCGGCGAGACGGCGGCGGGCGAAGAAGGGGTCAGGACCACCGAGGGTGCGAGCCCCTGCGCGGTCCATCCCGCGAACAGCGCCGAGCCCATCCGCCCGTGTCCGACGAGAAGGAGGGGCGGCAGCGGATCACTCACGGCGGCGGCGTCGCGCGGGCTCACGCCTCGCCGGCACACTCCAGCATGGCCGCCTCGATCGCCTCGCTCGCCGACTTGCCCCCCCAGAGGACGAACTGGAACGCCGGGAAGAAGCGCTCGCATTCGGTGATCGCGATGTCGACCATGTCCTCGAGGCTCTCGGCCGACGCGCCGCTCGAGCCGCGGAGCAGGATGGAATGGCGGAACAGCGGGACGCCGTCGTCGCCGTCCATGCCGAAATGCCCGAGCCAGAGCCGCTCGTTGGCCAGTGCCAGCAGCTCGTAGAGCTCGCGGCGCCGCGGCGCCGGCACCTTCAGGTCGAAGGTGCAGGTGAAGTTCATCGCGCTGATCTCGCGCGACCAGCTGAAGTAGAGCCCGTAGTCGCACCACTTGCCGGGCGCCTCGGCGGCCATCTCGCTGTCGCTTCGGCGGTCGAACGCCCACTCGTTGGCACTGACGATCTGTTCGAGAACATCGATCGGATTGGTGGCGCTTGCGGCGGGTTGGATGCTCAGAGCGGACATGCAGGTCTCCCCAGAAGGAGGAAGGCCGGATCCGGGCGCGCCCGCCCCCTGTGCCGGAACCCGGTTGCAGGACGGAGTCTCGCGCACGACGACAATGTGAGCATGCGGGCCATTGGTTATCCTGGCAAGCGGCCCGCTGCTCCCGGTCCGGTCGGGGATCAGGCGGGAGTGGCGGGCGGGCCGCCGAGGCCGCCCTCTTCCGTCATGTGGTGGTGATCCTCGGGTTCGGAGGGGTCCGCCGCTCCGGTTCCGCGCTCCAGCGCGGCGACCCGGCGCTCGAGCGCCGCGATGCGGAGCGCCGCATCCTCGTGGGCCGCCCGGGCATTCGCCGCGAGCTCGACCGTCGCGTCGAACTCGTCGCGGCGCACGAGGCGCATGCCGCGGAGCGCCTCGTCGATCCGTGCCCGCACGAGCTGCTCGATCTCCTCCCGGAGGCCGGTCAGCGCCGACAGGGCGCCGCCGGCGACGCCGGCGAGATCATCGATGAATTTCGGCCTGGTCATTCCCGTGGGCTCCCGCCGGTTTCGCGGGGCTGGTCGCCACCGCGCGCACGCCTATAACGTCCGGCCATGATCTTGGTCACCGGCGGCGCCGGATTCATCGGGTCCAACCTGCAGGCCCGGCTCACCGCCCGAGGCGTCGAGACCGTGGTCGCCGACCGCCTCGGCTCGGACGGGCGCTGGCGCAACCTCCAGCGTCATCCGCCATCGCGTCTCGTCGCCCCCGAGGCGCTCGACGCCTTTCTCGCGGCCTCGCCGCCGCTCCGGGCGGTGATCCATCTCGGCGCGATCAGCGAGACCACGGCGCGCGACGCGGACCTGACCTGGGACACCAACGTCGCGCTGTCGGAACGCCTGCTTGAATGGTGCGCGTCGCGCGAGGTGCCGTTCGTCTACGCCTCCTCGGCGGCCACCTACGGGGACGGCAGCGAGGGTTTCGACGACGACCCGGCCCGCCTCGGGGCCCTCCGGCCGCTCAACCTCTACGGCTGGACCAAGCACGTCTTCGATCTTCGGGTCGAAGCCCGGCGCCGCGACGGGAAGCCGCTCCCCCCCCAGTGCGCCGGGCTCAAGTTCTTCAACGTCTACGGACCGAACGAGTACCACAAGGGCCCGATGATCTCGGTGGTCCACCGGCTCTGGGAACGCGTCGCGGCCGGGGAGCCCGCCCGCCTGTTCCGCTCCGACCGTCCCGACCTTGCCGACGGCGCCCAGAGCCGGGACTTCATCCACGTGGACGACGTGGTCTCGGTGCTGTTGTTCCTGCTCGACCATCCGGAGGTGGACGGTCTCTTCAACGTCGGCACCGGGACGGACCGCACCTATCTCGACGTCGCACGCGCGGTGTGCCGGGCCGCCGGCAACGCCGTCCGGATCGAGTTCATCGACATGCCCGACACCCTTCGCGGGATCTATCAGTCCCGCACGCGGGCCGAGATCGCGCGCCTCCGCGGCGCCGGCTACGACGCCCCCTTCACGACGATCGAGGACGGGATCGATCGCTATGTCGGTGGTCACCTGTCCCGCCCCGATCCCTACGTCTGAGCGACGCCGAACGCCATGCACCCGCTCGTCTTCCCGGATTTCGATCCGGTCGCGGTCTCGTTCGGCCCCTTCGCGATCCGCTGGTACGCGCTCGCCTACATCGTCTCGCTGCTGATCGGCTGGCGGGTGATGCGGCGCCTCTGCCGCCGCACGCCCGCGGTCGCGACCGATCTCGAGGTCGACGACTTCCTCACCTGGGCGGTGCTCGGCGTCGTGCTCGGCGGCCGGCTCGGCTACATCCTGTTCTACCAGCCGGGCTACTACCTCTCGCATCCGCTCGCGATCCTGCAGGTCTGGCACGGCGGCATGAGCTTCCATGGCGGGGTGCTCGGCGTGGTCGCGTCCCTCGTGATCTACACCAGGCGGCACGCGATCCCGCTCCTCGGCTTCGCCGACCGGCTCGCGGTGGTGGTCCCGCTCGGGCTCGGGATCGGACGCTGCGCCAACTTCATCAACGGCGAGCTCTGGGGCCGTCCGGCGCCACGCTGGTGGCCGCTGCCGATGATCTATCCCCGCGTCGACGACGTTCCGCGCTTCCCGAGCGAGCTTGTCGAGGCGTTCCTCGAAGGGGTGGTGCTGTTGGCGGTGACGTTCGCGGCGGCGTCGCGCCCGCGCCTGCGGGCCCGGTTCGGCTTCCTGACCGGACTGTTCCTCGCCGGCTACGCGGTCGCCCGCTTCACCGCCGAGTTCACCCGCGAGCCCGACAGCTTCCTCGGCTTCCTCGCCTTCGGCCTGTCGATGGGCCAGCTCCTGTCGCTGCCGATGTTCCTGATCGGGCTCCTGTTCATGGCGTTCTCTCGACCGCAGCGGGGCCTGTCGTGACGGAACCGGCCGAACGCCTCGACCGCTTCATGGCGCGCGCCAATGCCGCCTACTACGCGACGCACGACCCGTTCCGCGACTTCACCACCGCGCCCGAGATCGGCCAGGTGTTCGGCGAGCTTCTCGGGGCGTGGGCCGCCGCCATGTGGGACGTGATCGGCCGGCCCGACCCGGTGCTGCTGGTGGAGCTCGGTCCGGGCCGCGGCACGCTGATGGCGGACGCGCTCCGGCTGATCCGGACCGCCGCGCACCCGTTCGCCGCCGCGCTCCGGCTCCGGCTCGTCGAGTTCTCGCCGCGTCTCGCCCCGATCCTCGCCGAGCGGTTTCCCGAGGCGGCGATCGTCGCCTCGCTCGCCGAGCTTCCCGCCGGCCCCGCGATCGTGCTCGCCAACGAATTCCTCGACGCCTTGCCGATCCGCCAGCACGTCCGGCGGGGGACCGGCTGGACCGAGCGTCACGTCGGTCCGACGGGGATGGTGGCGGAACGCGCCTCGGAGCCGCCCGCCGATCCGCCTCCCGACCCTGCCGAGGGCGACATCGTCGAACGGTCGGCGGCGTCGGAGGCGGTGGTCCGGGCGCTCGCCCGGCGCCAGGCCGTCTCGCTCCTGGTCGACTACGGCGGCGAACCGGAAGGCGACACGTTGCAGGCCATCCGGGACGGGGCGCCGACCGATCCGTTCCGCGATCCCGGAGCCGCCGACCTCACCGCGCATGTGGGCTTCGAGCGCCTCGCCGCGGTCGCGCGGGAGCAGGGTGCGATCGTCCACGGGCCGCTCGCGCAGGGGATCTTCCTGTCCCGTCTCGGCCTGCACCAGCGGACCCGGAGCCTCGCCGCCTCGCGTCCCGACCGCGCCGGGTCGCTCGTGGAGGCGGCGAACCGCCTGGCCCAGCCCGAGCGCATGGGCGTCCTGTTCAAGGCGATGGCGGTGGTGCCGCGCAATCTGCCGACGCCCCCCGGCTTCGAGGCCCATACGCAATGACGACGCCGCCCCAGGCTCCGGCGAGCGAGGTCCTGCCGGACGCCGTCCGCTCGCCGGTGCTGGACCGCGTGACGCACGGGTTCTTCACGCGGCGGGGCGGCGTCTCGACCGGCCCCTACGCCTCGCTGAACTGCTCGACGGGAGGCGCCGACGATCCCGGCCATGTCGCGACGAACCGCGCGCGCGTCGCCCGCAGTCTCGGCGCCGAGCCGGACCGGCTCGTCGGGCTGACGCAGGTGCACGGCACGGTGGTCGCGACGGCCACCTCGCCCTGGCGGGCCGGACAGGGCGCCCGGGCGGACGCGATGGTCACCGCGGTTCCGGGCCTCGTGCTCGGCATCGTGACCGCCGATTGCGCCCCCGTCCTGCTGCACGACGAGGCGGCGGGCGTGGTCGGTGCGGCCCATGCCGGATGGCGGGGCGCCGCGTCGGGCGTGCTGGAGGCCACCGTCTCGGCGATGGTCGGGCTCGGCGCCGTGCCGGCCCGGATCCTCGCCGCGATCGGTCCCTGCATCGCGCAGCCTTCGTACGAGGTCGGCCCGGACATGCGGGACAGCGTGATCGCGTCCGCCCCCGACGCCGGCGCGTTCTTCGTGCCGGCCGCGCGCGCGGGTCATTTCCTGTTCGACCTCGCCGGCTTCTGTGCCGACCGGCTCCTGAGAACCGGGGTCGGCGCAGCGGTCGTGGTCGGGATCGACACCAGGCAGGACATCGATGGCTTCTTCAGCCATCGCCGGCGCACGCTCGCGGGCGGCGGTCCGATCGGCCACCAGATCTCGGCGATCCGCCTGTGAGGCGTGGTCGTCTCCTCGGTGCGGCGCTCGTGCTCGCGCCGCTCGCCGGATGCGGCGACCTCCCGGAGCCGTTCAAGGACAATCCGGGCCCGACCGCGCTCCGCCTCTCGGCCCCGCCGCCGGCGCGGCTCTCGGTTCCGGTCCCTGCCGCGTCGCTGCTCACCAACGAGGGGGCGGCACTCTGGGCCGCCGACACCGCGCGAAGCCTCGACGACCAGTCGGTGCCCGCCGAAGCCCACGCGGTCCGCCGCGGCGACTGGACGCTGGTTCTCGCCGCCTCGCTGGCCGGCGAGACGGTGGTGCCCACCTACACCGTGCTGACCCCGGGCGGTCGGGTCCGCGGCGCGCTCCGGGGTGCCGCGGTGCCGGCCTCGCAGTGGGCCGACGCCGACGCCACCGCCCTCGCCGCGACGGCGTCGGCGGAAGCGCCGAAGATCGCGGACCTGCTGACCGGCATCCAGGCCTCGATCCGCGACGCGGACCCGAACAGCCTCATGCACCGCCCGGCGAAGGTGGCGCTCGGCGGTGTGTCCGGGGCGCCCGGCTCCGGCGACCGGGAACTCGAGGACGCGCTGCGCCACCAGCTCGCCTTCCACGGCGACCTGATCGCCGATGCGGCCGCCGGCGCGGACTACCGGGTCGTCGCCTCGGTCGGCGTCGCCTCGCCGAAGGACGGCCAGCAGGTCGTCGAGATCGACTGGCACGTGCTCGACGGCGCCGGGCACGACGCCGGGAACGTTACCCAGATCAACGCGGTCCCCGCGCACTCGCTCGATCTCGGCTGGGGCGCCGTCGCCGAGGCCGCGGCGACCGAGGCGGCGGGCGGGATCCAGCAGGTGATCGACAACAATGCCGGACGGCACGACAAGCCGGTCCCGCCGCCGGCGGGGTCCGGGCGGGCCTGAGACCGCGTCGGCCTGGGTCACGGACGTCTCGAAGGCCGCCCACGGTGCGATCGCTCAGGGCTCTGGCCAAGGCCGCGCCGGGCGTCTTATCACCGGGGCCATGCAGATCCTCCGCGACGCCTCGGCATGCCGCTGACCGCCAGCCTCAGGTCCGGCCAGAACCGGACCATCGGAGACGAGGCCCTCGACCTCGCCCGGATCTCGGCCCGGGCGAGGTCGCGAGCCCGCGCGCTGATCGGGCGGGCGCTTCGGGGCGGCGCGGCGCGGCCCGACCTGAGACGGCATGCCGGCACCTTTCTCACGCTTCGCGAGACCGCGACCGAGCGCCGCTTCGACATGCCGTTCCGGAAGACCTACCCCTACGAGGGCGACACCCTCACGGAAAGTCACCGCAAGCTCGTCTCGAGGCTGCACCCGTCCGGCATGATCGACGTCGGCATCGAGGGCTGGCTCCTGCCGCCCGACGCCCTGAAGCTGTACGAGATGGCCTATCACTGCACCGGAGACATCCTCGAGCTCGGGGCGTATCGCGGCCTGTCCGCCTCCGTCATGAGCGGGGCCTGCCTCGACGCGGGTCGCGCCAACACGATCATCAGCATCGATCTCGATCCGCTGTCGGTCGAGAGCTCCCGGGCGACGCTTGCCGGGTGTCCCGGCGGCGAGCGCGCCCTCTTCTTCCAGGACGACGCGGCCTCGGCGATCGCCAACCTCGCCAGGATCAAGCGCCAGTTCGACTTCGCGTTCGTGGATCACTCCCACCACTACGACCATGTCTACACGGCGTGCCTGATGCTCCACCGGGTGATCGCGCTCGGCGGCTTCGCGCTGTTCCACGACTTCAACGACCCGCGCAACGCCATGGCGGACGTGCACGACTACGGCGTCTACCAGGGCGTCATGGACGGGCTCCGGGCCGATCGCTGGCAGTTCTGGGGGATCTACGGATGCACCGGCCTGTTCCGTCGGATCGGGCCCTGCTGATCAGCCGGCGGCGATGACCGCGTTCCAGACCTGGACCGAGAGCGGGTCGATCGCGAGGAACACGGTCTCGGGCCCCGGCGGCACGGACGGCTCGGCATCGACGGGCAGCACGGCGTCGCCGAGCCGGACGAGGAGCCGGCGGCGGCCAAAGCGTGCCGCGGCGTCCCGGGACACGACCGTCGCCGGGTAGCCGGGCGGGCCCGGCGCGACCCGGATGGCCCCCGGGCGCACCGCCCACGCGACCGGCGCGCCCGCCGGCGGGAGCTGGTCGCCGCCGACCGCGAGCATGACCCCGTCCCCGATGGCGATGCGTCCGTCGGCGCCGACCGTCCCGGTCCCGATCGCCTCGGCGCCGAGCAGCCGGGCCGCGGTCTCGCTCGCCGGGCGACGGAACACCGTCTCGGTCGGTCCGGCCCGGATCGCGCGTCCGCGATCGAGCAGCAGGAGCTCGTCGGCGAAGCCCATCGCCTCCTCCGGATCGTGGGTCACCAGGATCGTCGTCGCGTCGATCCCGTCGGCGAAGCGGCGGGTCTCGTCCCGGACCCGGATCCGGAGCGGCGCGTCGAGGGCGGAGAACGGCTCGTCGAGCAGCAGCAGCCTCGTCCCGCGGCGGGCCAGCGCGCGCGCGATCGCGACCCGCTGGCGCTGCCCGAGCGACAACGCGTCCGGCCTCCGACCGGCGAGCGGGCCGAGGCCGAGACGCCCGGTCCACGACTTGGCCGATGCCTCGTCGTGGTCGGTCGCGAAGCGGATCTGCCGCGCCACCGCGAGATGCGGGAACAGGCCGTAATCCTGGGGAACGTAGCCGACCGGACGGGCTTCCGGCGGGGTGGCCGAGAAGTCGCGCGACCCGAGCCGGATCGTGGTCGCGCCTTCCCCCGCGAGACCGGCGAGCACCCGCAGCGTCAGCGACTTGCCGGATCCCGAGGCGCCGAGGATCGCGAGGCGGCGGGCGCCGGGGTTCCAGTCGAGATCGAGCGTGAAGCCGCCGACACGGGTCAGGGTCCGGAGACGAAGCGGTTCCGCGGCGCGCGCGGGACACGGCGGCGCCGGCGCGACGACGCCCGGATCGCCGGCGATCTCGTGTTCCGGCGCCCCGCCGGGCCGGGGGCGCAGGAGGGCGGCGGCGAGGAGCGACACCAGGGCCGCCACGCCCAGCGTCGGCACCAGTACCGGCAGCATGGCGGGCAGGCCCGCCGAGCCGAACTGGACGTAGGTGAAGACCGGCAGGGTTTCCGGGTGATACGCCACCATCACGGTCGCCCCGAACTCGCCGAAGGCGCGGAGCCAGGTCAGGAGCAGCCCCGCCGCGATGATACGGGCGGCGAGCGGCAGGCTCACGCGCCGGAACACGGCGGCGGGATCGTGGCCGAGCGTCGCCGCGACCTCCTCCAGCACCGGGTCCACGGCGGCGAAGGCGGACCGGGCCGCGATGATCGCGAACGGCGCCGCCACGAACGCCTCGGCGAGCACGATGCCGGCCAGGCTGTCGGTGAGTTCGCTTCCCGGGCCGAGGGCGAGCAGGAGCAGGATGCCGCTGCCGAGCGGAGGCAGGGCGAGCGGCATCTGCACGGCCAGCCCGAGCAGCCGCCAGCGTCGCCCGGAGCGCCGGGCGAGCAGGTAGCCGAGCGGCACGCCGCCGAGTGCCACGATCGAGGTCGCGGCGGTGGCGCTCGCGAGCGAGACCGCCGCCGCGCCGCCGACCCCGGACCAGTCCGCATCCCGCCAGTCGGCGCCGGCGCGGCCGGCGCGACCGGCGGCGGACGGCGGGCGCCCGCCGCGGGGGGGGGCG
>CAXUBX010000026.1:0-37785 GCA_964249405.1 uncultured Acetobacteraceae bacterium | reverse complement strand
CACACGCTCGAGGAGGTCGGCCAGCAGTTCAACGTCACCCGGGAGCGGATCCGTCAGATCGAGGCCAAGGCGCTCCGCAAGCTCAAGCATCCGAGCCGCAGCCGCAAGCTCCGCTCGTTCCTCGACGACTGACGGCGCGGGCCCGTGGTGATGCTGTCGGCGACGTCACGGGACGGCGATGGTCCTCGGACCCGGGTCGCCGTGAACGTCACGTTCCTCCGGATGGACCGGCGGCCCGACGACGCCGCGCCGCCGCTTCCGGACGATGTCGCCGTGGTCCGGCTTCCCGCGCCGACGGTGGCCTTCTACCGCTATCTCTACGCGACCGTCGGAGGCCCCTATTGCTGGTGGCTTCGCCGGGCGTCGCCCGACGACGAGATCGAGCGCCTTCTCGCCTCGCCGCTGATCGCGGTGCACGTCCTCTATCGCGGCGGTGAGCCGGGTGGCTTCTTCGAGCTCGATGGGCGCGGTGGCGACGTCAATCTCGCGTATTTCGGCCTGATGCCGCATTGCGTCGGCCTCCGCCTCGGGACCGCGTTCCTGCGTTCCGCGGTGGACGCCGCCTGGTCGGCCGGCCCGCCCTCGATCCGGGTCAACACCTGCACCGCCGACCACCCGCGTGCGCTTCCCGCCTATCTTCGGGCAGGGTTCAGACCGGTTCGCACGGTCCGCGAGGTCTGGGACATCCCGGACCGGCTCGGCCTGCCGATCCCCGCCGCGCTCCGCGCCTGAACCGTCCGGGTCCGCGTGAGAGCGCGACGCGTGGCTTGCATCGCCGCTGCCGTCTGATAATCCGTGTTTGACAGGCCCTTCCCGGCACCGACCGGTCGGAGACGCACCTTGTTCTCGAGGACGCAGATCGCGGCCGGAAGCGTTGCGGTCGGCGTCGTCGTATTCCTTCTCAAGGCGATCGCCTGGCGGATCACCTTCAGTGCCGCCCTCTATTCCGACGCGCTCGAGAGCGTGGTGAACGTGGCGGCCTCGGCGCTCGCCTGGGGAGCGCTCCGCTTCGCCGCGATGCCGGCCGACCAGAACCATCCCTACGGCCACGACAAGGCCGAGTTCTTCGCGGCCGTGATCGAGGGCGTGCTGATCAGTCTCGCCGCGGTCCTGATCCTGCACGAGGCCTGGACGGTCTGGCTCGCGCCCCGCCCGATCGAGACCCCCTGGCGCGGTCTCGCCGTGAATGCCGGGGCGACCCTGCTGAACGGGGCATGGGCCACGATCCTGGTCCGCGCCGGGCGTCGTTTCCGCTCGCCGGCGCTCCGCGCCGACGGACGCCACCTGTTCACCGATGTCGCGACCTCGTGCGGGGTCGCCGCCGGCATCGCGCTCACCGTGCTGACCGGCATGGAGCGGATCGATCCGATCCTCGCCGCCCTGATCGCGGTGCACGTGCTCCGCCAGGGCATCCTGCTGACGCGGAGCTCGGTCGGCGGGTTGATGGACGAGGCGCCCGACCTGGCCGTGCTCGACCAGGTCCGCGCCGTGGTCGGCGGCAGTGCCGCCGGGGCGATCGAGGCCCACGATCTCCGGATGCGCCAGGCCGGCCGGCTCACCTTCCTCGAATTCCACCTCGTGGTGCCGGGCCGGATGACGGTGGACGACGCCCACGAGATCTGCGACCGCGTCGAAGGCGCGCTCCGTTCGTCGATGGAGGATCTGGTCGTCACGATCCACGTCGAGCCGGAGCGCAAGGCCAAGCACAGCGGCGTGGTGGTTCTTTGACCGCTCCGCCGGCGCTTCCGGCGAGCAACGACCGGATCCCGCTTGCGACGGGCACGCGCCGGGTCCGGCGAACCCTCGTTCCCTTCGCGGTGCTCGCCGTGTCCGCCCATGTCCTCGTCGCATCCGGGCTGATCGCGGCGCCGCGCGTCGCATCGCTCCTGTTCGGCGCGCCCGCGCACCCCTCGAAGAGCGGGCCGCCGCCGGAGGCGACGATCGCGCTGATCGAGCAGGACACGCCGAGCGTCGGCGGCAGCCGGCCGGCGAAGGCGGCGCGCCCGGACGCGAAGACGGCGGAGACGCCCACCGGCAAACCCGCGCCGACGCCGATCGCCTCGCCCGACGCCGCCGAGCACGTCGCGGCGGCTGCCGGCGAGACCGGCACGGCGGCCAGTGCCGCCAAGGCGCAGGCCGCCCCCGCGACGAACCCGGCGCCGCCTTCGAGGGCGGCCCCGGAGGTCAATCTCGATGCCGACGGGGATCCCGGGACCGGCCTCGTGTCCGGCCCGGACGTCGTGCCCGCCTCGCCGGAGGACGCGCGCATCAACGTGCCGCCGTCCTACCCCCGCGCCGCCGCGATGCGCCACGAGGAGGGATCGGTCGGGCTCATCGTCAGCATCGCGCCGGACGGGCACGCGGCCGAGGTGGACATCGCGTCCAGCTCCGGCTACCCCGCGCTCGACGATGCCGCGCGCCGCGCCGTCGCCAACTGGCGATTCCGCCCCGCGATCGAGAACGGCAGGCCCGTCGCCTCGATCTTCAACGAGCAGATCGAGTTCTCGCTGGAACCCCATCCATGACCCGCCGTGCCGGCCGAGAGGCGCCGGCCGCTCGGTACGCGCTCGCCCACGCGTCGGTCGGGGATGCGATGCTGCTCGACGGCGTCTCCCGCTGATGTCGACCGGCGGATTCATCCTCTCGAAGCTCGTGGCAAGCCTCGCCGAGCCGACGTCGCTGCTCCTGCTGTCCGGCGTCGCCGGCGTCGTCCTGCTCGTCGCCGGGACGAGGCGACGCGGCCGCGTGCGGCTCGGCCTCGGGCTTCTCGTGCTTCCCGTCGCCTTCGAGCTCGTGCTCGACATCGTGCCGTTCGACGACTGGCTCGCCGCCCCGCTGGAAGATCGGTTCCCGCCGCTCCGCACCGCGCCATCGGGGATCACCGGCATCATCGCGATCGGCGGCGCGGTCGATCCCGAGATGACGGCGGCCCGTGGGATCCCTTCGCTGAACGACGCCGCGGAGCGGATGACGGAGTTCGTCCGTCTGGCGCTCGCCCACCCCGCGTGGCGCCTCGCCTTCTCCGGCGGGTCGGGGCGGGTGTGGCGCGGCGACCTCACCGAGGCCGACGTCGCGCGCCTGCTGTGGGACGGTCTCGGCCTTGCGGGACGCAGGATCACCTACGAGGACAGGAGCCGGACGACCTTCGAGAACGCGGTGTTCCTCGCGCGCATCGTCCACCCGAGCGCGGACCAGCGATGGATCCTGATCACCTCGGCGATCCACATGCCGCGCGCGATGGGGGCGTTCCGGCGCGCGGGCTGGAACGTCGTCGCCGATCCGGTCGCCTACAAGACCGCGCCGGCGTTCGATGTCGAGATGGAGGAGAGTCTGAACGGACGGCTCGTGTTGCTCGACGCCGCGGTCCACGAATGGGCCGGGCTCCTGATCTATCGCCTCGAAGGCAAGACGTCGCACCTGTTCCCGCGGCCCTGATCGGAGGCGCATGCCTTCCCAGGTCTCCCCCGCGGTGGATCGTGTCGGAAGGGCCGCCATCCCGCGGCCGCCCGCCACCCGAAGGGCCGGCCTCGCCGCCGCCCTCCTCGCGGCGCTTCTCCTCGCGTCCTGCGCGATGACCTCGCCCCCGGCGGCGCCGTCGCGGAGCGCGGCGGTCCTTCCGCGACCGCTCCAGCTCTGGCGCGGGGCCGGGATGGCGCTCGCCTGGGAGGCGAACCTCGTCTACGGAAGCCCCCGCGTCACGCCGGTCCTGCCGCACCCGGTCGCGCGGGCCGAGTTCATGGACCTGCTCTACGGCGATCCGGCGCGCGGTCCCGGCCTCGGCCTCAACGTCGTCCGCTACAACATCGGCGGCGGCGGCGATCCCGACACCCGGGCCTGCGACCGGCCGCCCGACCACGGCCTGCAGCCGACCGCCGCGATGCAGGGTTTCCGCGTCGGACCTGGCCGTCCGTACGACTGGTCGCGCGACGCGAGCCAGCGCCGGATGCTGCGGGACGCGATCGCGCGCGGCGCCGACATCCTCGAAGCGTTCTCGAACTCGGCGCCCTGGTGGATGACGGTGAGCGGTTGCGTCGGCGGCGCCGACCATCCGCGCGAGAACAATCTCCGCGCCGATGCGGTGCCGGCATTCGCCGTCTATCTCGCGACCGTCACGAGGCACTTCGCGCGGCGCGGGATCCGCTTCGAGAGCGTGAGCCCCGTGAACGAGCCCGACGGCGCCTGGTGGGTCGCCGGCAACCACCAGGAGGGCAGTTTCGCGACGCCGGCGATGCAGTCGGCGATCATCGCCGCCGTCGCCGCCGACCTCCGGGGCACCGGCACGATCGTTTCCGGCACCGAGCCGAACGATTTCGATGCGATGACCTCCTGGCTCGCGCGGATGGACGGGCCGACGCTCGCCGCCCTCGGCCGCGTCAACGTCCACCAGTACGCCGGCCGCCATCCGGCGGCGCTTCGCCTCGCGGTGCGGCGCCTCGGCAAGCCGCTCTGGGCGAGCGAGGTCGGCTGCTGCCTCGTGCCCGAGAGCGCGTCGGACGGCGCGCTCGACATGGCGGACGCGATCCGCGAGGCGATGGTGGATCTCGGAGCGGAGGTCTGGTGCTTCTGGCAGCCGGACTGGGGCGTGATCGGCTTCGACCGTGGCCGGCCGCGGCCGGAGCGGCAGTTCTACGCGATCGCGCAATACACCCGCTTCATCCGCCCCGGCGACCGCATTCTCGCCGTGCGCGGCGAGGGGATCGCCGCCGCCGCCACGCCGGACGGAAGGCGCGTTGTCGTCGTGGTGATCAACCGGTCCCGATCCGCGGTCGAGGAGGACATCGATCTTTCTGCACTCGGTCTGGCCGGGCGCCCCGTCCGCGTGTTTCGCACCGTGGTCACCGGCATGACCGGCCTCGTTCCATCTGCCGCCCGGATCGACGCCACGGGCCGGCTTCTCGACCGCGAGCCCGGGTCGTCCGTCACCACCTACGTGGTCGGCGGCGACGCCTGAGGGACGCCGTCATGCGGGCCGAGAGTGCGACCGACGTGATCGGTCCATCGATCGATCCGCGTCGCCTCGTAGGCCTCGTGCAGCGGGTAGTGGATGCGGTTTTCCGGCTTCGTGGCCTCGCCCACGACCAGCAGCCGGACCTCGGACGCCGTGTTGTTCAGGAACGTATGCGCGATGCCGGTCCCGGCGGGAAAGCCGACCGCGTCGCCCTCCTGCAGCGGGTGGAGGGTGCCGTCGATCCAGACGTCGGGCCTGCCCTCGAGCACGAACACGAACTCCTCCTCCGCGCTCTCGGCGTGCGGGTAGGACGTGCGACGTCCCGGGGGCAGCCGCTCATGATGGATTCCCAGCCGGCCGAGGCCGAGCCGTCGTCCGAGCGGCGCGCCGATCGACATCTTCTCGGTGTCGCCGGGATAGCTTGCGTCGTCCGCGCCCTCGAGCGCCGACCAGTGCCGGATGAAGTCGGGACGCTCCATGGTTGTCTCTCCCTGTCAGCACGTCTGCGGTGATCTCGCCGGTTCTGGCGTCCATCGCAAGGATGGACACTGTGCTCCCGCGTGACGGGAGCGCCCCGGAGCGCCCGCCGCACCGCACGATCCTCTCAGCCCAGATAGGCTTCCGTCAGCCGGTGGTCACGCGCGAGCTCTTCCGTGCGCCCTTCCGCCTCGATCGATCCGCGCGCCAGCAGATAGCCGCGTTCCGTCATCGCCGCCGCCAGCGGCACGTTCTGTTCGACAAGGAGGATCGCGGTGCCGCTCTCGCGGACTGCGGCGAGCACGGCACGGATCTCGGCGATCGCCACCGGCGACAGCCCGCTCGACGGCTCGTCGAGCAGCAGCAGCCGCGGCGCCGCCATCAGCGCCCGGCCGATCGCGACGAGCTGCTGCTGGCCGCCGCTCAGGGCGCCCGCCGGGCTGCGGCGCCGTTCCGCGAGCCAGGGCAGGCGTGCGAAGGTTTCCGCCAGCCGACGCCGCGCCTCGCGCGGTGTGGCGCGGTTCGCGCCGAGCAGCAGGTTGTCCTCCACCGACATGCCGCCGAACAGCATCCTGCCTTCCGGGCACAACGCGAGACCGCGGTCGACCAGTCGCCCGGTCGGCACGCCGGCGATGGGATCGCCGTCGAGACGCATCGCACCCGAGGCGATCGGCACCCGGCCGATGAGCGCACGCAGGAGCGTCGTCTTGCCGGCGCCGTTGACGCCGAGCACCGCCACCGCCTCGCCCGGACCGACGACGACGGAGACATCGCGAAGCGCGGCGAGGCCGCCGAACCGCACGGTGATCGTTTCGACGACGAGCATCGTCAGTGTCCGAGATAGCAGGCGACCACCGCCGGGTCGGCGCGGATCTCCGCCGGCGTGCCCTCGGCGAGCCATCGGCCGGCATTCATCACCACGATGCGGTCGGCGAGACCCATCATCAGGTGCATGTTGTGCTCGACGATCATCACGGTGACGCCGCTGTCGCGCAGGCGCCTGATCACGCGGGCGAGCGAACCGGTCTCCGCCGGCGACATGCCGACGGCGGGCTCGTCGAGCAGCAGCAGCTTGGGCCGGGTCGCCATCGCGACCGCGATCATCAGGAGCCGCTGGGCGGAGCCGGACAGGGCCGACGCGCGGGTCGGACCCTGGCCGTCGAGGCCCACCAGCCGGAGCACATCGTCGTGCGAGGCATCGGGCCGGCCGCCGGCGGCGACGGCGAGGTTCTCCGCCACCGTCCAGTCGGCGAACAGCCGCGTGGTCTGGAACGTACGGGCGACGCCGGCGCGCACCGTCCGGTGCGCCGGCAGGCCGTCAAGCCGCACGCCGTCGAGGGTCAGGCGGCCACGATCCGGCCGGTGGGTGCCGCTGAGCAGGCCGAGGAACGTGGTCTTGCCCGACCCGTTCGGCCCGATCACGCCGAAGATCGCGCCACGCGGCACGGACAGGCGCATGTCGTCGACCGCACGGACGCCGCCGAACGACTTGCTCACCTCCTCGGCGATCAGCAATGCCCCGCTCATGCGAGCCGGCGTCGCCCGCGGACGGTCCCCACCGCGGCATCGATCCCGCTCATCAGGCCGCCCGGAACCAGGATGATGATCGCGACGAACACCAGGCCCACCAGCAGCAGTCCGATGCCGGAGGGCAGGTTGAGGAGATCGGGGATGCCGACGATGCAGGCGCTGCCGAGCAGCGGCCCGAGCACCCGCCCGCTGCCGCCGATGCTGACGGCGACGAACATGACGAACCCGACGCTCGAGTTGAACAGGTCGGGCGAGATCGAGCCGTTGCTCTGCGCGATCAGCGCCCCGGCGAGGCCGGCCGGGGCCGCCGAGAGCACGAAGCCGAGCAGCTTGGTGCGCGCGGTCGGGACGCCGACATGTTCGGCCAGGTCCTCGTCGGCGCGGATCGTGCGGAGCCGGCCGCCGAACCCGGATCGCGATACCAATAGCGTCAGCGCCAGGCTGAGGCAGGCCGCGAGCGGGATCGCGGCGTTCAGCGCGTCGTTGCTCGGCAGCGCGAACGGCACGCTGAGGCCGAGTGGGCCTTTCGTCAGCGACGCCCAGTTGTTCAGGACGACGGCGGTCAGCGCTCCGAAGAACAGGGTGCCGATGGCGAAATACTGACCGCGCGTCCGGGTGAAGACGACGCCCACCAGCAGTCCGGCGAGGCTGGCGGCGGCGACCGCGAGGCCGGTTGCGCCCCACATCGGCCACCTTGCGATGAGCGCGAGCGTCGAGCCGTAGGCGCCGATCCCGTAGAACGCGCCCTGAACGAGGCTCGGGTAGCCGCCGAGGCCGGCGATGATGTTGAGCCCGCTGGTCGCGACGGTCCAGATCAGGATGTTGGCCAGGATCCCGGCGTAGAACGCGTTGGCGCCGACCAGGCACCCCCAGAGGGCGATGCCGAGCAGCGCGAGGCCCGCATAGGGTGCGGCGCGGCGCGCCATCAGGCGACCCGTCGGCCGGCGGTCGCGAACAGCCCTGACGGTCGGATGATGATCACGAGCAGGAGGACGGCGAAGCCGAGAGCGGTCTGGTAGGCGGCCGATACGTAGACGGCGCCGAGGCTCTCGACGAGGCCGAGCAGCAGGCCGCCCAGCACCGCGCCCCAGACGTTGCCGAGCCCGCCCAGGATGACGACCACGAAGGCGTCAAGGATGACGTCGTCGGCCATGTAAGGGGTCACCGCATAGGTCGGCGCGTAGGCGAAGGCGGCGAGCCCGGCCAGGATGCCGGAGACGCCGAACGCGATCACGAACTGCCGTTCGAGCCCGATGCCGAGCAGGCGGGCCGCCTCCGGGTTCTGCGACACGGCGCGGATTGCCCGGCCGGTGGCGGTGCGCTGCAGCAGGAGTTGCAGCGCCGCGACCGCGAGCGCGGTGGTCGCGACCATCGCCACCGCGACCCCGGGCACGGTGACCGCGCCGAGCCGGAGCAGCGAGCCCGCATACGGCGGCGAGAGCGACCGGTGATCGCCGCCCCAGATCTCGAGCGCCGCGTTGTCGAGCACGAGCAGCAGGCCGAGCGCCACCACGGGCGCCGCGAGCGGTCGCGTCCGAACGAAGCGGTAGGCGAGGCGTTCTGTCAGCACCGACAGGATCGCGGCCGCCGCGATGCCGGCCAGAACGGCCGCCCAGAACGGCCAGCCGGCCGCCCCGTCGAGCCAGACCATGACGTAGGCGGACACGGTGATCACGCCCGCCTGGGCAAAGTTCGGGACATCCATCACCCCGTAGACCAGGGTCAGGCCCATCCCGAGCAGGGCGAACAGGGCACCGAGAACGATCCCGTTCACGACCGCCTGGAGCAGCAAGTCAGTGGCCGCAGCCGTCGGCGACGACCTGCTGGCGAGTGACGTCCAGCCCGTGCATGAAGTAGAGGAACGCCGGCGCGATCGTCTTCCGTCCGGGGCACCAGCGCACGCCTTCCGAAAGGGTCTGCGCGTCGCGATCGTGGAACAGCTTGCCGTCGGCGGTCGGCACCCAGCCGCTGACCGTGCCCGGCGGCACCCTCTCGACCAGCATCGCCGCCTGGATCGCATCGCGATTGCTCACGCTGCCGGCGCGTTGCATGGCGGCGGCGAGGACCGTCGGCGCGTCGAACGCCCACATCGTGAGGTCGTCCGGGTACTCGCGATAGCGCGCGAGGAACGCCTTATAGAAGGCGACCGTTGCCGGGTCGTGCGACGTCTCGGGCAGCGAGCCCGCGAAGTCGTAGCTGTCCGTCATCACCGCGTCGTACAGCGGCTCGCCGATGATCTGCTGCGCCTGGGTCGGGGTCGCGCCGGAATTGTGAATGACCGGCAGGTCGCGGATGCCGAGCTGATAGATCTGCTTGGCGACCGGCAGCACCTCCTGCGTGACGCCGCCGAGGTAGAGCACGTCCGGCTTGGCCGCCATCACGCTCTGGATGAACGGGGCGAAGTTGGTGGTGCCGGGCGGGTAGTCGACATCGGCCACCATCGTCAGCCCATAGGCGGCCGCCGCCTTCTTCACCCATGTCTCGATCCCGGCCGAATACGGGTCGGCGGTCGAGCCGATGAAGCCGATGCGAGACCGGTGCAGCACGTTCTTCACGTACCAGACGCCGCCCGGCACGTAGGCGGGCGTGTCGGACCGCAGCAGGAACACGTGCGGGTTGACGTCGAGGATGCTCGGATAGGTGCTGTCGAGGATGTTGAGCACCGGCAACGGGAATCGACTGAACATCGAGGCGTAGAGCCGGGTGTTGTCCGCCAGCAGCAGCACCGGCACCCGGTCGACCTGCACGAGTTGTCGGTAGTCGGCGATGCCCACGGTGGCCGCGCTCGACTCGTCGTCGAGCACCTTGACCGCGAGCGTATACTTCTTGCCGCCGACGGTGACGCCGCCGGCGGCGTTGACCCGCTCGACACCCATGGCGATCGCGTCGCGCTCCGGCGGGCCAAGGGTTGAGAACAGCCCCGACAACGGCAGGATCGCGCCCACGGTCACGGTTGCGGCCGGTGCCGGGGCCGCGGCGACGAGGGCGCCGATCGCGGCGGCGAGTGTCACGAAGCGCATGGCCGGTCCCCGAGCGTCAGAGGATGGAGCGGATGAAGCGGATCGAAGCGTCCCCGATCAGCGCCCGGTCGTGGTCGAGGGTGGCGACGTGATAGGAGTTCTCGAGCCGGAGCTGCTCGATCCGCGCCGAGCCGATCCGGGCGCGGATGAACCCCTCGTTCGCCGGCGGCACGACGTGGTCTTCGCGGGATGTCACCACCAGCGCGGGACACGTGATGCGCGGCAGCAGAGCCCGGGTGACGCCGACCAGGGCGAACAGCTCGGCCAGGGCGGGGACCGGGACGGACGCGTAGGCGAGCTCGCGTGCCGACCCGTCCTTGATGTCGGAGCCGATCCCGGGAACCGCCGGCGGCGCCTCCGGATCGAACACCAGGGAGGCCCGCTCGGCGCCCTCGAGCTCGACGACGGCGTTGATCGCGATCACGCCGGCGACCGCGTCGGGGTGGCGACCGGCGAGATAGAGCGCGAGCGCGCCTCCCATCGACAGGCCGGCGACGAAGATGCGGTCGGAGCGGGAGCGGAGCTCCGCGAACGACCGCTCGACGGTTGCGGTCCATTGCCGCGCGGTGCTCGCGGCCATCGCTTCGACCGACGTGCCGTGGCCCGGCAGCAGCGGGCAGAGCACGGAGCAGCCGGCGCGGTGAAGCGCCTCGCCGAGCGGGCGCATGCTCTGCGGCGTCCCGGTGAAGCCGTGACAGACGAGCACGCCGACCGCGCCGCCCTCGAACGCGAACGGCTCGGCGCCCGGCATGATGGGCGGGTCCGACGACCGATCCCGAGGCTTCAGGTCGCCCACGATCCTCCTCCCCCGCCGCGATGCGGCGAACGCGTTCGCGTTCCGGCCGCACTCCGTCGGCTTTCGGACGACGCCGATCCATCCGGCGCCACGTTCGTTATCGGGCCGGCTCGTTTTCGAGTAAACACCGAGGCGAACCGAACGAGCGGAAAATCTCTTCAAAAATGAACATCGCGAACGTCGGACGGCCTGGCGGCTGCTGAACAGCGGATCAAGACGCGGGGTTTCACCCCGCACCCCACCAGGCGCTGGGCGCCTGGACCCCGGCAATGTCGATCGAATGCGTGTCTGGGCGCGCCGCGCCCAGCGGTGCTTGCGCTCTGGGCCGCGTCATGGTGTAAGCCGCGGCTTCCCTGCCGGGAGCTCGGAGGCAGAGCGCCCGGCTATACCCATGCCCTCGCCGCGCGCGGGCACGCCGTCCTCCAAGGGGACCGACGGCCGGGTTGACCAGCCGAAGGGAGATGACGATGCCCCTCTACGAGGTCGTGCTGATCGCACGAAACGATGTCACGCAGCAGCAGGTCGAGACGCTCGTCGACGAGATCGGGACCCGGCTCGAAGGCGAGCAGGGCGCGATCCGCAAGCGCGAATACTGGGGCGTCCGGTCGCTCGCCTACCGGATCAAGAAGAACCGGAAGGCGCATTACATGCTTCTCGGCATCGAGGCGGAGCCCGCCTCGGTCACGGAGATGGAGCGCCAGCTTGGGCTCAACGAGGACGTGCTGCGCTTCATGACGATCCGTGTCGATGCCATCGACGAGGCACCGAGCGCGATCCTGTCGCGCAAGTCCGACGAGCGCGAGCGCGGCTTCCGCGGCCCGAAGCCCGCCGGGCGCTTCGACAGCGGCCGTCGCCGCGGCTACGACGATCGCGAGGAGTTCCGGGCCCGCCCCGGAACCGACGAAGGCGCCGGACGCGCCATCGAAACCGCCGACGCGGAGTAGGCGACCATGTCCGACACCACCGACATCAACCCAGCCGCCCGCCGCGCCGCGGTCGGCGCCCGCCGGCCGTTCTATCGCCGCCGCAAGTCGTGCCCGTTCTCGGGCCCGAACGCGCCGAAGATCGACTACAAGGACGTCCGCCTCCTTTCGCGCTTCCTTTCCGAGCGCGGCAAGATCGTGCCGTCGCGCATCACCGCGGTGTCCGCGAAGAAGCAGCGCGAGCTTGCGGTCGCCATCAAGCGCGCCCGGTTCCTGGCCCTCCTTCCCTACATCCTGGCGTGAGGAGGATCCGGGCATGCCGCAGAACGTCGAACTGATCCTGCTCCAGCGCATCGACAAGCTTGGCCAGATGGGCGACTTGGTGCGGGTCCGCCCCGGATACGCCCGCAACTATCTCCTGCCGGGCGGAAAGGCGATCCGCGCCAGCCAGGAGAACCGTGCGAAGTTCGAGGCCGACCGGGTCCAGCTCGAAGCGCAGAACCTGAAGCGCCGCGAGGAGGCCGAGCGGCTCGCCGAGCGGATGAGCGGCCTCACCGTGGTGGTCATCCGCGCCGCCGGCGAAAGCGGCGCCCTCTACGGCTCGGTGTCGACCCGCGACATCGCCGACGCGGTCACCGCGTCGGGTCTCACCATCAGCCGGTCGCAGGTCGAGCTCGCCCAGCCGATCAAGTCGCTCGGGCTCGCCGAGGTCCGCGTGGCCCTTCATCCCGAGGTCTCGATCCCGGTGACGGTGAACGTCGCGCGATCGCCGGAGGAGGCCGAGCGGCAGGAAGCCGGCGAGGTCATCGGCGCCGATCAGGAGGAAGGCCCGAAATTCGTGTTCGGCGAAGGCGAGGAGACCGCGCCCGCCTGACGCGCATCGCCTCGACGTTCTCGTCTCGCGAGGACCCCGCCGGAGCACGGGCCGGCGGGGTTTTTTGCGTGTCCGTTTTGACGGAGGGACGATCCTCCGCCATCGTCCGTGGCGACGACCGCACTGCCTCGGGGGGAAGCCTGCTCGTGTCCCGTCTGCTCGACATGCTGTTCGCTCGCTCCATCACGAGGGGCTCGTTCGTCGTCGAGCACCATGACGGGCGCATCGCCCGCTTCGGCGACGGCCAGGGCGGCGACCGGGTCGGGATGCGGCTCCGCAGCCGCGACGTCGCCCCCCGCATCCTGCGCAATCCGTCCATCGGCTTCGGCGAGGCCTGGATGGACGGCGACATCGAGCCGCGGGACTGCACCCTGTACGAGCTGGTCGATTTCCTGATGCGGAACATGGAAGGCGGCGGGCTCGGGCTTCTGGTCGACGCGAGAAACCTGCTGCGCCGTGCCGGACGCCGGATCGCCCAGTACAATCCGGCGCCGCGGTCCCGGCGCAACGTCGCGCACCACTACGATCTCGACGGTCGGCTCTACCAGCTCTTCCTCGACGAGGACCGCCAGTATTCCTGCGCCTACTTCGCGACCGGCGAGGAGACGCTGGAGCAGGCGCAGGAGGCGAAGAAGCGGCACATCGCCTCCAAGCTCAGGCTGGACCGCCCCGGTCTCGAAGTGCTCGACATCGGATCGGGATGGGGCGGCCTCGCGCTCACGCTGGCGCGCGACTACGGCTGCCGCGTAACCGGCATCACGCTCTCGGTCGAGCAGCTCACCGAGAGCCGGAAGCGGGCGCGCGAGGCGGGCCTCGCCAGTCTCGTCCGCTTCGACCTTCTCGACTACCGCAGTGTCGCGCGGTGCTACGACCGCGTGGTGTCGGTCGGCATGCTCGAGCATGTGGGCATCAATCACTTCGAGGCCTTCTTCCGCCATGTGCGGGATGCGCTCCGGCCCGACGGCGTCGCACTGGTGCACGCGATCGGACGTGCCGACGGACCCGGGGCCACCAACGCGTGGCTCGAAAAATACATCTTCCCCGGGGGCTACTCGCCGGCGCTCGGCGAGACCGTGTCCGCCGTCGAGGCGAGCGGGCTCTGGATCACGGATTGCGAGGTCCTCCGCCTGCACTACGCACGCACCATCGCGCATTGGCGGGCCCGCTTCGCCGCCAACCGCGAGCGGATCAGGGCGCTGCACGACGAGCGGATGTGCCGCATGTTCGAGCTCTACCTGATCGGGTCCGAACTCGCCTTCCGTCGCCAGAGGCACATGAACTTCCAGCTCCAGCTCACCCGGTCGATCGATGCGGTGCCGTTCACCCGCGACTACATGCTGGACGCGGAGCGGCGTGGCGCCACGGCGACCTTCGGCCTGAAGGTCGTGCCGAGCGCCGTGCACGCCTGAACGCCAGCCCCCTCAAGGGGCAAGTCCCTGGCTGGCCGGGGCGGCCGGGCGTCCGGACCTCGTGGTCAGGCTCGGACCTCCTCCCTGTCGAGGATTGCCTCCGCAAGCCGAGCGAACTCGTCGAGCGTGAGCGTTTCCGCCCGTCGCGTGCCGTCGATCCCCGTCACCTCCAGCAGCGCCTCCCCGCCGAGCGGACGCAGCGCGCCGCGGAGCATCTTGCGTCGCTGCCCGAACGCGGCGGCGGTGACCCGCTCCATCGTCCGGAACAGCGCGGCGGAAGGCTGCTCGGGGCGCGGGACCAGCGACACCACGGCCGAGTGCACCTTCGGCGGCGGAAGGAAGGCACCCGGCGGGATCGTCGTCGCGATATGCGCCTCCGCAACCGAGCCCGCGAGGACCGCGAGCCGCCCGTAGGCGTCGCTGCCGGGAAGCGCCACGATCCGCTCGGCCAGCTCGAGCTGGAACATCAGGGTCAGCCGCTCCCAGGCTGCCGCCTGCCGCAGCAGCCCGACCAGGATGGGCGTTCCGACGTTGTAGGGAAGGTTCGCGACCACCTGGCGCGGCGCCGGCGAAAGCGTGGCGAGATCGAGTGCGAGCGCGTCGGCTTCGTGGATCACCAGGCGGCCGGGAAACCGGGCCGCGAGCTCGCCGAGCGCCGCGATCGCGCGGCTGTCGAGCTCGACCGCGTCCACGCGGGCCGCGCCGCTCGCGAGCAGCGCCCTCGTGAGGCCGCCCGGTCCCGGCCCGACCTCCACCACGTGCCGCCCGTCGAGCCGCCCGGCCAACGCCGCGATCCGCGCGAGCAGCGACGGGTCATGGAGGAAGTGCTGGCCGAGCGATTTCCGCGGCGAGAGCCCGTGCCGTCTGATGACCTCGACGAGCGGTGGCAGATCGCTCAGCTCGCGCGGTCGTCGATCACGGCGTGCCGGCGGAGATCCCGGCTCTCCTGGCGGCCGGCGAGATCGACGCGCTCGTTCAGGAGCGAGTTCGCGATCTGATCGCGGGTCTCAAGGGCGACGTTCTCCTGATCCTTCGAGCAGATGCCGATCACCGCGATCCCGTCGATCGAGACGAGCGGCTTGGTCGTGCCGCCGACCGGAACCGGCGCCAGCACGGTCTGCATCTGCGGGTTGAGGTTGGCGAGAAGAAGCGGTCCGGGATCGGCGGGCCGCACCTCGCCCTGCGCCTTCGCCGTCGCCGCCAGCGCGTCGCACGATGCACCGACGCTCGCGCGCGCATGGGCGAGCTGCGCCTGCTGCTGGGCGGTCGGGTTCTGCGGGTCGAGACGGGCCGTGAACGGAAAGAAGGCCTCGCGGACGCGGAGCACCGTCTCCATCTGGTTTCCGACCGTCCGCTTGCCGTGCAGGGTCACGATGTCGTAGCCGCCGGCGACGCGGATCGGGTTGCTGACCGCGTTGATCGGCATCTGGCGGAGCACCGCGACCACCTCGGGATCGAGGCGGCTCTCCTCGACCCAGCCGAGCACGCCGCCGTCGAGCGCGCTCTCGCCCTGGCCGAACTGGGCGGCGACCACGCCGAAGGCGGCGCCGGCACGGAGCTGCGAGATCACGGTGGATGCGAAATGCTCGGCATCCGTCGAGTGGGTCGGATCCTCGACCGGAATGAAGATCTCGCTGATGTTGTATTCCGGCTCGCCCGCCTCCTGCTTCAGCAGGTTTTCGCGCGCGTCGATCTCCTGCGGGGTCACGCGTCCGCGCTGTCCGAGATCGCCCCGGAGCACATATTCCCACCCGATCTGGGCGCGGATCTGGTCGATCAGCGTCGTCTGCGACACCCCCTCGGCCGACAGGCGGTTCTCGAGCGCGTGCGGTGCCAGGCCGTTGCGGCTCTCGATGCCGGCGATCGCCTTCGAGATCTGGTCCGGCGTGATCACGATCTTCCGGCGCTGCATCTCCTGCAGCTTGAGCTTCTCGTTGATCAGCTGCTCCGTGATCTGCGGCCTGAGCCGGGTCAGCACGGCCGGGTCGATGCCGAGACCGGTCGAGAGCGCGAACAGCTTCTCGCGGTTCTCGACATCCGCCTCCGTGATCGCGTCGCCGTTCACCACGGCGACGATGCTGTCGGCCGGGATCGTCGGGGCGGCGGCCGCGGAAGCCGCGCCGCCCGGCCCCGTCGCGTGATGGCGCGGGTGGCGGTGCGCCGCCTCGGCGTGAGCGCCAAGCGGTGCGGCCAGGGCTGCGGCAATGACAAGCGCTGGAAGCGGGGATCGGGTCATGGCGTGTCGTTCCCGGGGACTGGCGCGTTCTATCCGTTGACGCCGATCGCGCCCAGCGTTTTGAACACGAAGGTCAGCAGGATGGTGCGGTCGCCGTCGTCGCCGTTGATGAAGGTGAAGCGGTCCGAGTAGTTGAGGTTGGCGGTGAAGCAGTCGTTCGACCAGGCGAGGTCGCCGCCGATCGCGACGAGCTTCGATCCGGAGGTGAACCCGGTATAGCTCGTATACTGCTCGTTCGAGAGATTGTCCTCGACCGATCCCGACAGGTGCCAGTGCCCCACATGGGTCGAGGCGTTCACCGTGATCTCGTTCCGCGGCAGGAAGAAGGCGGGCGAGACCTGGGCGGCCTCCCGGAAGTCGGTATCGTCGTAGTAGTAGGGGTTCGTCGAGCTATAGACATAGCCCACGCCGACCCGGAACAGGTCGACGCCGGTGGTGACGAGCCCGTCGGCGAAGGTGATGTCGCCGTTCGCCGGATCGACCCGGTCGCGGACCGTGAGGTCCAGCCACCGTGTCGGGACGAACGTCACGCGGCTCACGACGTCGGACGTGTGACCCTCGAGGCCAGTTCCCGGCATCATGTTGGCGTCGATGTGCTGGCGGAAGCTCTCGCCGGCCAGCGCATCGATGTACATGCCGTTCTGGAAGGTCCAGTTGCCGTGCATGCCGACGTTCGCGCGCAGCCCGCCATCCTGCCGGTCGATCCCGTCGTAGCGGTTCAGCGAGAACAGCGAGGCATCGGTGAAGACGTAGTCGAGACTGTCCTCGTTCGGGATGTTGTCGTGGATCGAGTTGCCGCTCTGCGGTGCGGCGATCAGCTGGGCGATCGGCTCGATCGTCTGGCTCGCGCCGTGCGCGCCGAGGCGGACGAGAGGCCAGGCGACCTTCAACGCCGCGGTCGGCAGCGCCTGGGCGGTCTGCGCTTCGCTCACGTTGTCGTAGTTCGGCAGCAGGTCGAGCTTCGTCGCGTTGTAGGCCTCGCTCTGGAGGTTGCCGGTCAGCGTCCAGAGCGTTCCGAGCGGGCCGAGCGCGTCGCGATCCCAGTTCAGCACCAGGGCGGCGCGCTGGTCCGACGTGCCGTCGGGCCGGTAGACGTAGAAATCCTCCGTGTCCACCCGGAGCCGACCGCCCAGCCCGTCCTTCGGGAGCACGAGGTCGTACTGGTAGCGCGGCAACGCCCAGGGAAGGACGCTGTCGTTGACCTCGTACTGGTTGAGGCCCTGGTAGGCGAAGGTGTCGAGCCGCGTATAGCTGTCGACGCCGAACCCCTCCAGGAACGCCGTGCTGCCGAGCACGTCGGCGCCGTAGCCCGGAATCCGGTAGTCGCGGAGATAGTTGGCCGAGGTCGCGAGGTTGACGTCGGCGCCGTAGTCCCAGTGGTCGTTCCAGGTGAAGCGGGCATGGGCGAAGACGTAGCCCTCGGGGGAATTCAGCGCGACGTCGTCGGTCGGCAACACGCTCGAGCCCGTGGTCTGTCTCGAGCTGTCGTAGGCGACCGCGCCGGTGATCCGGATGATGCCGTTGTCGAAGTCGCGCCGGTATTCGGCCGTGAGCTGCGGTCCCGAACCGGTGGCGAACAGCGGGGTGAGCGTGACGTCCGAGGACGGGCCGATCACGTAGTAGTAGGGGATCGTGACGAACGTGCCGAGATAGTCGTCGCTGAAGCCGATGTCCGGAATCAGGAAGCCGCTCTGCCGGCGCACCGACGGATCCGACATCGAGAAGTACGGAAAGTAGAAGACCGGCACTCCCAGCATGTCGAGGTATACGTCGCGATACTCGATCCTCTTGTGCTCGACGTCCTGCGTCGCGTCGTAGGCGCGCAGCTGCCAGAACGGCGCCTCTTCGGGGTGCTTCGCGCAGACGTTGCAGGCCGTGTAGACCGCGCGCGAGAGGTCGTTGACCTTGCCTTCGAAGCGGCGCGCGCCGTTCGCCGCGAGGCGTGCGTTCTGCGCGAGCAGCGCCCGCATCCCCTCCAGCACGCCCTGCCGCATGCCCTGCGTGAGCTCGGCGTAGTTCGAGAACAGGACCTCGCCATCGGGCTGCACCAGGGCGACATGGCCGTAGGCGGCGGCGACGTTGGTGTTGCGGTCGAACGTGACCTTGTCGGCGAGCAGGACGTTGCCGTTCTGCCAGGCGACGACGTGGCCCGACGCGGTGATCAGCGCCCGGCTCCTGTCGTACGCGACGTGGTCGGCCTGGAAGGTCACGGGCGCGTTGTGGTTGCCGCCGCCCTGGCCGGCGCCGCCCGCGGCGAGATGGGAGAGCTGCGCGCGTGCGGCCGGCGGCGCGACGCCGAGCGCGACCGCGAGGGCGATCCAGACGGCGGCGAGACGCTGGCACGGCCGCATCGTCAGCCGTCCTCGAGATGGAGCAGGAGGGCGAGCGCGAACATCAGCCCGGCGCCGGCCGGCGCCCAGGCGGCGAGCACGGCGGGGAGCGCTCCGCTCTGCCCGAACTCCTCCGCGATCTTCGAGATCGTGAACAGCGCGAAACCCGCGCCGACGCCGCTCCCGATCATCCGCGCCGTCCCGCCCCGGCGCGCCGGCCGCATCGAGAACCCCGCGGCGACGAGCGCCATCGTGCCGGCGAGCAGCGGCAGCGCGAGCAGGCTCTGGAAGCGGAGCTTGTGCCGGACCGCCGAGAAGCCGGACCGCTCCAGCAGCGCGATGAAGGACGGCAGCTGCCACACCGACAGCGTGTCCGGCGAGGCGAAGCCCTCCTGGACGCGACGCACGGTGAGATCGGTCGGGAGCAGCATG
This sequence comes from uncultured Acetobacteraceae bacterium, assembly GCA_964249405.1. GTDB lineage: Bacteria > Pseudomonadota > Alphaproteobacteria > Acetobacterales > Acetobacteraceae > CAXTPV01. Next base: position 18,810 of record CAXUBX010000026.1, on the reverse strand, counting down.
GTGCCGACCGCGATCGGCAGGCGGTCCGGCTTCAGGGTCCGCGTGCCGGAAAGCAACCAGGCGCCCGCATGGAGCGAGGCACTCCGCGCCTCGATCCGCGACAGCAGCCGATCCCTGCCGTCCAGCCGGAACACGCTGACCTCGGTGACGGCGAGGACCTTGCCGTGCAGCTCGACATGGCGCGCATGCAGGATCGCGACGCCGTCCGGAACCAGGCCGCGATCGGCCTGGCGGAGCCAGAGCTGGCCGCCGTCCAGCGCGACCGCGCTCGGCACCGTGCTGATCGCCGCGTCCTCGAGCGCCTCGGCGCGGCCGTACATCGCCGACGAGATCGGGCTCACGACCGCGGTCGCCAGCACCCCGAACAGCATCGCGCAGGTCAGCGGGGCGGCGAGGAATTGCCAGGCGCTGACGCCGGCGGCCCGTGCCACGATCAGCTCCGACGATCGCGTGAGCCGCCAGAATGCGAGGATCCCGCCGAGGAGGACCGCGAAGGGAAGGATCTGCACGGCGTAGAACGGGATCCGCAGGCCCGAGATCTCGGTCAGCAGCGTGAACGAGACGTCGGGCCGTGTCGCCGCCCGCCGAAGCAGCTCGATATAGTCGAACAGGGACACGAGGCCGGTCAGCGACAGCAGCATCGCGCCGACCGCGATCGAGAAGGTGCGTGCGACGTAGAACGACAGCGTGGCCGCGGCCGGCATGCTCAGCCTGCCGCCGCCGGCGCGGCGGCCGGGCGGACCCGCTCGCCGAGCGTCGGGCCGAACAGGAACACGGCCGCGACCACGGCGGGCAGCGTCGCGTTGAACCACATCAGCGGGATCAGCGCGGGGATCCGGGAGGCGACGTTCTGGATCACCAGCCCGGCGGCGAGCAGCGCCACCACCGCGCCGATCGCGAGCAGCGGCCGGACGACGTTGCCGTTGCGCGAGAACGCACCCTTGAGCACGGAGGCGAGGGCGATCAGCGCGAAACCGATCGCGGTCAGCGGCGCGGTCATCCGCCGGTTCGCCTCCACCACGAACTTGCCCCGGTCGCGGGCCAGCACGGTGTGCGGATCCGGATGCAGCAGTTCCGGGATCGACATCTCGCTCGCGTCGCGGAACTGGGCGTTGTCGTCGCGGTCGTCGTTGGTCAGCGCGATCGTGTTCTCGGCGAAGGTCAGGATGTCGAGCCGCCCGGTGTGGCGGTCCACCTCTTCCCGGGAGCCGTCATAGAGCACCACGTCCGGCGTCCCGTCCGCGCCTTCGATCAGGCGTCCGCGTTCGGCGAGGATGGTGGCGTGCCGGTCCGGCTGGCGGTCGTCCTCGACGAGGATCCCGTGCAGCGTCCCGTCCGGGCTCCGGTGGCGGACGTAGACCGTCATCGCCGACGAGAGCGGGGTGAACACGCCCTCCTGGAGCATGAAGGCGGCGATCCGGTTGCGGATCTCGAACTGGAAGGTGCGGAACTCGTGGTAGCTCGCCGGCACCACCCAGATGTCGAGCCCGTAGCAGGCGATCGCGACCAGGACCGCGCAGCCGATCGCCGGGCGCGAGAGCGCGAGCGGCGACAATCCGGCGGCCCGCATCACCGTCAGCTCCCGGTCCGACGCCAGACGCTGGTAGATGAACTGGACGATCACGAAGGTGGTGATCGGCAGGATGACCGCGACGAAGCCCGGGATCAGCAGCCCGGTGAGCTCGAGGAAGGTCCAGAGCGACAGGCCGCGATCAACCACCAGGGTCACGAAGCGGAGCGACTGGGTGAGCCAGATCAGGGCGGCGAGGGCGACCGTCGTCGCGACGAGCGCGACGACGAGCTGGCGGAAGACGTAACGGTCGAGCCCGGTCGGACGCCACCAGGCCGAGGAGACAAATGCGGACATCGGCGCCCCGGGTTGCCTTCCGCAGTCGCGGTGCGGGCAGACACCATGGCGGTCACGCCGATGTCAACGATCGGCGCGGGCAGCCCGATCGGGATCTCGGCGGACCCTCCGGCGGCCGTCCGACATCCTATCCGGCGCCACCTCCGCCGGCTCCGCGACGGAGCGGGGTTCGTCCGGCCGGCGTGACGCAGCGACCTCAGGAACCGGTCGGGCCGCTGCCGCGCCGGGCCCGAAAGCCCGCCGCAAGGGTCGGACGGGGCGCCCCGCAGGAGCGCGAGACCCTGGATGACAGGTATTCCGGGCGCCAGTTCCCGACGGCATCGACCAGCCGATCGATCCCGTCGAGCCCGCGGCGGCGCAGCACGGTGACACTGGGTGCCGGCAGGAAGATCACCGGCTGCTCGGCCTCGATGCGCCGCTCGAGCCGGTAGAGCGGGTCCGGGTCCGGGGACGCGATCGCCAGCGCGATCAGCCGGTCGGTGACGGGATCGGAGAACCGGCCGTAATTGTCGGCACTGTCCGTCGCGAGCGCCGACGTCGCGTCCGGATAGGCCGAGCTCGGCTGCGAGAACAGGACGGCGTCCCAGCCGGACGCCGGTCCGACCACGCGCGCCATCAGCTGGTTGAACTCGAGCTGGTGGATCCGCATCCGGATGCCGACCGCCGCGAGCTCCTCCTGCACGATCTGCATCATCAGGATCGACGCGTCGTCGTCGACATCGACCAGCACGGTGAAGGCGAGCGCCTGCCCGTCCTTCGAGCGGGCGGCCCCCGGTGCGGACCGGCGCCAGCCGGCCCGGTCGAGTTCGGTCGCGGTGGCGCCGGGATCGTAGGAGACGGGCGACCGGCCGGCGTGCTCGTCGGGGGGAAGGAAGCCGGTCCAGGACGCCGGCACGAAGCCGTGCTGCTCGATGCCGGCGCCGTGCAGCGCGAGACGGATCACGCGCCGCTGGTCGATCGCGCGTGCGATCGCGTGCCGGACCGCCGCATCGCCGAAGAACGGGGTCGCCGGATTGGCGAGGTTGGGCACGATGGCGTAGTCGAGCCAGAGCGGTCCGAGCGGAACCCGGTCGAACCCGGGCAGACGCGGGCCACCAGCGCCCTGGAGCAGGGCCGGGAGGTTTGCCGCATCGACCTGGCCGGTTCGCAGCGCCTCCAGCGCGTCGCTGCCGTTGAAGAAGCGGAGCACCAGCCGGGAATAGTTCGGCGGGTGGCCCAGGTAGGACGGGTTGGGTGTGAACACCGCATCGCGTCCGATCGCGAGCGAGGCGAGGCGGAATGCCCCGTCCACGACCCGGTAGAACGAGGCTTCGCTCTGCTCCGCCTCCTGTTTCCTGAGGCCGATCGGGCCCCAGGCGTGTTCCGGCAGCGGAACGAGGAGCGGGAGGCCGGCGTCCTCGAACCACTCCGGGTTCACCGGCCGCAGCATTCGGATCCGGACGGTCCGGCGGTCCGGCGCGGTGATGTCGCGGACGAGGTCTGGGATCCCGCCCTGGCCGTATTCCTCGTAGGCCGGACCGAGCGCCTCGATCAGCCTCCACGTGTAGAGGACGTCCGCGGCCGTCACGTCCTGTCCGTCGGACCATGTCGCCGGACGGAGCGTGATCGTGAACGCGGTGTCGGTCCCGTTCGGCGCGACCGAGCTGGCCAGGCTCTCCCGCCAGTCGAGGTGGTGATCCGCGCCAACGGCCACGAGAGGACGGTAGAGCAGGGTCGAGGTCGCAAGCTCGAGCCCGTTGCCGAACAGCGGGTGCAGCGTGTTCACCGAGTCGGCTTCGGCGAAGCCGAGACCGCTCGGAATGACGATGGTGCCGCACGACGCGTCGGGCGCGGCGCGCGCGGGAGCCTCGGACCACGTCGCGGGAGCGAGGGCGATCGCGGCAAGGACCCGTCGCCCGAACCTGCCCCACTGCGACATCGTGCCCGTCCTCGGGCAGGCGGGACCCCGGGGCGGGAACTCAGAGCGCGCGGCAGGCAAGCTCGAGCCAGCCGGCCGTGGCGTCGTCGAGGAGCGGCCGGAGCGTGGCCGCGACGTTCGCATGATAGAGGTCGATCCAGGCGCGCTCGGTATCCGCGAGAAGCTCGGTCAGGATCATCGTGCGATCGAACGGCGCGAGCGTGAGCGCCTCGAAGCGGACGAAACGGCTCGCGCCGTCGCCGACCGCCGCCGCGACGACCTCCATCGCGTTCTCGAGCCGGATGCCGTGCGAGCCCGTATGGTAGAAGCCGGGCTCGTTGGTCAACACCATCCCCTCGCGGACGGGATCGGTGGACGGCCGCGCCGAGAAGGCGTTCGGCCATTCATGGACCGATAGGAAGCTGCCGAGCCCGTGCCCGGCGCCGTGATCGAAGTCGAGGCCGGCGCGCCAGAGCGCCAGCCGCGCGAGACCATCGAGCCGATGGCCGGTTGTCCCGTCCGGGAACACCGCGACGGACAGGGCGATGTGGCCCTGCAGAACGCGCGTGAACGTGTCGCGGAGATGGAGCGGCGGCGCCGCGTCCCCGAGCCAGACCGTGCGGGTGACGTCGGTGGTGCCGCCGTCGTACTGGCCGCCGCTGTCGATCAGGTAGAGCATGCCCGCCTGGAGCGTCGCGGCGGTCGCCGGCTTCGGGTGGTAGTGCATCAGCGCCGCGTTCGCGCCGGCGGCCGAGATCGAATCGAACGAGGCGCCGCGACAGGCGCCGGTCTCGAGGCGGAACGCCAGCAGGCGCTCCGCGGCCTCGATCTCCGTCCGGCCGATCCCGTCGAGCTCGATCCAGCGAAGGAACCGGCAGAGCGCCGCCCCGTCGTGACGGTGGGCGTCGCGGACCGCCCGCCGTTCCGCCGCCGTCTTGCAGGCCTTCGGCACCAGGCACGGATCGGGCTCGCCGACGACCGTCGCGCCGTGACCCTCGAGCACCTGACTGAACCAGACCGGCGTCCGCTTGGGATCGACCAGCACGCGCCGTCCGGCAAGGCTCGCCAGCGCGTCGGGAATCGCGGTCGGCGCCACGACCGTGACCGCGGGGCCGAATGCCAGGCGCAACTCCGGGGAGACCCGGTCGGGGTCCAGGAAAAGGGTCGCCGTCGCGTCGGCGAGCAGCAGCGCGTGCGCCAGCACGGCGGGCGTGTGGTCGAGGTCCGTCCCCCGAATGTTGAACAGCCAGCAGACGGACGCGGGATCGGACAGCACGACGGCATCCCCGCCGGCGTCGCGGACGGCGGCGGCGATCGCGGCGCGCTTGTCGGCGCCCGTGCGGCCGGTGAGCGCCTCGCTCTGCTCGATCGCAGGCGAGGCGGGCGGCGGCGGCCGATCGTGCCAGATCCGGTCCACGAGATTGTCGCCGACCGCCACCGGCTCTCCCCACGAGCCGCGAAGCGCCTCGAGCCCGGACGAGGCCATCAGCCTCGGGTCGTAGCCGATCCTGAGATCCTTGCCGCCGAGCCCGTCGAGCCAGCGCGCCGGCGGATGCTCGTGGACGTGGTGGTGCTCCCAGCCCGGACCGGTCTCGTCGACCACCTGGATCATGTAGCGGCCGTCGGTGAACAGCGCCGCACGGTCCGCCGTCACGATCGCGGTGCCGGCGCTGCCGGTGAAGCCGGACACGAAGGCAAGTCGTTCCGAGGATGGTGCCACGTATTCGCCGAGGTGCTCGTCGGCACGCGGCACGACGTAGCCGTCGAGGCCCGCCTGCGCGACGGCGGCGCGAAGCGCGTCGAGAGGTTCGCTCAAAGGGTCGTCTCCTTCGTCGGCGGGAGGAGGTAGGCGCCGAACACCGGGCCCGCGGAGTGGTCCGGGAGCGGCACGATGCGGATCCGGATGCTCGACCGGTCCGCGGTCATCGCGAGCGGGATCGGGTAGCTTTCGTCGAAGAACCGGCCGGGATGCGACGCGTCGAGCACCGGGCGCGCGATCTCGGTCTCGTCGACCAGGACGCGGAACATCCGCTGCCGCTCCTCGCCCCAATAGGTGAGGCGGAGCGAGAGCGGACCGGGCGCCGTGCGCATCGTGAAGGCGAAGAAGCCGCCGGACCGCGCGTCGCGACCATGGCGGCCCCGGTAGGTCACCGCGTAGGACTGCGACGCGGCGAGGGCGTGATCGCGTTCGGACGGCGTCTCGCCCGGGTCGAGGACATCGGCCGCGCGCGCGGCGAGCGCGCGCCGTGCGGCCTCGTCCGCCCGGGACCGTGCCTGCTCGGCGGTCCAGCCCGCTTCGGTGAAGACCGGGAAATAGACCGCGCTCCGGCGGTCGTGCTGGGCGGCGAACGCGGTCAGCGTGAGGTCGCGCGGCCGTCCGATGCCGGCGGTGACGAAGCACGGATCGTGATGCTCGGCCGGCCGGATCCCGCCGAGCAGATCGTCGGCGACCAGCGCCGGCGCGGTGCCGTCGAACGGTTCGGAAGCCGGTCCGAGATCGCCGGCCAGCACGGCGGGTCCGCGCATGAACGCCACGGTGTCGGAGGCGCCCGGCGGATGCTCGATGCGGAGCCGCATGTCGAGCGCGAGCGCGACGCGGTCGCCGGGCCGCCAGCGCCGGCGGATCGCGAGATAGCCGCGGCCGTCGGGGGCGGCGGAGATCGGGACGCCGTTCAGCCGTGCCGCGGTGGCGGACGACCATCCGGGAACGCGGATGCGGAGCGTCCAGGGACGGGTGCGCCGGCTCGCGGTGATCGCGAGCGTGACCAGCCCGGCCCGCGGGTAGTCGGTCTCGATCGCGAGGCCGATCCCGTTCCAGTCGAGCTGCGACGGGACGAAGAGGTTCACCAGCAGCGTGTCGGCGCCGGCGTGCCAGAAGATCGAGTCGCCGTGCTTGGCATGGCTTTCCATGCCGGTGCCGACGCAGCACCAGAAATCGTTGAACGGCGTCGAGTAGTCGCGGCGCGTGCCCGACATCAGCGGCGTCATGTAGGCGAACATGCCGGTGCGCGGGTTCTGCTGGGCAAGGATGTGGTTGATCTGCGTGCGCTCGTAGTAGTCGAAGAACGCCGAGACCGGGTGCCGCGCATAGAGATATCGCGTCAGCTTGAGCATGTTGTAGCTCGCGCAGGTCTCGCAGGTCTGCTCCGTGACGTAGGAGGAGGTGGTGTCGGGCGCCGTGAAGTACTCGCGGTCGCCGTTGCCGCCGATGACGTAGCTGTGGTGGGCGGTCACGGCCGACCAGAAGGTCGCGCTCGCGACCGCGTCGGTGGCGCGTCCGGTGATCTCGTGGAGCCGCGCGAGGCCGATCACCTTCGGGATCTGCGTGTTCGCGTGCAGGTCGGCGAGGTTGTCCTCGCCGCGGGAGAGCGGGTCGAGGGTGCGGTGGTCGCGAATGCGCTCCGCCAGGGCGAGCCAGCGCCGGTCGCCCGTGCGGACCGAGAGCTCGGCGAGGCTCTCGTTCAGGCCGCCGTACTCGCAGACGAGCACGGCCTGCACCTGGTCGTCGTCGAGCGCGTCGAAGACCCCGCCGATGTAGGACGCGAGGCGCGTGCACACGCCGAGCGCCTGCGCATTGCCGCAGTAGCGATCGGCATCGAGGAGGCCGGCGAACAGCTTGTGCCAGTTGTAGAGTGGCGACCAGGCGCCGTTGAGATCGAAGGCGGTGGCGTGGATCCGGCCGGCCCTGATCTCCTCGAACACGACGCGCCCTGGCTCCGTCCGCCCGTCGCGCGTCCGCGTGAAGCCGGCGACGTAGCCGTCCGGGCTCCGGCCCTGGCACAGCACGAGCTCGGCGACGATGCCGTCGACCCGGCGTCTCGCGTCGGCGTCGCCGGTCTGCGCGTGGAGCAGCGAGAGCGCGCTCAGGAGGTGGCCGAGCGTGTGGCCGGCGATCGTCTCGGATTCCCATCCGCCGTAGACCGCGTCCCGGGGCGGCAGCCCCGCCTGTTCGCGATAGTTGTGCAGCAGCCGGTCGGGCTCCAGCCGCTTCATGTAGGCGGCGTTCGCCGTCATCGCGTCGAGGAATGCCGAGGGCAGCAGGCGCACCGCCTCCATCGGGACGGGCGTCGCGGCGGCCGAAGCGCCCAGGGCGCGCTCCGGCACGAGGACGGCGGCCAGCGCGCTGCCCGAGACGCCGCCGAGCAGCGCGCGCCGGGACACCGCGGATGTCAGGCGCATGCGAACCGCTCTCCGACGCGGTCGCCGGACGGTCCGGTCATCGGATCTCCCGCGTCCGGTCCGACGGACCGGATCCGCGCTCCCCGTCTTCCAGCCTTCTCCGCACCGAGCCTTGCGACCGCATATCGTATACGGTAATCCAAAAACTTCTCCACGCAAGCACGGGCGACGGGCATGAACTGGTCTGGGGTGTTTCCGGCGGCGACCACGCAGTTCAGGCATGATCTGTCGGTCGATCTCGATGCGACACAGGGCGTGCTCGACGCCCTCGTGCGCGACGGCGTGCACGGGCTCGTGGTCATGGGAACGTGCGGCGAGAACAATTCGCTCGAGCCGGACGAGAAGCGCGCGGTCCTGAAGGCGGCCCGCGAGGTCGTTGCCGGCCGCGTACCGATCGTCGTCGGGGTGTCCGAGATGACGACGCCGCGCGCGGTCGCGTTCGCTCGGGATGCCGAGCGGCTCGGCGCCGACGCGCTGATGGTGCTTCCGGCGATGGTCTACGTGCCGAAGCCGAACGAGCTGGAGGCGCATTTCCGCGGGGTCGCCGCCGCGTCCGCGCTTCCCGTCATGCTCTACAACAATCCGCCCGCCTACCGGGTCGACATCACCATCGACGTGCTCGCCCGTCTGGCCGACGTGCCCACGATCGTCGCGGTGAAGGAAAGCGCGGCCGACACCCGCCGCTTCACCGATCTGAGGAACGCGTTCGGCGACCGGTTCACGCTGATGGCCGGCCTCGACGACGTGGCGCTCGAAGCTCTCATGCTCGGCGCCGTCGGCTGGGTGTCCGGCCTGACGAGCGCTTTTCCACGCGAGTCGGTGGCGCTGGTCGAAGCCGCGCAACGGGGCGATTTCACGACGGCGGTTCGGATCTATCGCTGGTTCATGCCGCTTCTGCACCTCGATGCCGAGCACGACCTCGTCCAATCGATCAAGCTCGCCGAGCAGATCATGGGTCGGGGCAGCGAGCGCGTGCGCGCGCCGCGTCTGCCGCTCGAAGGCGCGAGGCGGACCGAGGTGACGGCGATGGTCGAGGCCGCGGCACGGTCGCGTCCCGCGCTGCCGGGAACCCGTTGAAGGTCCCGACTTCCCCGATGCGCCATACGTTCTTCTGCATCGACGGCCACACCGCGGGAAACCCGGTGCGGCTGGTCGCGGGCGGCACTCCGCTCCTGCGCGGGGCCTCGATGAGCGAGCGTCGGCAGGATTTCCTCGAACGCTTCGACTGGATCCGGACGGGACTCTGCTTCGAGCCACGCGGCCACGACATGATGTCGGGCGGCTTCCTGCTGCCGCCGACGCGTCCCGAGGCGGATGCCGGCATCCTGTTCATCGAGACGAGTGGGTGCCTGCCGATGTGCGGTCACGGCACCATCGGGATGGTGACGTTCGGCCTGGAGCACGGTCTGCTGCAGCCGCGCGAGGCGGGACGCCTCGTGCTCGAGGTGCCAGCCGGGCTGATCGGCGTGAGCTACGTGGAGGCCGCCGGCCGGGTTCGCTCGGTGGCGATCCGGAACGTGCCGTCCTTCGTCGCCGCCACCGGCATCGAGATCGACGTCCCGGGGCTCGGACCGCTCGTCGTCGACGTCGCCTATGGCGGGAACTTCTACGCCATCGTCGAGCCGCAGGGCGGTTACGTCGACCTCGACACGATGGGGGCGGCCCGGCTGCTGGCCCTCAGTCCCGTGGTCCGGGCGCTGGTCCGCGAGCGGGTCGAACCGGTCCATCCGCTCGATCCGACCATCCGCGGCGTCAGTCACGTGCTCTGGGCGGACCCGACCGGGAGCGACCCCGGTCATGGCCGCAACGCCGTCTTCTACGGCGAGAAGGCGCTCGATCGCAGCCCCTGCGGGACCGGCACCTCGGCGCGGATGGCGCATCTCTGGAGCAGGGAGCGGCTCTTGGTCGGCCAGCGTTTCCGCCACGAGAGCATCATCCGCAGCGGCTTCGTCGGCACGATCGCGGAGGAAACGACCGTCGGCGACCACCCGGCGATCGTGCCGGTGATCGAAGGCAGCGCCTTCGCGACGGGGTTCAACACGATCTGGATCGACCGCGAGGACAGGTTCTGGCGCGGCTTCCAGGTGGTGTGACGCGATGAAGACGATCGAGATCAGGACGCTCGCCGACGAGGCCTACGAGCGCGTTCGGGCGGGCATCCTGGCGGGAGGTCTGGTCGGCGGAGACCCCATTCGCCAGGATGCGATCGCGGCCGAGCTCGGCATCAGCAAGATCCCGCTCCGCGAGGCCCTGACGCGCCTGGAACGGGACGGCCTGGTCTCCTCGCAGCGCAACCGCGGCTTTGCCGTGTCGGCGTTGTCGGCCGCCGAGGCGGAGGAGGTCTTCGCGCTCCGCCTGAAGCTCGAGCCCGCCGCCGCGCTCGGGGGAAGCCGGAACGCGACCGCGGCCGACCACGATGCGGCCAGGGCCGCGTTCCGCCGCCTCGCGAACGATACGCGCGTCGCGAGCGTCGAGCAGGGAACGTCGAACCGGCTGTTCCACATGACGCTGGTCGCCCCCGGTGCGGGCCGGATCACGCTGTCGATGATCGAGCGGCTGAACGTCGTCGCCGAACGGTACGTGCGGCTCCATCTCGCGCCGGCCGGTCGCGAAAGCCGGGCAGGCAGCGAGCACCGCGACATCCTCGCCGCCTGGGTCCGCGGCGACCTCGCGCGCGTGGAACGCCTGATGTCGTCCCACCTGCAGGACACGCTGGACGACCTCCGCCATCAGCTGCGTCACCCACCGGGCTGAGATCGTCCACCGGCCGACGGGCGTCGTCAGACCTGGGTTGCGCGGCCGGCTCGATCGTCGTCGCGCGATCCAGCCTCATGCGCTTGCGCGCGGTCTCGTCGCTGACGCGCCGTCCGGCTGCAGCCTGAGCACCATGATCCCGGGCCAGACATGGAGCGGCCTCGTCGGGTCGTTGCGCCACGCGGCCACTTGCGGACGCCAGGCCGGTCCGTTCGAGATGAACGACCAAGGGAAGAAGTAGCCGCTCATCCCGGTCACCAGGAGCCAGACGCAGGCCGCGCCGGCAACGGTCGCGAATGCCCGCGACGCGGTCGCCGCGAGGGCGAGAAGACCGAGCGAGAGCAGGACCTGCGGCACGAACACGTAACGTTCCCCGTAATGGGGATCGATCATCGCCAGCGCGCCGCCGAGGACGCCGAGGAATGAGCCGACGCTCACTGCGAAGGCGCCGAGGAACAGCCAGAGCGCGGGCCGACGGAGCCCGGTCTCGATCGCGACCACGCCGAGACCGCCGAACGCGACGATCGGCAACAGGACGGCGACGATCGGAACGCGACCTTCGTCCAGGGTCGCCAGGATGGCGGCCGCGACGGTCTGGCCGTGCGGGACGCCGAGGAACGGCACCGCGAGATGGCGCACGGTCAGCATGCAGAGATAGAGAACCGGGTGGACGGAGGCCGATCCGCCGGGCTGAAGGGTGAAGAAGAATGCGATCTGGATCAGCATTCCGGCACCGAGCGCGCCGAACTGGATGGCGCGACCTCGCGAGCTTTCCGCCATCGCGCGCAGCAGGAACAACGGCAAGAGGGCGAACGCGCTCGTTCCGCAGAGCGGGGCCAGCGCGAGCGCCGCGAGCCGCCACGCGATCGCGGCCTTGCCGCCCTCCGGCACGTCGAGTGCCAGGATGAGGCCGCAGGCCAGCGTCGACTGGAACTGGCTGTGCAGGGTCTGGAGCCAGGTTTCGTCCGAGTTCGCGGCGAACAGGATCAGCAGGATCGCCGCGATCCGGATGCGCGGGCGGCCGAGCCACGCATCCGCGGCGCGAAGGATGATGAACGGCGGCAGGAGCTGGATCAGCAGCGCGAGCGAGATCGTGACGTACGGGGCGAGACGGAGCGGCATCGTCCAGCGCGCCAGCACGGTCCCCGCCGTGGCCGGGAGATCGAGCGAGCCGCCGTACGGCTCGAGCAGGGCCCGCAGCGGTGGAAGCTGCCACGCGGCGGCGAAGAAATGGGTCCCCTCCTCGGCCCAGAACCGGCCGTCGAGGACGACGTGCGGCATCCGGAGGAGCACGACGACCGCGAACAGGGCGAGCACCGGAACCACCGTCGTCATCTGCCGGCTCATCGCGGAGGAGTGCCGGGCGAAAGGGCGGGCGCGACCGGCCGGAGCGGATTGCGGCGCGGCGACGCGGTCGAGCGGCCTTTCAGCACGGGCTCGATGTCCTTGACCTGATGAAGCCGGTCGGTCCCGATCGTCCGGGAACGACCTCCGGCAGCACAACCACACGGATCGGCGAAGCGCAACAGGCGCGTCGGGAGCCGACGCGTTCCCGCTAGGGCGGCAGCAGCTTTCCGGGGTTCATGATCCCGCACGGGTCGATCGCCGCCTTGATCCGCCGCATCAGGTCGAGCTCCGCGCCGCCACGCCATTCCGCCATCATCTCCGCCTTCAGCGCCCCGACGCCGTGCTCGGCCGAGAACGAGCCCTCGTGCCGGCGGACGACCGAGGAGACCGCCTCCATGATCTCGTGCGCGCGGCCGAGAAAGGCGGCGGGATCCATCGTCTCGGGCTGGACGAGGTTGAAGTGGATGTTGCCGTCGCCGAGATGCCCGAACGGCGCCGCCCGCACGCCCGCGATCAGCGCCGCGCAGGCGGCGGTCGCCTCGGCCAGGAAGGCCGGGATCCGCTCGATCGGCACCGACACGTCGTTCTTGACCGAGGCCCCGGCCCGCGCCTGCGCTTCCGTGTGCTCCTCGCGGAGCCGCCAGAGCGCGGCACGCTGGCTGCCGCTCTCGGCCAGCACGACGTCGAGCACCTCGCCGGCCTCCAGCGCCTCGCCGAGGACGGTCTCGGCGAGGGGTCGGAGGCCCGGGTCCTCGTGCTCGGACACCAGCTCGATCAGCACGAAGGCCGCGCCTCGCGTCGCGAGCGGCACCGAGACGCCCTCGATCAGCGTCTCGACCAGCTTGACGCCCGCGTCCGACATGTACTCGAAGGCGAGGATCGCCCCCGGATCGGCGGCGCGCAGCCGGCCGAGCAACGCCACCGCCGCCTCGGCCGACGGCAGCGACGCCAGCGCGGTGACCCGGAGGCGTGGCGCCGGCGACAGCGCGAGCACCGCGGCCGTGATCACCCCGAGCGTTCCCTCCGAGCCCACCAGGAGATGCCGGAGCGCATAGCCCGTGTTGTCCTTCCGCAGCCGGCGGAGCCCGTCATAGATCTGGCCGTCCGGCAGCACCGCCTCGATGCCGAGCACCAGGTCGCGGGCGTTGCCGTGCCGGATCGTCATCGACCCGCCCGCGTTGGCCGCGAGCACGCCGCCGATCGTCGCCGTGCCCTCAGATGCGATCGAGAGCGGGAACACCAAGCCGTGCGCCGCCGCCGCCTCCTGCACCGCCCGGAGCGTCGCGCCGGCGTCGGCCGTCAGCGTGAGCCCGACCGGATCGACCGCGCGGATCGTGCTCATCCGCGCGAGGCTCAGCACCGCCGCGAGTCCGCTCGCATCCGGCGTCGCACCCCCGACCATCCCGGTGTTGCCGCCCTGCGGCACGATGGCGACGCCGGCCTCCGCGCAGAGCCGGACCGCGTCGGCGACCGCCGCCGTGCTCCTCGGCCGCAGCACCGCGAGCGCCCGTCCGTGAAACACCCGCCGCCAGTCGACCGCGAACGGGGCCGCGTCGTCGCCGGTGAGCACGCCGCCGGGGCCGAGACGGTCGGCGAGGGATCGGAGCAGGTCATCCATCACCGCGATCGGTGCCCGTTCGCGCGGGCCGCGTCCAGCGTCGGCGTCGAGCCTCTCGTGTCGGGACGCGGGATCGGCTCAACTGCAGAACGAACGGCAACGGGAAGGCAGGCATGACCGCGACCGATCAGGCCGATGATGCGGCGCATCGGGTTTGGATGGGTGCCGCCGCCCTCGATCCGGAGCAGGCGGAGGTGGTCACCACGATCGAAGCGCTGGAACGCCGGCTCGCCGAATGCGATGCCGCGCGGGCGATCTCGGACGACGCACTCCGCGCTTCGTTCCGCGGCTTCCGGATGGATTTCTCGCGCGACATGCCGCCCGATCCGTTCAGCGAGGCCTATCGCGACTTCCAGCTCGCCCTCTACGAGCGGATTGCCGGAAAGCCCTACCATCCGGCCAACGAGGTCACGACGTTCGACTGGCGGACCGCCTGGCGACGACCGTTTCCGTTCTACACGGGCAGCCCGGCTACGGCGGGAAATCATCTCGGCGCGATGGCCTTCCTGTTCCGCACCCTCGATCTCGCGCCCGGCGCCCGCGTGCTGGAGTTCGGTCCCGGCTGGGGCAACACCACGGTCGCCCTCACCCAGCTCGGCATGCGCGTGACCGCGATCGACATCGAAGCCCGGTTCTGCGAGGTGATCCGCGCCCGCGCGGCCCACGAACAGCTCGCGATCGAGGTCGTCGAGGGCGACTTCTTCGCCGCCGAGACGATCGCCGAGCCGTTCGACGCGGTGATCTTCTTCGAATGCTTCCATCATTGCGACGACCACCTGCGGCTCCTCCGCGCACTCCGTCGCGCGGTCCGGCCGGGCGGCCGGGTCTATTTCGGTGCCGAGCCGGTGATCCGGCACTATCCGGTGCCTTGGGGTTTGCGCGTCGATCCCGAGGCGCTCTGGGCGATCCGTCGGATGGGGTGGCTGGAGCTCGGCTTCGACGAGGCCTATTTCCAGGCGGCCCTCGCGCGATCCGGCTGGACCGCGTCGAGACACGTCTCGGCCGACCTTCCCTGGATCAACGTGTGGGTCGCCGAAGCGGCCGGGGCCGGGACAGGAGAGTGAACGTGGCGAATTTGTTCGACCTCGGCGGCAGGCGTGCGCTGGTGACCGGGTCGGGGCAGGGGATCGGCCTCGCGATCGCCACCGCGCTCGCCGGGGCCGGCGCTTCGGTGGTGCTGAACGGCCGCACCCTGCCGCGCCTGGAGCTGGCTGCGTCACGTCTCCGCGACCAGGGGCGGACGGTCTCGATCGCGCCGTTCGACGTGACGGACAGCGCCGCGGCGACCGCGGCCGTCGACCGGATCGAAGCCGACGAGGGCCCGATCGACATCCTCGTCAACAACGCCGGCATCCAGCGACGGGCGCCGCTCGACCGCTTCACCGACGAGGACTGGCACGCCCTCCTGCGGGCCAATCTCGACAGCGTGTTCTTCATGTCGCGCGCCGTCGCCCGGCACATGATCGGGCGCGGGCGCGGCAAGATCATCAATATCGGTTCCGTGCAGAGCACGCTCGGACGACAGACGATCGCGCCCTACACCGCAACCAAGGGCGCGGTCGCGCTGCTCACCCGCGGCATGTGCGCCGATTGGGCGCGGCACGGGATCCAGGCCAACGCGCTCTCGCCAGGCTATTTCAGGACCGAATTGAACCGCGCGCTCGTCGACGATGCCGCGTTCTCCGACTGGCTCTGTCGGCGCACGCCGTCCGGCCGCTGGGGCGAAGTCGTCGAACTCGGGGGTGCCGCGGTGTTCCTGGCGTCCGAAGCGTCAAGCTTCGTGAACGGCCAGATGCTGACGGTCGACGGCGGCCTCACCGCCGTCGTGTGAGGCGCCGTCGACTGCCAATTTCGGACAAGTCAGGGCGTCAGCACCCGATTGATCACCATCACCATGCCGTTCGACTGGCCGACATTCGTCGTGGTGACCACCGCCCGGGCGCCCGAGGCCGAGATCAGGGTCAGGTGTCCGCCCGGATCGGTGACGGTCAGGTTGTCGCCTTCCACGGTCTTCAGCGTCGCGCTGCCGCCGCCCTGCTTCACGTCCATCCGGAGATCGCGCGCGGTCAGGCGACCCGGCACCACGTGATAGGTCAAGATCTGCGTCAGCTTCGCCTTGTTCTCCGGCTTGACCAGGGTCGCGACCGTTCCGCTCGGCAGCATGTCGAAGGCCTCGTTCGTCGGCGCAAACACCGTGAACGGTCCAGGCCCGCTCAGCGTCTCCACCAGACCCGCCGCCTTCACCGCGGCGACCAGCGTCGTCAGGTTGGGTGCCGCCGAGGCGTTCTGCACGATCGTCTTGTCGGGATACATTGCCGCGCCGCCGACCTTCGGGTCGGTCATCGCCAGCGCGCCCGGCGCTCCAAGGGCTGCCATCGCGACGGCGGTCATCACGGTCTTGCGCATCATTTCTCTCCAGTTCGGAAGGCGTCTGCCTGTCCTTGAGGCATTCGCGCGAGACCGGCCTCTGGATGCGGGCGAAACGTCCCTGCCGCGAATTAGTCGGGATCGGCCCGCGAAAGCTCGTTGATACAACTCGCAAGAGCGTGATGCTTCCATGCCGTTCAGTCGGCGGAACGAGAGACGCCGCCGCGGGTCGGGTTCAGGACGTCTCGATCCGGAGGGCTCCGGGGACACCGGTCGGCCACGAGAGGCGTCGGTCGATGCATTGCCGCATGACGCTCGTCAGGCCGGCGCAGCCACGAGCCGGACCGTCTTGCCTTGACATCGGCCACTCCATCCACTGTTTTAGATAGATGGATACTGACGCGGCTCTCGGATCCCTCGCGGCGCTTGCCCAGGGCACGCGGCTGGACACCTTCCGGTTGCTCGTCCGTCTCGAGCCGGACGGTGTTCCGGCCGGCGAGATCGCGCGTCGGCTCGGTGTGCCGCAGAACACGATGTCGGTGCATCTGTCGATCCTGGCCCGGGCGGGACTGGTCCGGTCGGAACGGCGGAGCCGATCCATCATCTACCGCGCCGAGCTCGATCAGGTGCGGCGACTGATGTCGTTCCTTGCCAAGGATTGCTGCGGCGGCCGGGCGGACCTGTGCGCGACCCTGGTCGCCGATCTGTCGCCGTGCTGCTCACCGCCCATGGCGCGACCGTGATCCGGTGCGTGCTCGCCTCGACCCCGTCAGAGTAGGAGCCTCGTCCCATGAAACGGCTGCACGTCCACGTTTCCGTCGATCGGATCGACCGCTTCGTGCGGTTCTACAGCACGCTGTTCGCGACCGCGCCCACGGTCGTCAAACCGGACTACGCGAAATGGATGCTCGACGATCCGCGCATGAACTTCGCCATCTCGACACGCGGCGGCAAGCGCGGCGTCGACCACCTCGGCATCGAGGTCGAGACCGCCGACGAGCTGGATGAGGTCTATCGGCGCCTGCGGCAGGCGGGAGGACCGGTCCTCGACGAGGGCACGACGACCTGCTGCTACGCGAGGTCGGAGAAGTCCTGGATCACCGACCCGCAGGACCTGTCCTGGGAAGCCTTCCTCACGTCGGGCGAGAGCACCCCTGACGGTTACGGTTCCGATCTCGGCCCAATCCGGACTGCGACGCCCGGCACGGATTCCGGGTATGCGCAAGACGCATGTTGCGCATCCCGGGCAGTGCCGCTTGCCGCTTCGTGTTGCGCAGGCCAGGAACCGCGGGTTTGACCGGGACCGGGTGAGCGTCCTGGCGATCCGAACCCCCGACGCCGCCGGGCTTCGTCCTGACTTGTCCGTCGTCGAGGAAGTCAAGAACACCACCGCGCGAACTCGCGGCAAGCCGAAAGACGACATGCTCGCCATTGCCATCTTCCTTGCGACCCTGATCCTCGTCGTCTGGCAGCCGCGCGGCCTCGGCATCGGCTGGAGCGCCACCGGCGGCGCCGTGCTCGCCCTGCTCACCGGCGTGACCGGCTGGCATGACGTGCCGGTGGTCTGGCACATCGTCTGGGACGCGACCTTCAACTTCGTCGCGCTGATCATCATCTCGCTGCTGCTCGACGAGGCCGGGTTCTTCGAATGGGCGGCCTTGCACGTCGCCCGTCGGGCGGGGGGTCGTGGCCGCGCGTTGTTTCCACTGGTCGTGCTGCTCGGCGGCATCATCGCCGCCGTCTTCGCCAACGACGGGGCGGCCCTGCTGCTGACGCCGATCGTGGTCGCGATCCTGCTGAGATTGGACGTCTCGCCGGGCGCGACGCTCGCCTTCGTCATGTCGACCGGCTTCGTGGCGGACACCGCCAGCCTGCCGCTGATCATCTCGAACCTCGTCAACATCGTCAGCGCCAACTATTTCGGGATCACGTTCAACCATTACGCAATCGTTATGGTACCGGTGGATCTCGTGGCGCTGGCGGCGACGCTCGGTGTTCTCTGGCTCTTCTATGGTCGAGAGGTGCCGGCTCGCTATCCGCTCGCGCCGCTGGAGGCGCCGGGAACCGCCATCCGGGATCACGTGGTGTTCGGGGCCGCGTTCCCGCTGCTCGCCGTGCTGCTGGCGGCCTATTTCGTTCTCGCTCCCCTGCACGTGCCGGTCTGCATGGTCACCGGCTCCGGTGGGCTGCTGCTGCTGGCCCTGGCGGGGCGTTGGCCGCGCGGCGGCCGCGGCGCCATCATCCCGATCGGCCCCGTGCTTCGCGGGGCACCCTGGCAGATCGTGGTGTTCTCGCTCGGCATGTACCTGGTGGTCTACGGCCTGCGGGACGCCGGGCTCACGGGCAGTCTGGCGAGCGGCCTGACCTGGCTCGCCGGTCACGGCCCCTGGGTCGCGACCATCGCCACCGGGTTCGGCGCCGCCGCGCTGTCGTCGGTGATGAACAACCTGCCCGGCGTGCTGGTGGGCTCGCTTTCCATCCAGCAGGCGCACGGCATTCCGGCGGCGATCCGGGAGCTGATGGTCTATGCCAACGTGATCGGCTGCGATCTCGGGCCGAAGCTCACCCCGATCGGCAGTCTCGCGACCCTGCTCTGGCTGCACGTGCTTGCCGGCAAGGGCGTGACCGTGACCTGGGGGCAATACATGCGGATCGGTATCGTGATCACGCCGCCGGTGCTTCTGCTGGTGCTGGTCGCGCTCGTGCTCTGGCTGCCACGGGTGGCCGCGGCATGAGCGGGCGTGCGGCGGCGCCCCGCAGCCGCTACGCCGTGAACAGCCC
>CAXUBX010000025.1:21351-37860 GCA_964249405.1 uncultured Acetobacteraceae bacterium | reverse complement strand
GAGCCGAAGCTCCTGCCCCGACGGCGTGTCGTCGCTCGGATAGAGGACGCGCGAGATCGCCTCCGAGCGCACCCGGTCGGCGAGCGCGCCCGCGTGATCGCCGCGGTTGAAGGCGTCGAGCCGGATCGGGTCGGGCGCGCGCGCCGACCAGAGCCGGAGCGTGTTGACCAGCGGGGCGGTCCCGCCGTCGATGACCGTCCCGCCGAGCACGGGCGTGTCGTAGGCGACCGCGAGCACCGTTTCCGCCGGTTCCCAGTCGTAGCGCACCACGCCGTCCATCTCGAACGCGTGGACGGTGCCGCCGAAGCCGATCGGGAAGGTCAGTTCGGGACGGCGGAACTCCCAGGGATTGCCGGCGGCGAGCCAGTTCTCCGGCATCTCGCGCTGCCAGTAGCCGGGGCCGATCGTCTGCCGGAACAGGCCGTGGTCGTAGCGGATCCCGTAGCCGGTCGCCGGCACGCCGCTGCTCGCCATCGCCTCCATGTAGCAGGCGGCGAGGCGTCCGAGCCCGCCATTGCCGAGCGCCGCGTCGGGTTCCTCCTCGGCAATCGTCGCGAAGTCGGCGCCGAGGCTCGCCATTGCCTCTTCGAGCGCCGAGCGCAGGCCGAGATTGCCGATCGCGTCCGTCAGAAGTCGCCCGATCAGGAACTCGAGCGACATGTAGCAGACCCGTTTCTCCTGGCCGCGGTCGAGCGAGCGCAGCCAGTGCTCGGCCAGCCGATCCCGGACCGCGGTCGCGATGGCGACGAACCAGTCCCGCCTGGTCGCGTCGGCCGGCCGCTTGCAGACCTCGTAGCTGAGCTTGTCCAGGATCCTGCCGCGGAGTGCCTGCGCCTCGTCCGACAGGTCCGCGGTCGGGTCGGGCTCGGCCGGGTGGTCCATGTGTCAGGCATCCCCCCATGTTGATGGGCGAGGCTGCCTCCGAAGGGCCCGGGCCGCAAGGTCGGCGGCGAAGGCCCGCCTACGCGACCGCCCCGGCTCCCGCGGACGCGTCGCAGACGAAGCTCCGCGCCTTGCCGCCGTTCGGCGTCCGGTAGTCGCGATCGACGGCCGCGAGCGCGTCGTCGATCCGGCGGCGCCGCAGCACCGAGACGACGCAGCCGCCGAAGCCGCCGCCCGTCATCCGCGCCCCGCCGTCCTCGCCGACCGCGTCATCGATCAGCGCCGCGAGCGCGTCGATCTTCGGCGTGGTGATGGCGAAATCGTCGCGCATCGAGGCGTGCGAGGCGGCCATCAGCCGCTTCAGCGCCCGCGTGTCGCCGGCCTCCAGGGCCGCGGCGGTCGCGGCCACCCGGTCGTTCTCGGTCACGATGTGGCGGGCGCGCCGGAACGCGTCCTCGTCGAGCCGGCCCGACGCCGCGTCGACCTCCCGGATCGTGACGTCGCGGAGCGCCGGCACGCCGAAGAACGCGGCGGCCCGTGCGCATTCGTCGCGACGCCGGTTGTACTCGCTGCCGACCAGGCCGCGCTCGATCCCCGAATGGACGATCAGCACCGCGAGATCCGGGTGGATCGGCACGGGACGCATCGCGAGCGAGCGGCAGTCGATCATCAGCGCGTGCTGCGCCTCGCCGCAGGCGGAGATCAGCTGGTCCATGATCCCGCACTGCACGCCGACATACTCGTTCTCGGCCGCGCGCGCCGCGATCGCGACGTCCGGCATGGCGAGGCCGGGCAGTCCGTCGAGCCGCCGGAACGTCTCGATCACCGCCACCAGGAGCGAGGCCGAGGAGGACAGCCCCGCCCCCTGCGGCACGTCACCGGCGATCGCGAGGTCGGCGCCGCCGAGCGAGTGCCCGCGCCGGAGCAGGACCTCGGCGGCACCCCGGAGATAGTCCGACCACGGATTGCCGGGGCTGTGCGGGATGTGGTCGGCGGGCGTGAAACTGTCCTCGCTGCCGTCGAGATCGACGGCGAGCGCGTGGACCGTGCCATCGTCCCGCCGCCGGGCCGCGACCGCGGTCCGGAAATCGATCGCGCAGGGCAGCACGAACCCGTCGTTGTAGTCGGTGTGCTCGCCGATCAGGTTCACCCGCCCCGGCGCCTGCACCACGAGCTCGGGGTCGGTCCCGAACCGGGAACGGAAGGCGTCGCGGGCGCGGGTCTCAGGGGTCATCGTTCGGCTCCGGCCTGTGCGGCGGCGCCGATCGCCGCGCGGAGAAGGGAGGCCGCCTGCTCGGGCGTCAGGTCGCGCTGCGGCTCGGCGAGCATCTCGAAGCCCACCATGAACTTCCGGACCGTCGCCGAGCGGAGCAGCGGCGGCAGGAAGTGCGCGTGGAGCTGCCAGGGCGACGGATCGCGCGCGTCGAACGGCGCGCCGTGCCAGCCGGCGGAGTACGGGAACGAGGTGTCGAACAGCGCATCGTAGCCGGCGAGCAGGCCCTGCAGGCAGCGCGCGAGCTCGTGGCGGGCCTCGTGGTCGAGATCCGGCAGGCGGCAGGCCGGGAACCGCGGCAGCACCAGCGTCTCGAACGGCCAGGCGGCCCAGAACGGGACGATCGCGAGGAACCGTTCGGTCTCGACCACGACCCGCTCGCCGATCGCGCGCTCGCGTTCGGCAAGATCGAGCAGCATCCTCCGCCCGTGCCGGGCGTGGTAGGCGCGCTGCGTCCGGTCCTCGGCCTCGGGAATGTTCGGCACGTAGTCGGTCGCCCAGACCTGGCTGTGCGGGTGGGGGTTCGAGCACCCCATCATCGCGCCCTTGTTCTCGAACACCTGAACCCACCGCCAGGCGCGCCCGAGGGTCGCGGTCTCGTCGGCCCAGGTGTCGATCACCGCGGTGATCTGGTCGAGCCCGAGCTCGGGAAGCGTCCGCGAATGGTCGGGCGAGAAGCAGATGACCCGGCTGGTGCCGCGCGCCGTCTCCATCCGGAACAGCGCGTCTTCGGAGGGCGGCGCCTCGGGCACGTCGCGCATCACCGCCGCGTAGTCGTTGGTGAAGACGAAGGTGCCCGGGTAGTCCGGATTCCGCTCGCCGCTGATCCGGGTGTTGCCGGGGCAGAGATAGCAGGCGGGATCATGGGCGACGCGGGGCCGCGTCTCGCCGCCTTCCTGCTGACCCTGCCACGGCCGCCTGGCACGGTGCGGGGACACCAGGACCCACTCGCCGGAGAGCGGATTGAAGCGCCGATGCGGATGATCGACCGGATCGAAGGCGGCCATGGATCTGGAACATATCCCGGTGGTTGGCGATTCTACCCGAGCGCGAAGCCGAAGGCGAACAGCGCGAGCCCGACCACGATCCAGGCCGCGTAATCGCCGACGAGGCCCGAATGGAGCCGGTCGAACGCCGCGAGCGCGGGCCCGGCGATGCGGTCGAAACCGCGCACGAGGCGCCGGGGCAGGGACCCCCGGCCGAGCTCCCACGCCGCGATCAGGAGCGACATCGCCAGCGAGCCCCACTCCCACCATGACCTGTGCGCCGGATGGGTCGTGAGAGGCGCGGGGGCCGGGTGCGCGGCGACCGCGCCGATCAGGGCGGCCTCGTTCGGGGCGACGAAGCGGGCGGCGGCCGCCAGCGCCAGGTGCTCCTCGCCCGGCACGGAGACGAGGGCCAGCAGCAGGAGCGCCGCGGCCGGGACGAGCATCACCGCGAGCGGACGGTTGGCCCGCTCGCGCTCCTCTTCGGTCGGCGAGAACTCCTCCTCGCCCGCCTGCGGTCCGAGCCCCGCGAAGATCCGGCCGGCCACCCTGAGCAGTGCGCCGCCGGTGCAGAACGTCGCGAAGGCGACCGCCGCGAGCACCATCGGCTCGTGCCGTTCGCGGGCCGCGTCGTCGATCCGCTCGAGCCCGGTCTCCATCAGGCCGAACGGCAACCCGCCGAGCAGGAGGCCGCCGAGCACGAGCGCCACGCCGGCGGGCCAGATCCGGCGTCCCTCGCCGCGCAGCCCGATCTCGTCGATGCCGCCGAGCGTCGCGAGCAGGACCCCGGCCAGCATGAAGAGCGCGCCCTTCACCAGCCCATGCCCGACCAGATAGGCGAGGAACCCCGCGAGCCCGTCGCGGTCGAGCAGCGCGACGGCGATCAGCATGATGCCCACGTGGGCGATCGTCGAGAAGGCGAGCAACCGCTTCACGTGGCGCTGCCTCAGCGTCATCACGCCGCCGAGCAGCGCGCTCGCGACCCCGATTCCGAGCAGCAGGGTGCGCGCGACCGCCATCACCGCGGGCGAGGGCGCGAACACGTCCCAGAGCAGGCGGGCGAGGCCGAACAGCCCGACCGAGACCATCGCCCCCGAGAAGATCACCGAGACCGGCGAAGGCGCGACCGCGTGGGCGTCGGCGAGCCAGAACTGGAACGGCACCTGGGCCGCCTTGATCAGCAGGCCGGCCGCGAGCAGCGTGAACGACGCGGTCAGCACCGGGTCGGACGGCGCGCCGGCGACCGCCTGGTGTAGGGCCGAGAAGTCGAGCGCCCCGCTCTTGGCGTAGACCAGCCCGATGCCGCCGAGGATCAGGTAGGAGCCGATCGTGTTCACGATCGTGAAGTTGAGCGCGCCCTCGATCGCCGACGGGCGGAGCTGGTAGGCGGTGAGTGCGAAGCCCGCGATGCTCATCAGCTCGAACCAGACGAACAGGTCGAACAGGTCGTGGGTCAGGCAGAAGCCGATCATGCCGGCCATGAACAGCAGCATCAGGGTCGGAAAGTGCCCGCCGGTCTCGGCGAAGAAGCCCCAGGCGAACACGGTGGTGAGCGCGAACAGGAGCGCGATGAAGGTCGCGACCGCACCGCCCGCCTGGTCGACCACGAAGCCGATGCCGAGCACCTGCCCGTGAACGGGCGTCCAGTCGCCGAACCACGTGACGAGCGGCGCGTGGGCGGCCCGCACCGTCATCACCCCGCAGCAGAGCGCAGCCGCGACCGCGGTCGCGAGCGAGAGCGCGTCGCCGACCCGGGACGGCAGGATGCGGCCGGTCGCGAGCAGCAGCGCCGCCATCGCGAGCGGTCCCGCGACCGGCAGCACCGGGAGGGTCGCGTTCATCGCCGCAGCGGCCTGGCCTGCTCCGGGTCCATCGTGCCGCGACGCTTCTGGAGCTGGAGCGCGAGCGCCAGCAGCAGCGCGCTCACCGCGCCGCCGATCACGATGTCGGTCAGCACCAATGCCTGGACGACCGGATCGACCGCCGGCGTGCCGGGCGGATGGGAGTAGAAGATCGGCGCCCCCGCCCCCTTGCGGAAGCCGGCCGCGAGCAGCAGCACGTATGTGGACGACTGCACCACCGACAGGCAGCCGATCAGGTGCACCCAGTGCCTCGACGTGATCACGCCGTAGAGCCCGACCCCGAGCAGCCAGGCCGCGACCGCCCACGGCACGAGGGCGGGCCAGGAGACCGGCGCGGCGAGAGCGGACCTGAGCGCGTTCACGACTGCGCCGCCGCGCCGTCCTCGCCGTCATGTTCGTCCTCGGCGAGCCGCGCGCGGGTCTCTTCCAGGAACTCGATCAGCAGCACGGTGAAGCCGCCCGCGACGGCGAGCGCCACCCCGGCGTTCTCGACCAGCATCAAACCGCCGGAGAACAGGTCCCGGGTCCGGCCGAGCGGCAGGACATTGGTGAGGAACGGGTGCCCGGTCGCGATCGAGGCGAAGCCGGCGAGCGCGTAGAGAGCCGCGCCGGCCGCCTCGATCGTGTCGGCGATCTCGGAATGGATGATCCGGCGCCAGGTGCCGTAGCTGCCCCCGAGGAAGACGAGCAGCAGGCCGCTCGCGACGATGACGCCGCCCTGGAAGCCGCCGCCCGGCGTCGTCATCGCATGCAGGGCGACGTAGAGGCCGAACAGGAGAAGCACCGGGCCGAGCGCGCGGGAGGCGAGAACCACGGCATCGCTCCTTGCCTCGATCGGCCGCGCGCCGACGCGTCCCGGCTTCGCGTCGAGCCGCTCGCCCCGGCTGCCGCGAAGCAGCGCGGTCAGGCCGGTGACGGCGCAGAGGAGCATGAACTCCTCGCCGAGCGTGTCGAGGCTGCGGTAGTCGAAATTGACGGCGCTGACCATGTTGGTGACGTGCCGCTCGGCGGTCGCGCGTGCGTTGATCGCGTCGCCATACGGCAGCGGGTGATCGCCGAAACGCGGCATGTGCATCGCGACATGGGCGAAGGCGGGCAGCAGACAGAGGGCGGCGGCGCCCGCGAGCGCGACACGGGTGCGTGGCGTCATTCCTCGTCTCCGCGCGGCGAGCGATCCATCCGTGCCGAGGCGAGCACCACCAGGCCCATCAGCGGCAGCACCACGGTGCCCACCGCGAGTTCCGAGAAGGCGACGTCGGGCGCCTGCAACGCCATGAAGAGCAGAGTGAGCACCAGCCCGTTCGCGCTGATCGCGATCACCTGACGCGCGGGACCGCGCGTCAGCACCACGCCGGTCCCGGTCACCGCGAGCAGGAGGAACAGCGTCGCGAGAAGCGGCGTCATCCGTGGTCCCGGTCCGCCTCGGAGCGGGCCAGGATGGCACGGCCGGCGGCGTGCGAGGCGACCGCCCCGCCGACCAGCAGCAGGGCGCCGATCAGGACCGTCTTCAGCGTCCTCGTGGACACCCCGTCGGACACCAGCGCGATCGCCGGCAGCAGGATCGCGGCGGCCGCGTTCGCGAAGGACGCGGCGTGCAGACGATCGAGCGGCGACGCGAGCCTCGCCAGCCCCGCGGCGGCGAGCCAGGCGGCCAGCACCAGGAGCGACAGCAGCGCCGCCAGCACGAACGCGGTCACAGCCAGCGTTCCAGGAACAGCGCGATCGCGATCGTGCCCGGCACCGTCATCAGCGCGAGCGTCAGCGGGAGGTCGGCGAAGGCGGGCTGGTCGAACGCGAAGGTCATCAGCACGAGGATGCCGGTGCCGATCGACGAGGCGAGCGAGAGCGCCGCGAGCCGCGCCGGGATGCTGCCGGCGAGCGTGCGGATCGCGGCGAACGCGAAGGGCGGCAGCAACGCGAGCGTCGCGCAGGCGAACGGGCTCATGGCGTCGGTGCGGGGGCGTCCGCGAGGGTGTGGAGCACCATCGCGTCCTCGCCCGATGGGATGGCGACCACGATGCCGTTCGGGGCGAGCGAGAGGGCGATCGTGGCCATTGCCCGCCGGCCCGGATCGGGCGGACCGGGGCCACCCTCGCGGAAGCGGACGCGGGTGAGCCGACCGGAGCGTCCCCGTGCGAGCGCGACGCCGACCCGGACGAGGTCGGTCGCGAGCGAGGCGGGGATCCTGGCGAGGAGCCGGATCGCCTGGCGCGGGTCGGCCCCTAATCGCCGCGGTCCGACGCGATGGACGCGAGCCGCCAGCAGGGTCGCCAGCAAGGATGCGGGAACGCCGGCCGCGACCTCGGTGACGCCGACCTGGCCCGCGAACACGAGATAGAGCGCGAGGAGCGGCGGGAAGACGGCGAGCGCGAACAGCGTGTCGTTCCTTTCCGGTCGGCCGTCGGTCCGATCGTTACACGCACGAAGGGCCGCGGCGTTCCCGCGCACACCGGGCGCCCCTTGGTATTGCGACGCGGAAAACGCTAGAACGGCGGCGTGTGCACCGTGGTGTTCCTTCTTCGGCCGGGCGCCGCGTGGCCGCTCCTGATCGCCGCGAACCGGGACGAACGGCTGGACCGGCCCTGGGAGCCTCCCGCCGCCCACTGGCCGGAACAGCCCGGCGTGATCGGCGGCAAGGACAACCCGGGCGGCGGCACCTGGAAGGCGGTCAACCGCCAGGGCGTGGTCGCGGTGGTGCTGAACCGCGTGGGCTCGCTCGGCCCGGCGCCGAACAAGAGGAGCCGCGGCGAGCTGCCGCTGCTCGCGCTTGAGGCCGACAGCGCGCTCGAGGGGGCGAAGCGGGTCGCCGCGATCGAGGCCGCGAACTGGCGCTCGTTCAACATGATCGTCGCCGACCGCAACGAGGCCTGGTTCCTGCGTGGTCTCGGCTACGGGCATCCCGGGATGCACGGGTTCGAGCCCGGCCTCCATATGCTGGCGGCGGGCGAGCCGGACGATCCGCACACGCCACGGATCGCCCGCCACATGCCGCGTTTCGCGAAGGCCACCCCGCCCGAGCCGCCCGACTGGGGAGAGTGGCCGGCGCTCGTCTCCGACCGCTCGTTGCCGGCGGGGAGCGAGATGAACATCCCTCCGCGCACCGGCTTCGGCACCTCCTCGTCGTCGCTGCTCGGGGTGCCCGGCGAAGGCGCCGGCCGGTCCACGCCCCACTGGCTGTTCACCGCCGGGCCGCCGGATCGGGCGCAGTTCGAGGAGGTGCCGCTCTGACCCGTCGCCTGCTATAGGCCGCCCGCCACTAGGTCGGCCGTGCTCGCGCCCCCAGATCTGCACCCATGCTCGTTCCTTTCAGAAAGTCGCATTCGATGGCCCGTCGCCGGCAGCTTTACGAAGGCAAGGCCAAGATCCTGTTCGAGGGTCCCGAACCGGGTACCCTCGTGCAGTATTTCAAGGATGACGCGACCGCCGGGAACGGCGCGAAGCAGGGGATCATCACCGGCAAGGGCGTGCTCAACAACCGGATCAGCGAGCACCTGATGATGAAGCTCGGCGAGATCGGCGTGCCGACGCATTTCGTGCGGCGGCTCAACATGCGCGAGCAGCTGATCCGGGAGGTGGAGATCGTGCCCCTCGAGGTGATCGTGCGGAACGTCTCGGCGGGATCGCTCTCGAAGCGGCTCGGCATCCCGGAGGGCACGCGCCTGCCGCGGTCGATCATCGAGTACTGCTACAAGAACGACAGCCTCGGCGACCCGATGGTGGGCGAGGAGCACATCACCGCCTTCGGCTGGGCCTCCACCGCCGACATGGACGACATCGTCTCGCTGACCGTCCGGATCAACGACTTCCTCAGCGGGCTCTTCCTCGGCGTCGGGATCACCCTGGTCGACTTCAAGCTCGAATTCGGCCGGCTTTGGGAGAACGAGGACATGC
Organism: uncultured Acetobacteraceae bacterium; assembly: GCA_964249405.1. Classification (GTDB taxonomy): domain Bacteria; phylum Pseudomonadota; class Alphaproteobacteria; order Acetobacterales; family Acetobacteraceae; genus CAXTPV01. Next base: position 28,966 of record CAXUBX010000025.1, on the reverse strand, counting down.
GGATCGTCCTCGCCGACGAGATCAGCCCGGACAATTGCCGGCTGTGGGACACCAAGACCAGCGAGAAGCTCGACAAGGACCGGTTCCGCCGCGACCTCGGCCGGGTCGAGGAGGCCTACCAGGAAGTGGCGCGCCGGCTCGGCATCCTGCCGGAGGCGGGCAACGCGGACCTCAAGGGACCGGAGCTGATCCAGTGAAGGCGCGGGTCACCGTGATGCTGAAGGACGGCGTGCTCGACCCGCAGGGGCGCGCGATCGGCGAGACGCTGCACCAGCTCGGCTACCAGGAGGTCGGCGAGGTCCGGGCCGGCAAGGTGATCGAGCTCGATCTCTCCGGCCTCGAACCCGAGCACGCGCGCCTGCGGGCGACCGAGATGGCACGCCGGCTGCTCGCCAACCTGGTGATCGAGAGCTTCCACGTGGAGATCGGCGCATGAGAACGGGACCCATTCTGCTCGCCTGCCTGCTCGGCGCCGCGCTGCCCGGCGCGGCCCAGGCGCAGCGGCTCGCGCCGATCAAGGGCGGCAAGCTGCTGCAGCTCTGCGAGAACGGCCGGGCGCGCACCGTCTGCGACGCCTACGTGAGCGGTGTTGCCGACGGCATCGCCGGTCTGGAGCACATGATGTCGAAGGAGCAGGGCCACGATTTCGCCGGCGCGACCTGCATCCCGGTCAGCACCAGCGCCGAGACCCTCCGCACGACGGTGATCGACTTCATCCGGGCCCATTCCGAGGACCAGGACAAGCCGGCGGCGGTCCCGACCTTCGAGGCGCTGCACGCCGCCTTCCCCTGCCAGAGCAACGGCTGATGCGGGCCGCGATCGTCGTCTTCCCGGGCACCAACCGGGAGCGGGACATGGCGATCGCGCTCCGTTCGGCGACCGGACGCGCGCCGGCCATGCTCTGGCACAAGGAAGACAGGCTGCCGCCGCTCGATCTCGTGGTGCTGCCCGGGGGCTTCTCCTACGGCGACTATCTCCGCTGCGGCGCGATCGCCGCGCTCTCGCCGGTGATGGCGGCGGTGCGCGCGTTCGCCGCCGGCGGTGGCCACGTGCTCGGCGTCTGCAACGGCTTCCAGATCCTGACCGAGGCGGGGATGCTTCCCGGCGCCCTGCTCCGCAACGCCCGCCTCCGCTTCCTGTCTCAGGATTGCCTCCTTCGCGTCGAGAACGCCGCGACACCGTTCACCCGCGACTACGCGCCGGGCCAGGTGATCCGGGCGCCGCTCGCGCACGGCGACGGCAACTACACCGCCGACGACGCGACGATCGACCGGCTGGAGGGCGAGGGTCGGGTCGTGTTCCGCTACGCCGAAGGCAACCCGAACGGCAGCCGGAACGCGATCGCCGGGGTCTGCTCCACCAACGGGCGGGTGCTCGGCCTCATGCCGCACCCGGAGGATCTCGTCGATCCGCTCTGCGGCGGCGTCGATGGCGCCTCGCTGTTCTCGTCGATCGCCGGCGCCTTCGTTCCTGCATGAGCCGGCCCCGCGCGAGCCGGCCCGCATGACGCCGACGGTCGACCTCGCGCTCGCCCGGACCTTCGGCCTGTCGGATGCGGAGTGGGGCGAGGTGCTGGCGATCCAGGGACGGACGCCGACGCTCACCGAGCTCGGCATCTTCTCGGTGATGTGGTCCGAGCACTGCTCCTACAAATCGTCCCGCGTCTGGCTGCGGACGCTTCCGACCACCGCCCCCTGGGTCATCCACGGACCCGGCGAGAACGCGGGCGTGGTCGACATCGGGGACGGGCTCGCGGCCGTCTTCAAGATGGAGAGCCACAACCACCCCTCCTTCATCGAGCCGTACCAGGGCGCCGCGACCGGGGTCGGCGGCATCATGCGCGACGTGTTCACAATGGGCGCCCGGCCGATCGCGAACCTCAACGCGCTCCGCTTCGGCGATCCCGCGAACCCCGAGACCCGCCGGATCGTCGATGGCGTGGTGCGCGGGATCGGCGGCTACGGGAACTGCGTCGGCGTGCCGACGGTCGGCGGCGAGGTGAACTTCCACCGCGCCTACGACGGCAACCCGCTGGTCAACGCGATGACGGTCGGGATCGCGCCGCGCGACCGCATCTTCCTGTCGGCGGCGGCCGGCGTCGGCAACCCGGTGGTCTATGTCGGCGCCCGGACCGGCCGCGACGGGATCCATGGCGCGACGATGGCGTCCGCGGAGTTCGGCGCCGACGCGGAGGTCAAGCGCCCGACGGTGCAGGTCGGCGATCCGTTCATCGAGAAGCTGCTGATCGAGGCCTGTCTCGAACTGATGGAAACCGACGCGATCGTCGCGATCCAGGACATGGGCGCGGCGGGTCTCACCTCGTCGGCGGTCGAGATGGCGGGCAAGGGCGGGGTCGGCATCGCGCTCGTGCTCGACCACGTGCCGCAACGCGCGCCCGACCTCACCGCCTACGAGATGATGCTGTCCGAGAGCCAGGAGCGGATGCTGATGGTGCTCCGCCCGGATCGCGAGGCGGAGGCGCGCGCCGTGTTCGCGAAATGGGATCTCGATTTCGCGGTGATCGGCGCGCTCACCGACACCGGCCGGATCACGGTGACGCATCGCGGCGTGGTCGAGGCGGACATCGCGCTGGATCCGCTCGCCGACAAGGCGCCGCTCTACCGCCGTCCGGTCGCGGACCCGCCGCCGACGAGGACGCTGGGCGCGGTCGAGGACCCGATCGGGATCGGGCCGGCCCTGCTTCGTCTCGTCGGTTCGCCCGACGGGGCGTCGCGCGCCTGGGTGTGGAACCAGTACGACAGCGCGATCGGCGGCCAGACGGTCAAGCGCCCGGGCGCGGCCGACGCGGCGATCGTGCGCCTGCCGGAGCGGCGGCGCGCGCTGGCGCTCACCACCGACTGCACGCCGCGCTGGTGTGCCGCCGACCCGCGCGCCGGCGGCGCGCTGGCGGTGATCGAGGCCTGGCGCAACATCACCGCGACCGGGGCGACGCCGCTCGCGGTCACCGACAACCTCAATTTCGGCAACCCCGAGAACCCGGTCGTGATGGGGCAGTTCGCCCGCGCGATCGAGGGCATGGGCGAGGCCTGCCGCGGGCTCGACTTCCCCGTCGTGAGCGGCAACGTGTCGCTCTATAACGAGACGCGCGGCCCCGACGGCGGCGCGCGCGCGATCCTGCCGACGCCCGCGATCGGCGGCCTCGGGGTGATCGAGGACGCCGCGTCGGCGCGAGGCATCGCGCCGTCGCGGGCCGGGCTCCACCTCGTGCTGCTCGGCGCCTCCACCGGTCATCTCGGCCAGTCGCTCTGGCTTCGCGAGATCGCCGGACGCGAGGACGGGGCGCCGCCACCGGTGGATCTCGCCGCCGAGCGTCGGGTCGGCGACCTGGTGCGCCGCCTCATCGACACCGGGGCGATCGACGCCTGCCACGACGTGTCGGACGGCGGACTGCTGGTGGCGGTGGCCGAGATGGCGATGGCGGCGGGACAGGGGGCGACGCTCGAGCGATCCGCGAGCACGCTCGCGCCGCACGAATGGTGGTTCGGCGAGGAGGGCGCCCGCTACGTGCTGGCGGTCGCCGATCCGGCGCCGGTCCGGCGCGCGGCGGACGAGGCTCGGGTGGCCTCCCTCATTCTCGGCCGGACCGGTGGCGATCGTTTGACAGGACCGGACGGGCTCACGATATCCGTGGCCGAACTGGTCGAGGCGCACCGGCGCTTCTTCCCCGCCCTGATGGGAGATTGAGGTCGCAGATGGCGATGTCGTCCGCGGAGATCGAGGAACTGATCCGGGCCGCGATCCCGGATGCGGTGATCAGGATCGAGGATCTCGCCGGCGACGGCGACCACTACGCCTGCACGGTGGTCAGCGAGAGCTTCCGGGGCCGGTCGCGCGTCCAGCAGCATCAGATCGTCTACGCGGCGCTGCGCGGGCGCATGGGCAACGAGCTTCACGCGCTGGCACTGCAGACCGAGACACCGGAGGCCTGAAGCCAGGCCGGCCCTGAGAGAGGAGTGATCGACTTGACCAATACCGCCATCGACCAGACCCCCGCCTTCGAGAAGATCCAGGCCGGGATCGATGCCAACCCGGTGATGCTGTTCATGAAGGGAACGGCCATGTTCCCGCAGTGCGGCTTCTCGGCGCGCGTGGTGCAGATCCTCACCCACGTGGGCGTGCCGTTCCAGACGGCGAACGTCCTGGAGGACCCGGCGCTGCGCGACGGCATCAAGCAGTTCTCGAACTGGCCGACCATCCCCCAGCTCTATGTCGCGGGCGAGTTCGTGGGCGGCTGCGACATCGTGACCGAGATGTTCCAGTCGGGCGAGCTCCAGTCGCTGCTGGCGGCCAAGGGGATCGAGTCGAAGACGGCCGCCTAGGTTGCGACCTTGGCGCCACCGCTTCCCGGCGCCAGGAACGCGGGTGGTCGCGTCCGCCATCGTTCCCACAGTCGGCTCGATTACTTTGCCCTCCGCACGCGCATGATCTAACCTCGTCGCGGGGATCGGGGGATCACGACGACATGGGACTTGCTTCGGGTCGACTGGCGCTCGCCGGGCTCGCGATGGCGCTCTCGCTCGGTGTCACCGCGGGCGCACGGGCACAACACGTGGTGACGGAGGCGGAAGCCGCGAAACTGACGCTCGCGGCCCTGACCGCGCCGCCGCCGCCGCCACGCCCGATCTATCGGGCCTATGTCCGGCGGGCGATGGCGACGCGGATCGTCTATCGCGAGCGGGAGCATGCGTGGGCACGGCGCCCGTGGCACGCCGCCGCCCGGGTGAGCGACCGGCACCTGATCCGGCATGCGTCGGTCTCGTACGCGCGGCACCGCCACCGCGCCTGAGGGCAGCGTCGAGGACGGGCACCGTGCCGTTGCCGCGGCCGTCGCCGCGGCCGGGTTCGGGGCGCTCGTCGCGGCGCTGCTGGCGGGGTGTGCCACGCCCGGTGCAGCGGGCGGGGCCTGCACGATGCAGGAGATCAGCGAGCTTCCGGTCCTGACCGCGCATGGCTCGCCGGTCGTCGCCGGCGCGGTGAACGGCAAGGCGGTCGCCTTCCTGGTCGACACCGGGAGCGCGATCTCGACGATCGATCCCGACCAGGCGGCCCCGCTCGGCCTCGCGCCCTCCGGGTCGAACCATTTCGCGATCACCGGGGTCGGCGGCGACGTCATGGCGCCGGTGTTGCCCGTGCACGATCTCCGGTTCGGTTCGGCCCTCGCGCACGACGTCGATTTCGCCGAGACCGGGCATGTCGAAGGGCGTGTCGCGGGTCTCCGGCTGGTCGGCCTGTTCGGGGCCGACTTCCTCTCGAACTACGACGTCGAGTTCGACCTGCCGGCCCGCCGGATCGGGCTTTACGTGGAGCAAGGGCGTTGCGGTACCGACTTCACGCCCTGGGACGGACCGGCGATCCCGGTCCGCTACCGTCTCGACCCGTCCGGCCACGTTCTCCTGACGATCCGGCTCGACGGCGCGCCGGTCGACGCGTTCCTCGACAGCGGCGCCTCGCATTCGCTGGTCGATCGGCCGGATGCGAGAGCGGCCGGGGTGACCGCGACGGCCCTCGCGAAGGATCGCATCGTCGACATGCGGGGGATCGCCGACGTCGCGGAACAGGCGAGGGTGCACCGCTTCGCGGCGATCGAGGTCGGCGGCGACCGGTCCGGGCCGATGACGATCGCGGTCGGCGACACACCCGAGACCCTGCTCGGCGCCGACTGGCTCCGGCATCACCGGGTGTGGATCTCCTACCCGCACGACCAAGTGCTGTTCCAGGACGCGGCGCCGCCGGCGGGTTTGCCCGCCGGCTCATCCTGAGCCGGCTCAGTCCGGGCGGAACGCGTCGGTGATCCGGCGCACCTGGCCCGCCGCGTCCACGACCACGACGTCGAAGCGGACGCCCGCTTGCCCCCAGGTCGGATGGGACGCGAGCAGGATCGCGGCGGCGCCGGCGAGACGCGCCTGCTGCCGCGACGTGAGCGACGACGCGGCCTCGGCGAGACGGCGGCGCGCCTTGACCTCGACGAACGCCACTAGCCCGAGGCGTTCGACCACGAGATCGACCTCGCCCGAGGCGGTCCGGAGACGTCGGCCGAGAACCCGCCAGCCCTCGGCCACGAGGGCGGTCGCCGCCCGGTCCTCGGCCCAGCGGCCTTGCGCGTCGGCGCTCCGTCCGCGCGCCGCCCGCGAAGGGGCGGCGTTGCTCATCGGACACGCCCGGCGGACGAGCGGGACGGCGGTCTTGCCAGCCGGCGTCGCGGCTTGTCGGATGCGAGGGTGACGCTCCGGATCGCCTCCGTTCTCGACATGGTGGGCCTGATCCGGGCGGAGATCCTGGCGCCGCTCGGTTTCGCGGTGGCGGCGATCGTGACGGTGCACGTGCTGCTCCACAAGCGCGACACCGGGGCGGCCACGGCCTGGATCGGCCTTGCCTGGCTGTCGCCGCTGATCGGGGGCGGGCTCTACGCGATCTTCGGCATCAACCGGGTGCGACGGCGGGCGCGTCGCCTCGTCGAGCAGCGGACCGCCCGGCGGCGCCGGGGCGCCAGCTCGCGCGACTGGAGCGGGCATCTCGCGCCCCTCGAGCGGGCCGGGTCGCGGATCACCGGACGGCGCATGCTGATGGGGAACCGGCTGGAGCTCCTCGAGAACGGCGATGCCGCTTACCCCGCAATGGTCGAGGCGATCGACCGCGCGGAGCGCACCGTGGCGCTGCTCAGCTACATCTTCAAGGCCGACCGGGCCGGCAAGGCGGTGATCGCGGCTCTCGGTCGCGCCCGGGCGCGCGGCGTCGCGGTCCGCGTGCTGATCGACGGGGTGGGCAGCGGCTGGTTCTGGTCGGGCGCCAGGCACGCGCTCCGTGCCGAAGGCGTGACGACCGCGCAGTTCATGCACTCGCTGCTGCCGTGGCGGATGCCGTTCCTCAATCTTCGGACCCATAAGAAGATCCTCGTCGTCGATGGCGTGCTGGGTTTCACCGGCGGAATGAACATCAGCGACGCCAACGTGCTCGCGGACCATCCGCCCCGTCCGGTGCGCGACCTCCACTTCCGGGTGGGCGGGCCGGTGATCGCCCAGCTGGCCGAGGCGTTCGCGCGCGACTGGACGTTCACCACCGGCGAGGAGCTCGATCCCGCGCTGTGGAGCGGCCGCGCCGACGAGCAAGGACCGGCCGACGCCCGGGTCGCCACCTCGGGGCCCGACACCGACATCGAGAAGATCGAGTTCCTGGTGCTGCAGGCGATCGCCTGCGCGCGAGAGCGGGTCCTGGTGCTGACGCCCTATTTCCTGCCGGACGACCGGATCGTGACCGCGCTCGGGCTCGCGGCCCAGCGCGGGGTCGCGGTCGACGTGGTGATCCCGCGGAAGAGCAACCAGCGGCTCGTCGACTGGGCCACCAGGGCGAATGTCGGGCCGCTGCTCGCCGACGGGGTCCGGCTCTGGCTGAACCCGCCGCCCTTCGAGCACTCCAAGCTGATGGTGGTGGACGGGCTCTGGTGCCTGGTGGGCAGCGCGAACTGGGACATGAGGAGCTTCCGCCTCAACTTCGAGCTGACGATGGAGGTCTACGAGGAGGCGCTCGCCGCCCGGCTGGAGGCGCTGATCGAGAGCCGCAAGGGCGAGCGTCTGACCCGCGAGTCGCTCGACGCGAG
>CAXUBX010000025.1:0-21251 GCA_964249405.1 uncultured Acetobacteraceae bacterium | reverse complement strand
GCGGAGGTCTCGATGCCCCATTTCGGGGACTACCAGAACGGCATCTACATCGCCGGCCTCACCGGCACGCGGCCCGCGATCCCGACCGATCCCGCCGCTCTCGAGACGGCCGCCTCGGCCGCGATGCGGGAGGACATCGCGTCCTACGTCCGGGCCGGTTGCGGCGACGAGCGGACCCAGGACGCGAACGTTCAGGCCTTCGCGCACTGGGGTCTGATGCCGCGCATGATGGTCGACACCTCGGTCCGGGACCTCTCGGTCGAGCTGTTCGGCCGGCGGCTCGCGGCGCCGGTGTTCATGGCTCCGGTCGGCATCATCGGCGAGTGCGGTGTCGAGCGGCACGGCGACCTCGACGCCGCCCGGGCCGCCGCCGCCACCCGGGTCCCGTTCTGCGCCTCGACCCTGTCGAACGACCCGCTCGAGGATGTCGCGGCGTCTCTCGACGGCGCGCCCGGCTGGTTCCAGCTCTACCCGCCGCGCGACGACGCGCTCCTGGAGAGCCTCGTCACGCGGGCCGAAGCCGCCGGCTTCGAGGCGCTCGTCGTGACGCTCGACTGTCCGGCGCTCGGCTGGCGGCCGCGCGATCTCGACCGCGCGAACTTCCCGCAGCTTCGCGGCTCGGTGCTCGCCAACTACTTCTCCGACCCCGTGTTCCTGTCGCGTCTCGAGCGCCGCCCCGAGGACGACATCCGCGCCGCCGTCTCGCTCTGGAGCCGCGTGTTCGCGCGACCGATGACCTGGGCGGACATCGGGTGGCTCCGTTCGCTGACCCGGATGCCGATCGTGCTGAAGGGCATCTGCCACCCGGACGATGCGAGCCGGGCGGTCGGTGAAGGAGCGGACGCGGTCTACTGCTCGAACCACGGGGGACGGCAGGCGAACGGCGGCATTCCGGCGATCGACATGCTGCCGCCGGTGGTCGACGCGGTGGCGGGCGCGGTGCCGGTGCTGTTCGACAGCGGCGTCCGTTCCGGCACCGACGTCGTGAAGGCCCTGGCGCTCGGCGCGAGCGCGGTCGGGATCGGTCGGCCCTACGCCTGGGGGCTCGCGCTCGGCGGGACCGACGGCATCGCGCACGTGCTCCGCTGCGTCCTCGCCGAAGCGGACCTGCTGATGGCGGCGAACGGCTACCCGACCCGGGCCGACCTCAGGCGCGAGGCGATGGTCCGACTCTGAAACGGTTCGGGGCCGATCACTCCGTCGGCAGCAGGAAAGGTTCCAGCACGCGGGCCACCTGGTCCGGATATTCCTCGTGAATGCCGAGCTTGCCTGCGGCCAGGACATGAAGCCTGACGCCGGGAAGGTCGCCGAGTGCGGCCATCTCGGCGCGCGACCGCCGCGGCGTCCCGGCGCCGTAGATCGCGAGCAGCGGCACGCCGGCTCGACGCGCGAGGTCGAGGAAGTCGTCCCGGCTCCGCACCCGATCGAGACCGCCGGTCACGAAGGCCGCCGAGCCGAACCGCGCGCCGGGCGCCTCGATCACCCGTCGCGCCGCCGCCAGCTTCGTGCCGGCGAGGACGCGCGCATCCTCGTACACGTGCCCGGCGACCATCCTCCGGACCACCCAGGGATTGACGTTGGCGCGGTAGAGCAGGGGTCCGATCAGCGGGCGCTCGATCGCCCGCCTGATCGCTGGGAACATCGCACGGTCGCCGCCGGCCATTGTCGGCAGCGGCCCCCGCCAGGTGGGCGCGATCAGCCCGAGCCGGTCGAGGCGGCCCGGATGCCGGGCCGCGTGGTGCAGGAGGTAGGTCGCCGCATGGCCGGCCGCGACCGCGAGCCGCACGGATGGGAGCACCCGCGTCAGCAGGTGATCGAGGAAGCTCGACAGCGCCGACGGCGTCCATCGCACGTCCGGCCGGCCTCGCTCGCCGAAGCCGGGCCAGTCGACCGACGCGATCGCCGCGGCCGGCCGGAGGCGATCCATCAGCGGCCGCATCTCGGCGCGGGTCGAGATCGAGCTCGGCGCCGGCAGCAGCAGCACACGGGGGGAGCGTCCCGTCTGGTCGAGGCCGACCGACACCGATCGTCCGTCCCAGGACCACGCGACCTCGTCGGACACCGTCATTACGGCATCATGGCACCTCGCTCGACCTAAGCGGCGCGGAGTTTCACCAGGATCGGATGGTGATCGGAGCGGAGCAGCGGCAGCCGGACCGCTTCGTCGCACTGCAGGCCGCGGGCGAGGCAGCGGTCGATTCGGAGCGGCAGCACGTCGATCATGCGATGCGTCGGATCGCGTGGCCCGACATCGCGGAACCCGGGCAGGAGGGTCGGACCGACGAGATTGAAGTCGCCGAGAACCGCCGCGCGGTGCGGAAGCGTCCGCGAGATCAGGCGGAGCTGGCGCCGGTTCAGCCATTGTCCGTGCGACAGGTGGACATTGGCGAGCGCCAGCAGGCCGACATCCACCACCTGGCAGACCCGCCGCACGAGGGTGCCGGCCGGCAGCGTGAGATCGACCGGGGGGCTCACGAACGGGAGCCTGCTCCAGGTCGCGACGCCGTGCCGCCGTCCGGGCAGCGGCGAGCGCGCGTAGTGTCCGCCGCCCAGTCCGTCCGGAAGGAGATCGAAGGCGCGAGTCGCCTCTTGCATCAGCACGATGTCGGGCTGCCAGCGCTCGACCACGGCGGCGACGTCATCAACCGTCGCCCCTGCGAGATGAAGGAGGTTCCAGCTGAGCACCGTCACCGTTTGCGGGTCTCGCGCGTGGTCGACCCTGCTCGACACCCCCTCCCGCGCCATCGCAGAAATACGCCGGTCGGCCAGAGAGAGTTGCGATCGGCGGATCATTCGGTTCCGGTGAGACGCTTGTCAGGAACCGATCTTTCAGCCATCTTTTGAACGTTGACGAGGCGAGAGGTTTCGGGAGCGTGACAAACTTGCGGAGCTTGAACGGGAGGTCGCGCCGGGTCGCCGCGCTCCAGGCGAGGCCGCGATGATGACGAGCCTCATGCGGCTGACCGATATCGGGCATCAGCTGAAGGCGTTCCGGATCGAGTCGGGACTGAAGGCCGACGAGATCGCGAGCCGCCTCGGCATTTCCCGCGCCGCGCTCTACCGCTACGAGAAGGGCGAGGTCATCAAGCTCGACACCGTCCAACGCCTGGCCGAACTGCTCCAGGTCTCGCCGCTCTCGCTGCTCGGCATCGGCGTCGAATACTATCAGCGGCCGCCCGCCTATTTCGAGCGGGTGCGGCAGATCGAAGAGACGGCCGACACCATCCTCGTGGTCGGCGGCGGCGCATCGTTCCTCGCCAGCCCCGAGGCTTTCGCGACGCTCGTGGTGCAACGTCTGCGTCGCGAGACGGCCGCTTCGCGCGGCACCGACACCGTCAACCGGGCGGTGAGCGAAGCGACGATCGAGAGCCTGGAGGCGAGGCGTTCCGCGTTCGCCCGTCGCCAGCCCACCCTGGTCGTGCTGTTCTCGATCGCCGATCTCGAGCGTCTCGCCCGGCTCGTTCCCGACGGGAACGACGACGTCGCCGAGAGCTGCCGCGCGGCAGCGGCGGCCGAGATCGACCGGCTGGTGACCATGATCGAGACCCCGCCTCTCGGGTTCCAGCTCGGCCTGATACGCCCCTCGGAGGGAACGCCGGCTTCGTTCCGCCTGATGCGCCAGCGCGACCGGACCATGCTGGCGATCAACCCGTTCCGGAGCACCGGGACGTGCCATCAGAACGGGGTCGCGATCGTCACCGGCGCGAGCGAGGCGGTGACACCGCATCAGCGGGTCGCCGAGCTTCTCTGGCAGACCGCGATCCGGGGTGGCGAGGCGGCGACGCTGATCCGTGAAGCCTTCGCCAAGGCATCGTCCCGCTAGACGGGGCGTCGCTGCACGGACGTGCCGCCGGGTTCCCCGCTGATCGGCTGCGACGAGGTTGCGTCACGTCTCGACGGCGGGTCGGTCGTCGTGCTCGACGCGAGCGCGGCGCTTCCGGGCGAGGATCACGATCCGCTCGCCGCGTTCCGAGAGCACCGTCTTCCCGGCGCGCGGTTCTTCGACCTCGGGCTGTTCTCCGATCCGGACAGTCCGCTTCCGCACACGATCCCATCCGCCGGCCGGTTCGCGCGCCTCGCGGGCGCGCTCGGGATCGGCGACGACACGGCGGTCGTCGTCTACGAGGGGCGCCGCCTGTTCGCCGCGGCCCGAGCCTGGTTCCTGTTCCGCCTGTTCGGCCATGACGATGTCCGGGTGCTCGATGGCGGTCTGCCGGCGTGGCGCGCCTCGGGACGCCGGACGGAGAGCGGCGACCCGCAACCGGTCGGCGCCTCGGTGTTCACGCCCCGCTACCGGACGCGACTCCTCGCCGGGCTCGGCGACGTCCTCCGTCCGGACCCGGGCCGGGTCATCCTCGATGCACGGGCGCTCGGCCGCTTCGAGGGCCGTGTCCCGGAGCCGCGTCCCGGCGTTCCGTCGGGTCATGTACCGGGCAGCCGCAATCTTCCCTACGGGGCGCTGATCGCCGACGATGGACGCATGAAGTCTCCCGCGCACCTCCGCTCGCTGTTCGCCGCGTCGGGCGTCGGCCCTTCGACCGCCGTGGTGACGTCCTGTGGGACCGGCGTCACTGCCGCCGTGCTGTCGCTCGGACTGCTTCATGCCGGTTTCGGCGAGGCGGCGCTCTACGACGGGTCCTGGACCGAATATGCGGCGAGCGGTGCGGCGCGCGCCGGGGCAGGCGCTTGACCGAGGGGCGGCGCGGACCGCGACGCGCGACGCTCCTGGCCGCGCTCGGACGCGATCGGGAGGGCCCGGTCAGCCCGCCGCTGCAACGCTTCTCCACGGTCTGCTACCCGACCATGCAGGCGCTTCGCCAGGCGGGCACCGACCGCTACGGGAAGTCGTCCAGCTACGGGACCCATGGCGGCGACACCCAGTTCAGGCTCGAGGAGGCGGTCGCCGCAATCGAAGGCGGCACGCAGTGCCAGGTCACCGGCAACGGGCTCGCGGCCATCGTCCTCGCGTTGCTCGCGACGCTCTCGGCCGGCGACCATCTGCTGATCGTCGACAGTGTCTACGGCCCGACCCGTCGTCTCGCCGGCACCACGCTGGCGCGCCTCGGGATCACCGCAACATTCTACGATCCGCTGGCGACACCGGGCGAGATCGAGGCGCTGTTCGGCCCGCGGACCCAGATGCTGCTGACTGAAAGCCCAGGCAGCAACACGTTCGAGATGCAGGATGTCGGGGCGCTCGCGGCGATCGCCCACCGCCACGACGCGCTGCTCGCCTTCGACAACACGTGGGGCTTCGCGAACTTCCAGCCGTTCGAGCAGGGCGTGGACCTGTCGATCCAGGCGTTGACCAAATACGCCGGCGGCCACGCCGACCTTCTGCTCGGCGCCGTCACGGTCGCCGACGACGCGCTCTGGCGACGGATCCGGGATGCCGCGCTGACGCTCGGTCAAGGGGCGTCGCCGGAGGATTGCTGGCTGGCGCTCCGCGGGCTCCGCACGCTCGACCTCCGCCTGGACCGCCAGTTCCGGTCCGGCCTCGCGGTCGCCAACCATCTCGCCGGCAGGCCCGAAATCGCCCGCGTTCTCCACCCGGCGCTGCCTGGCGATCCCGGCCATGCGCTCTGGAAGCGGGACTACGGCGGCGGGGGCGCCAGCCTGTTCGGTCTGGAATTCCAGCCGCCGATCGACCGGCAAGCCGTCGACCGCTTCGTCGATCGCCTGGCGCTGTTCGGCAAGGGCTGGTCGTGGGGCGGCTTCGAGAGCCTCGCGACGACCGTCACCGGCGGCATCGTCCGCGAGCACGCATTGCCCGATCGCGGCGCGCTCTGTCGCCTCCATGTCGGACTGGAGACGGTCGAAGACCTGCTCGAGGACCTCGACCAGGCCTGGCCGGCGCTCACGGCCGGATGAGACGGGCCGGGCTCCTCACGGATGTGGCGAGCCTTTCCTTCGGCGATCAGTGATCGATGCCGCGCCTCGTTTTTCCCTGCAGCGCATCGATCCGCTTCGAGGCATCCGCCTTGCTGAGACCGGCATCGAACTCCTCGCCCGCCTCCTCGCAGAGCGTCTTGAGGTAGGAGGCCTGGGCCCCGGTCATGCTTTCCGCCCCGGTGGTCCAGTCGTCGGGGTTCTTCTCGGTGTTCGACGGCGTCGCCTGCTCGCCCACCGGATCGGTCTTCGGATTGCTGTTCATGGCGATCGAACGGCTCCGTTCGCTCTCCGTTCCCTCACGAACGCGCGTGCTCGGAACCTCCTGAGCTCCGGTGCGGCGAACCCCGAAAGGCCGGCGGGCTCACGCGCGGTACGAGGACTTGCCGGGACGCGCCACCAGCAGGAGCGCTGCGGCGCAGATGGCGAGGCCGGCCAGCGGATGGCCGACGCTCAGATGGATGACGGACCACACCGGCCCGATCACGTTTGCCGACGTGAGCATTGCTGTCCTCCCCGCGCGCGGCTCTTCGTCCGATTGCGCAACATGACGTCACCATGAATGTGTCCCAACCGGGCCCCAGTCAATATGGCATCACGACCGGAGGGCGCGCCCGGGCAGCCGCTGGCGGAACGACAGCGCCTCGGCGACGTGCAGCCGGGACACGCTCGCCTCGGCCGCGAGATCGGCGATCGAGCGGGCGACGCGCAGCAGGCGGGTGAAGCCTCGGGCCGACAGGCGCAGGCGCTCCGCGGCATTCGCGGCGAAGCCTTCCGCGTCGGCGCCGATCGCCAGCGTCCCCGCCGGCGCCCGCGCGTTCAGTGCGCCTCCCTGCGGCCGAGCGTCGCGGGCCGCCCGCGCCCGCATCACGCGTTGCGCGACCGCGGCTGACGCTTCGCCGGATCGCGAGCCGGTCAGAGCGGCCGGCGCCACCGGCTCGACGTTCACCACCATGTCGATCCGGTCGAGAACGGGACCGCTCAGTCTCGCAAGGTAGTCTTCCGAGCAGTCCGGCGCGCGCCGGCATTCGCGCGCGGCGTCGCCGAGATGCCCGCAGCGGCAGAGGTTCATCGCCGCCACGAGCTGGAACGCGGCGGGATAGGTGACGTGGGCGGAGGCGCGCGCGATCGTGGTACGGCCGGCCTCCATCGGCTGCCGGAGGGCCTCCAGGGATTGCCGCGGGAACTCCGGCAGCTCGTCGAGGAACAGGACGCCACGGTGCGCGAGGCTGATCTCGCCCGGACGTGCCCTGGCCCCACCGCCGACGAGGGCGGCCATGCTCGCCGAATGGTGCGGATCGCGGAACGGCGGCCGCGTCAGCAGCCTGCCGTCACGCAGCCGGCCGGCGACCGAATGGATCCGGCTGACGTCGAGCGCCTCGTCGGCGGTCAGATCCGGCAGCAGTCCCGGCAGCCGCGCGGCCAGCATCGACTTGCCGGCGCCCGGCGGTCCCACCAGCAGCAGGTTGTGGCCGCCAGAGGCGGCGATCTCGACGGCGCGCCGCCCCTGTTCCATGCCGCGAACCTCGGCGAGGTCGGCCTGAGCGGGATCCTCCGCCAGCCCGGCCGGCTCGGGCGGGCTCAGCACCTGCTCGCCCTTGAAATGCGCCACCAGCGAGAGGAGGTCGGGGGTCGCCAGGACCTCGATCCGTCCGGCCCAGGCCGCTTCGCCGCCCTGGGACGCCGGGCACACCAGGCCGGCATCGACCGCGGAGGCGCCGATTGCCGCCGCCAGCACCCCGGCGACCGGCTTGACCGCACCGTCGAGCGACAGCTCGCCGACGGCCGCGAAACGGCCCATCACGTCGCGCGGGATCACCTCCATCGCGGCGAGCAGTCCGAGCGCGATCGCGAGATCGAAATGGCTTCCCTCCTTCTGGAGGTCGGCCGGCGCCAGGTTCACCAGGATCCGCTTCGGCGGCAAGGCGAGCCCCATCGCGTGCAACGCCGCGCGGACGCGCTCCCGGGCTTCCACGATCGCCTTGTCGGCCAGTCCGACCAGCGCGAAAGCGGGCAGCCCGGACGCGATCTGCACCTGCACCTCGACCGGCACGGCCTCGATGCCCACGAAGGCGAAGCTCTGGACGCGGGCGATCGACACGGCGGGAACGGTCTCCGGAGAACCCACGACAAAACGATACCGAAACGATACCTCGACGTCCAGTCCCCGTCGCTGCAGGAGCGGGTTCGAGAATGGTCGTGGCGGCTGGACTTGCCACGGTCGCGCCCGGCGCGGCCCGCGAGCCGGCAGCAAGCTCGGCTTCACGGCGCTGCCAAGGCCGTGGGCGGCTGAACGAACGCTCGGATCAGGGCTCGCCGGCGACGGCTGGTTTGGGACTGCGAGACACGCCTCGACATCTCTCGAGGCTCCTCTTCACAACGTGATGCTCCCCGGAACTGCCTTTTCGAGACCACGACGTTGTGTCGCCGGCCCGCAAAGCTTGGTGACGCGTCGATGCTCGGCACGGCGCGGCTGACCGGCGGCGAGGACCAGCCGATCGGTTGACGCGTCCGCCGCGGTCTCGACCAGACCGGGCTCCATCCACCGGCCTTGGCCATACCCCAAACCTGGAGTTCACAGCATGGCAGAGACAGAGACCCTCAAGGACGTGTACGCTGACGAGATCAAGGACCTGTGGTCGGCAAACGCCCAGATGAGCAAGGTCCTGACCACCTTGTCAGAGAAGGCGCACGACCCGAAGCTGCGCAAATACCTCGCCGATTCGGTCAAGGGGATCGAACGGCACAACGAGACCATCAAGTCGCTCCTGGCCGCCGCCAGCGAGGAGGTGGAGATGGAGCACTGCCAAGGCATGGAAGGCCTTGTCAGGGAAGCCCTGAAACACGGCGTCAAGGAGGCGCCGGACGACGAGGACCTGCACGACCTGCAGATCATCTCGCAATACCAGCGGATGTCGCATTACGGGCTCGCCGGTTTCGGTTCCGCCGCCGCCTATGCCAGGGCCCTGGGCATGGCCGACCAGGCCGAGAAGCTCAAGAGCATCGTCTCCGACATCTACAAGGCGGACGAGACGACGAGCCATATCGGAGAACGGGTGGCGAAACTCGCGGCCAAACACGCCAAGGCCGCGGCCTGATCGAGGGCAGCCCGTGGCGACGGCGTCGTCGCTCACGGGCTGTTCCCGCTTGCCGGAACGATGAAGCCGATCACTCGGCCGGCGTCGGCTGGCTGAGACGGTGGCCGGCGCTCCGATGCCGGCGGCGACTTTCGGTCGCGGTCCTCCCGCTCTCGCTCGGCATCCTCTCGCTCGGCGGCCGCTCGATCGTGGTCGCCGACGCTGCCGAGCCATCGCCGCCCTCCGTGGTCTACGGGAGGTTCTACCGGACCGTCGAGCTGTCCGGGATCTTTCCCGACAGCAAGACATTCCCGGATCTCGTGCCGCTCGAAGCGCCTTCGATGGTGCTCCGGGACTGGGAAGCCGAGAAGGTCAGGCCCGGCTTCGACCTCCGGGCGTTCGTCTCGAGCCATTTCCGCGGCCCCGCTCCCCCCGGCCCCGACGTTCCGGAGGCGAGGCCGGGCGAGCCTCTCGGCCGTTACGTCGATCGGCTCTGGCCGGTGCTGGCGATGGACGAGCCCGCGCCGCCGCGCTGGTCGACGCTGCTGCCGCTCCCCGGGCCGATCGTGGTGCCCGGCGGACGATTTCGCGAGTCTTACTACTGGGACAGCTATTTCGTGATGCTCGGGCTCGAAGCGGCCGGCAAGCCGGCGCTTGCCCGGTCCACCCTCGGCGACATCGCGACCGAGATCCGACGCTACGGGCACGTGCCGAACGGCAGCCGCTCCTACTATCTCAGCCGCTCGCAGCCGCCGGTCTTCTCGCTGATGGTCGATCTCGTCGCCGCCCGGGGCGGCGGCGGACAGTTCTATCGCGACGCGTTGCCGGAACTCCTCGCGCAGTGGCACTACTGGATGGCCGGGGCGGACAGGCTCGCGCCCGGCCATGCGCGCGCCTGCGTGGTCCGCCTCGCGGATGGCACGGTGCTCAACCGCTACTACGACACCAGGGACGTGCCGCGCGACGAGTCCTACGCCGAGGACGTCCGGACCGCCGGGGCCTCGCCGGCTCCGTCGCCGCTCTGGCGCAATCTGCGGGCCGCCGCCGCCTCGGGATGGGACTACAGCTCGCGCTGGTTCGCCGACGGGCGCTCGCTCCGCACCACGCGCACGCTCGACATGCTGCCGCCGGACCTCAACAGCCTCCTCGTGCACCTGGAGCAGACCATCGCGCAGGCCTACGCGATCGAGGGCGACGCGATCGACGCCGCGCGGTTCCGGCGGCGCGCGGAGCGGCGCGCGGCGGCGGTGCGGCGGCTGATGTTCGACCCGTCACGCGGCGCCTTCATGGATTATCTCTGGTCCGAGCGCCGCCGCTCCCCGGAGGTGACGGCGGCGACCGTGGTGCCGCTTGCGCTCGGGGTCGCGACGGACCGGGAGGCGAAGGCGGTCGCGCGAACGGTGACGCGCACGCTGCTCGACGTCGGGGGGATCGAGACCACGCGCGTCGCGAGCGGCCAGCAATGGGACGATCCGAACGGCTGGGCGCCGCTGCAATGGATCGCGACCATCGGCTTCCGGCGCTATCACCTCGATGCGCTCGCCCGCGAGATCGCCTCCCGCTGGGTCGGCAAGACGATCGCCGGCTATCGTCGCTGGGGCGTCCTGTTCGAGAAGTACGACGTCTCGCGCACGGGCGGCGATCCCGGCGGTGGCGGCGAATACCAGACCCAGATCGGCTTCGGCTGGACCAACGGGGTGCTGGTGGCGCTCGGCTCGCTCTATCCCGATCTCGGACGCGAGATCGCGACGGCGACGCCGGATCCGCGTCCGGCCCGGCGATGAGGCGCCGAACTCCGGGCGGCCGGGCCGGTTCGACTGCGATGCGCCGCCCGTTCGCATCGATCGTCCCGACGCTCCTCGCCGTGCTCCTCGTCCTGGCGGCATCTCCCGCGCGCGCCTTCGACGCCGGGGCGCCCTGGCCCGGTCCGGACGCCACGCGGGAGATGCGGCCGACCACGATCATCCTCCGCAGTTCCGATCCGTTCACCCCGGCCGAGATCGGCCGCGCGCCCGCCCGCGACGTTCCGGCCCTCCTCTACATGCCGCCCGGCGCCTCGCCGTCCCGCAAGGTTCCGGCGGTGGTCCTGCTGCACGGCTCGGTCGGCAACTATCGCGAGCGGGCCCGCCGCTACGGACCGCCGCTCGCCGCCCTCGGCGCCGCCGTGCTGGTGCCCGAGACCTACGCCGCCCGCGCCGATCTCGGCCGGACCTTCATCGCCCGCGCGCTCCACATCACCGAAACCATGTTCGACGCCGATGCCTATGCCGGTCTCCGGGCTCTCGCGGCCGACCCCGACATCGACATCGCCCACGTGGCGCTGGTCGGCTTCTCCTACGGCGGCATGGCCACGGAATACGCGATGGCGCGAACGGTCGCCGACCGGTTCGTGCCGCCGTCCGGCCCGCATTTCGCAGCGCATGTCGCCTACTACGCGCCCTGCATCGCCCGTTTCGCCGACCCGCGAACCACCGGCGCGCCGCTCCTGATGATGTACGGCGGCCGCGACCAGCTCATCCATCCGGCGCGCTGCGAGCAGGTGGCGACCGATTTCCGGGCCGGCGGCAGCGCCGTCACGATCACCGTCTTTCCCGACGCCGTGCACCAGTGGGACGGCGAGATGGCGCCGCGACTGATCGGGCGCCATCTCGCGGACTGCGCGTTCCGCGTCGATCGCGACGGCAGCGTGCACGACGCCGCCACCGGGATCGCGATGACCGGTCCGCTGACGCGCGGGCTCATCCTGGCCTTCTGCACGGGGAGCCGCCCCTGGCCGATCGGCCGCGATGCGGCGGTGGCGGCGCAATCGGACCGCGACCTCGAGCGCTTTCTCGGCGCGGTCTTCGACGGACCGGCCGCGCCCCGCTGATCCCGGCGGCTCGACGCCGCTCGCCTCCCGTCAGAACAGCCCGGCGCCCTGCAAGCCACCGAACACCCCGAAGGATGTGGTGAGCGCCGTGACCACGATCACGACCACGAGATAGGGGCCGCGAAGCCGCACCGGGTCGGGCAGCGCGCGGACCGCGAGCGCGATCAGGAAGCCGAGCACGAGCGGGAGCAGGAGGGCGTTCATCACCTGCACGCCGATGTTCAGCGAGACGAGGTTCGGCGCGAACGCGACCACGACGGCGCCGACCACGATGGAAGCCGCGAACACGAAATAGAACCAGCCCGCTTCGCGCGGCCGGTGCTCGAGCGAGTGGCGGTAGCCGGTGACCTCGCCGACACCCCAGGCGAGCGCCAGCGAGCACACCACGGCCGCGACCATGCCGGCCCCGATCACGCCGGCGCCGAACACCGCGCGCCCGACGGTCCCGCCGAGGTAGCGTGTCAGCGCGACGCTCATCTCGCCCACCGTGTCGAGCGGCGGATGATGGCCGAGCGGCGAGAGCGTCGCCGCCGTCGCGATCAGCACCGCCGCCATCACCAGCTGCGTCACCACGGCACCGATTGCGGTGTCCCAGCGTGCCGCCGCGAAGTGGCTCGGCCGGAGCCTTTTGTCGGCGATCGCGCTCTGCTGGTAGAACACCATCCACGGCATGATCACCGCGCCGATGTTCGCGGCGACCAGGTAGAGATAGGCGGTGTCGCCGAGCGGGATCCGGATCGCGCCGCGCGCCACGTCCGCGATCTTCGGGTGGGCCAGGAACGCGACGACGAAGAAGGCGAGCTCGAACAGGCCGAGCGC
Organism: uncultured Acetobacteraceae bacterium; assembly: GCA_964249405.1. Classification (GTDB taxonomy): domain Bacteria; phylum Pseudomonadota; class Alphaproteobacteria; order Acetobacterales; family Acetobacteraceae; genus CAXTPV01. The sequence goes on along the minus strand of CAXUBX010000025.1, from coordinate 8,597 downwards.
GATCGCCACCCGCTCGACCCGCCGATAGGAGCCCGTGGTCACCACCGCGATCAGGAACACGAGCGTCGCGCCCAGGCTCCAGACCCGCGGAATGCCGTAGAGCTCGCCGACGCCGGCAACGCCGGACATCTCGGTCAGCAGGGCGCCGAACGTCGCGATCGCGAGGCCGCCGACCGAGACCCACGCCCAGGACAGCCCGAACGTGTCGCGGATCAGCTCGCCGTGACCGCGCCCGGTGAACACGCCGAGACGGACGGTCAGCTCCTGCACCATGTAGAGGATCGGCATCAGCACGAACTGGAGCAGCAGCAGCCGGTAGCCCCACTCGACGCCGCTCTGGCCCGCGGTGATGACGCTGCCGACATCGGTGTCGGCCAGCATCACCACGAGCCCGGGCCCGAACACCGCCAGCGCGTTCCGGAGCCGTCGTCGGTCGCGCTGCAGCGCGATGTCGGTCATCGTCGGCTCAATCCCGTGAATAGAGCAGGCGGGCACGGATCGTGCCGTCGAGCGCGCGGAGGCGTTCCAGGAGGCGGGTTGCCTCGCCGTCCGCGATCGCCGCCTCCACCACGACATAGCCGATCTCGCCTTCGGTCTGCAGGTACTGGCCGGCGATGTTGGCGCCGGCCTCGTCGAACACGGCGTTCACCCGACGCAGCAGGCCGGGCACGTTGCGGTGGACGTGCATGAACCGGGTGAACCGGGGGCGGGGCGGGAGCTGCGCCTGCGGGAAGTTCACCGCGCCGACCGTGGATCCGATGTCGCTGTAGTCGATCAGCTTGCGCGCGGTCTCGACCCCGATCCGCTCCTGCGCCTCCGCGGTCGAACCGCCCACATGCGGGGTCAGGATGACGTTCGGCAGATTCTGCAGCGGCGAGGCGAACCGCTCGTTGTTGGATCGCGGCTCCGACGGGAAGACGTCGACGGCGGCGCCGAGAACGTGACGGTCGCGGATCGCCTCGGCGAGCGCCTCGAGGTCGACCACCGAGCCGCGGGCGTTGTTCAGGAGGAACGAGCCCGGCTTCATCGCCCGGATCTCGGCCGGCCCGATCATCCCGGCGGTCTCCGGCGTCTCGGGAACGTGCAGGCTGACGACGTCGCTCTCGGCGAGCAGGGCGGCGAGCGAGCCGACCGGACGGGCGTTGCCGTGCGGCAGCTTGGCGGCCGGATCGTAGTAGATCACCCGCATTCCGAAGGCTTCCGCCAGCACCGAGGTCTGGCTGCCGATCGAGCCGTAGCCGACCAGCCCGAGCGTCTTGCCGCGCACCTCCCAGCTGTCGGCGGCGCTCTTGTCCCAGCGCCCGTCATGCGCGCCGACCGAACGGGGGAAGATGCCGCGCAGCAGCATCACGATCTCGCCCATCACCAGCTCAGCGACCGACCGCGTGTTGCTGTAGGGGGCGTTGAACACCGGGATCGCCCGGTCGCGGGCGGCGGCGAGATCCACCTGGTTGGTGCCGATGCAGAAGCAGCCGATCGCGATCAGCCGGTCGGCGGCCTCGATCGCGGCGGCCCCGAGCTGGGTGCGGCTCCGGATCCCGATGATGTGGACGCCGCGCACCGCCTCGATCAGGCTCTCTTCCGCGAGCGCGCCGCGCTCGCGGACGATGGTCCGGTAGCCGGCCTCATGGAAGCACGCCACCGCGCTGTCATGGATGCCTTCCAGCAGCAGGATGCGGATCTTGTCCTTGGGCAGGGAGAGGTCGCTCATGGGCGTCGCTGTAGAACGAAGCGGGGCCGGGTCCAAGCGATGACGGTCTTCCATCTGATCCGCCACGGATCCTATCCGGTTCTCGGGAGCGACGTCCTGGCGGGACGGACCGGAGGATACTCTCTCGACGAGGAGGGGCGCCGGCAGGCCGAGGCGGTCGCGCGCGCGCTCCGCGGGCGCCCGATCGACCGCGTCCTCGCCGGCCCGCTCGAACGCGCCCGCGAGAGCGCGGCGCCGCTCGCGGCCGCGCTCGGCGTTCCCGTCGTCGTCGACACGGCACTCGACGAGCTGGATTTCGGCGACTGGACGGGCCGGGCGTGGACCACGCTCCGGGACGATCCGGCCTGGATCGCCTGGAACACGCATCGCGGCAGCGCGGCGATCCCGGGCGGCGAGACGATCGGCGCGGTGACCGGACGTGCGATGTCCCTTCTCCGCAGCCTCGCGGCCGCGCCCGGCGCCGACGGCGAAGCGGCGCTGTTCACCCATGCCGACGTGATCCGCGCCGCGGTCGCCGCCGTGCTCGGCCTCGCGCCGGACCTCATGCTCCGGGTCGCGATCGATCCCGCCTCGCGCTCGGTGGTGCGGTTCGGGACCGACGCGCCGCCGCTGGTGCTCGGCGTCAACCTTCCCCCCGCGGAAGATCCGGCCTGAGCAGGAGGGCACGGAGCCGCGCGAGGACCGGCGTCCAGTCGCCGTCCCGCTCCTGCCGAAGCAGGACGGCGTCCGGATACCAGGGCGATCCGCCCCCCGGTTCGCCCCAGCGCCAATCCGGATCCCGCTTCAGCAGGACGATCGTCCGTCGTCCGAGCAGCAGCGCGAGATGGGCGAGCATGGTGTCCACCGTCACCACCACCGCGGCACCGGCGACCAGGGAGGCGGTGCGCTCCACGGTGTCGTCCGGACGGCCCGGACCCTGGAGCAGGTCCGGGAAGCGCCGGCGCGCCTCGCGGAGCGCCGGGCCGTGCTGCAGCGAGACGAGCGCGCGTCCCGAGCCGCGCAGCACCGGCGCGAGGGCCGCGAGAGGCACCGAGCGGTCGGCGAGCCAGTCTCCGGCGCGCCAGCAGAAGCCGACCGAGCCGGACGCGATCGTGGCGGGAACGACCGGCGGCGCCGAGGGCGTCGCGTCGCGCGGCCCGAGCCGGAGTGCGTGGCCGAGTTCCATGATCTCGACATCGACCTCGTCCGGTGGCAGCGGTGCGGCATGATCGAACGGCACGACGCGGAAGTCCGGGAGGCCCGCGAGGAACGGGACGAGGGGGAGCGGCGCCTCCACCGTGACGCGGCGGGCAATGCCGGCGAGCGGGGCGAGGAACCGGGCCGCCATCAGCGTGTCGCCGAGGCCGTGATGGCAGCGCACCAGGACGCACCGGCCGGCGAGGCGCCGGCCGGTCCAGACGAAGCGCTCGTGGTAGGGCCGCGCCGGGTCGTCCGGAACTTCGCCGCGCGCGAGGCGTGCCTGCAGCACCGCGTCGTTGATCTGAAAGGCGCGACCGTGGTCGCCACGGCGCATCGCGGCGATCCAGGGATCGCTCATCGGCAATTCGGGACCGGAACGAGAGGACGGGAATGAGCGTGAACGGATCGGCCTGGACGAGAGACCGGATCGAGGCACGGGTGGCGGAGCTCGGGCCATGGTTCCACAACCTGGAGATCCGCGGCGTGCCCACCGCGCCGTCCCACTTCCTCGGCGATTTCCCGCGGGTGAAATGGAACAGCTTCCGCCACGAGATCCCGGAGGATCTGTCGGGCCGGTCGGTGCTCGACATCGGCTGCAACGGCGGGTTCTACGCGCTCGAGATGAAGCGTCGCGGGGCGTCCCGCGTGCTCGGGATCGACATCGACGAAGACTATCTGGCGCAGGCGCGCTTCGCGGCCGAGGTCGAGGCGCTCGACATCGAGTTCCGGCAGATGTCGGTCTATGACGTGGCGGCACTCGGCGAGCGCTTCGATCTCGTAATCTTCTTCGGCGTGCTCTACCATCTCCGTCATCCTCTGCTGGCCCTCGAGCTGGTGCGGAGCCACGTGTCGGGCGGCACGCTGGTGTTCCAGTCGATGCAGCGCGGCACCGAAGCCGTGCTCGATCCCGAGCCCGACTACGTGTTCCAGGACGAGGCGGTGTTCCAGGAGCCGGGCTGGCCGTTGATGCACTTCATCGAGCATTCCTATTCGCGCGATCCGACGAACTGGTGGGCGCCGAACCGCGCCTGCTCGGCGGCGATGCTGCGGGCGAGCGGTTTCCGCATCGTCTCGCATCCGGAGCGGGAGATCTTCATCTGCGTCAATGCGGACGACCCGCCTCCCGAGCCGGTCTATCCGGCGCGTCCCCGATCCCCCGACCGCGCCTGACCGGATCCGCCTCATGCTCCATTCGGCGATGATCTGGAACGAACCGAACAACAAGTCGCACTGGGACATCGAGAACGATCCGGGCTGGGTTCGTTTCGGCGCGATGGCGCGGCTCGCCGGGCGGGCGATCGGCGCGGCGCGGCCCGGGCTGCCGCGCGTGCTCGGCGGCATTTCGCCGATCGATGCCGGATTTCTCGAGCTGATGGGTGCGGCCGGCGTGCTCGACGCGGTGGACGCGGTCGCGGTGCACGGTTTTCCGCTCGACTGGAACCTCTGGCGGATCGACGAGTGGCCCGACAAGGTCGCCGGGATCGCGGCGGCGACCGCGATGCCGGTGTGGGTGTCCGAGGTCGGCGTTTCCAGCTTCGGCGCGGACGAGGTGCAGGAGTTCGGCCTTCGCCGCACCGGCGAGCTGCTCTGCGGCCGGGCGGCACGGATCCACTGGTACAGCCTCTACGACCTGCCCTCGGCCTGGCCGGCGACCACGCGGCACAAGGAGGCGGAGGGATCGTCCTACTACCGGCATTTCCACATGGGGCTGTTCGATGAGCGCGGAACGCCGAAGCGTGCGGCGAGGCTGTTCTCCGAATTCGTGCCCGAGTTCGGGTTGTGCCAGTGGTTCCACTTCGAGGACGAACGCCTGGAGGCGGCGGTCCGCGACATGCAGGCGCTCGGTGTCCGGCACGTGCGGACCGGCCTCAGCTGGGCCGACTGGGAGCGCCCCGATGCCGAGCGCTGGTTCGACCGGATGATGCGGGCGCTCGATCCCTTCGAGGTCACGGGCACGTTCTGCTTCACTCCCGAGCACCGCGGCATCTGGCCGCACCACACCTCGCCCCCGCGCGAGCCCGAGGCGTTCGCCGAATTCTGCGCGCTGATGGTGCGTCGCTACGGCGCGTAGGAAGGAGAGCCCGGTTTCGTCGTCAACCGGGAGCCCGCGTCGAAGGCCGGTGTCGAGGACGGCTCATGCCGACCCGGCCTCCAACCGCTTCGCCGCTGTCCCGAACAGCCCCGGATCGCCCACCGCCAGCACGTCGGTCGACCCCTCGGCGGGGAACGGACCGCCGTTCCAGCGCGCGATCCGGCCGCCGGCGCCTTCCACGATCGGCACCAGCGCGCCCCAGTCCCAGGGCTTGAGACCGTTCTCGCAGACCACGTCGATCAGCCCGAGTGCCAGCAGGCCATAGGCGTAGGCGTCGCCGCCCCAGGTCACGCGGCGGACCGCGTCGTCCAGCCGGCCGAACGCGGCCCGCGTCGAGGGGGTCGCGAACATCGCCGGCGTGGTCGCCGACAGTTCGGCGTCCCCGAGCGCCGGACAGCGACGCGTGCCGACCGTGCCGCCGAGCGGGCCCGAGAACCGCGTCGTCTCGCCCCGGATCCCGATCCAGCGCTCGCCGGTCACCGGCTGGTCCATCACGCCGAGGATCGGCACCCCGTCCTCCAGCAGCGCGATCAGCGTCGCGAACAGCGGCCGGCCGGTGAGGAAGGCGCGCGTGCCGTCGATCGGATCGAGCAGCCAGCGGCGCCGCGCACCGGCGCGCGCGAGCCCGAACTCCTCCCCGAGGATGCCGTCCTCCGGAACGCGGTCCTCGATCACGCGACGCATCGCCTGTTCGGCGGCCCGATCGGCGAGCGTAACCGGGCTCAGGTCGCTCTTCTGCTCGGCCCCGAGGCCGGGCGTTCGGAAAAAGGGCAGGATCGCGTGCCGGGCTGCATCCGCGGCCTCCTCAGCGGTCGCGAGAAGCGCTCTCAATGGCCGCCGGGCGGCGCCGAGCGTGGCGAGTTCGCCGGCGCCTTGGCCGAACTCTGGTCGCCGACCGAGGAGACGTGGGAGGCCGGGTTGGCAGCGGCCGCCGGCAGCGGCAGCGGGCTCGGGGACAGCGTCCGGAGATAGGCGACCACGGCGGCGCGCTGCTTCGTGCTCGGGATGCCCGAGAACGCCATCTTGGTGCCCGGCGCCCAGCCGCGCGGGTCGGCGAGCCAGGCGCCGAGATCGGCGTAGGTCCAGGTCTCTCCGTGCTTGGCCTTGAGCGCCGACGAGAACGCGTAGCCGCTCTTGTCCGCGATCTTCTCACCTACCACGCCGTAGAGGTTCGGTCCGACCATCGTGGCGCCGCCCTTGGTGAAGCTGTGGCAGGCGCCGCAATATTTCTGGGCGTCGTCCTGCCCCGACGACACGTCCGCCTTCGCGACCTGGTCGGCGAACGAGGGTCCGGCGGTGGCACTCTCGGTCCCCGGACCGCCGGCGGCGCCGTTCGGCCCGGCCGCAGGGGGCGCCTTCGGCACCGGCGGCAGCGGCTTCGGCGCGGCGGCGTCGGTGCGGAGATAGTCGATCACGTCGGCGCGCTGCCGGTCGTTCGCGATCCCGGCGAAGGCCATCTTCGTGCCGGGCGCGTAGCTCCTCGGGTCGGTCAGCCAGTCGTTCATGTCGGCGAAGGTCCAGTTGCCCTTCTTGCCCTTGAGCGCCGACGAGAACGCGTAGCCGGCCTTCTCCGCGATCGGTTGCCCGATGATTCCGTAGAGGTTCGGCCCGACCAGGTTGCCGCCGCCCTGGGCGAGGGTGTGGCAGGCGCCGCACAGCTTCTGCGCGTCCGCGGCGCCGCGCCCGGGATCGGCGTGGGCGAGCAGGGCGGCGATCGACACCACCGGCGGCATCACCGGGCCGGCGGCGGACGCGGCGGTCCTGATCTCGATCGCGAGCTTCTCCGGCCGTTCCGAGTGGATCAGCTTGGCGCCGATCAGGCCGGCGAGGCCGAAGGCGCATCCTGCGGCGAGCATGCCGGCCAGGATCTTGTTGACCTCGATACTGTCCATCGTGCGCCCGTGTCGGTCCTGTCGTCGGCGCTGCCGCGCGCGGTTTGCGCACGACCGTTCCCGCCCTTAGCCTTGCGCGCGAGAGTAGAAGACGCCCGCAACCCCTTCAACCCGGCGTGACCCGTGTCCCACGTCCTCGCCCATTCGGCCGCCCCGGCGCCGATCATCGTCATCCCGGCGCGTCTCGGGGCGACCCGGCTTCCCGGCAAGCCGCTGCTGCCGATCGCCGGCCGGCCGATGATCCTCCACGTGCTCGATCGCGCGCGCGACGCGGGGCTGGGACCGGTGGTGGTCGCCTGCGCGGAGGCGGAGATCGCCGCCATCGTCGAGGCGGCGGGCGCGACCGCGGTGCTGACCGATCCCGCGCTGCCCTCCGGATCCGACCGCGTCCACGCCGCACTCCGGACCGTGGACCCCGAGGCGCGGCACCGCGTGGTCGTCAATCTCCAGGGCGACCTGCCGACGATCGCCGGCGCCGACATCGCGCGCGCGCTCGATCCGCTGGTCGCCGCAACGTGCGACGTCGGCACGCTCGTCGCCCCCATCCTGACCGCCGACGAGGCGCGGTCGCCCTCGATCGTGAAGGCGGCCTGCCACTTCGCCGAGGGTGCCGCGACCGCGGTCGTGCCGTATTTCTCGCGCCTGCCGGTGCCGTCCGGCGACGGGCCGCTCTGGCACCATGTCGGGATCTACGCCTGGCGGCGAGAGGCGCTCGACCGGTTCGTGTCGCTGCCGCCGAGCGGATTGGAGGGTCGCGAGAAGCTGGAGCAGCTCCGCGCCATCGAGGCCGGCATGCGCTTCGGCGCGGCGAGGATCGCCGAAGCGCCGTTCGGGGTCGACACCGCTTCCGATCTCGACCGGATCCGCGCGCTGTTCGACGGCGTGCGATGAAGGCGATCTCGTTCCAGGGCCGCCCCGGCGCCTATTCCGACCTCGCCTGCCGCACCCGGTTTCCCGGCGCGCCCACCATCGCCTGCGAGAGCTTCGAGGCGGCGATCGAGGCGATCCGTTCGGGGGAGGCGTCCCGCGGCATGCTGGCCTGCGAGAACTCGCTGGTCGGCCGCGTGCCCGACATCCACGCGCTGCTGCCCGACAGCGGGCTTTCGATCGTCGGCGAGCACTTCCAGCGCGTCGAGCATTGCCTGCTCGGCGTGCCGGGAGCCCGGATCGGGGAGATCCGCGAGATCCACTCGCACTCGGTGGCGCTCGGTCAGGTGCGTGGCCTGCTCCGCGAACTCGGCGCGCGGCCGGTGGTCGAGGCCGACACCGCGGGGAGCGCCGAGCTGGTGGCGTCCTGGGGCGACCGCACGCGCGCCGCCGTCGCGAGCCGGCTCGCCGCCGAGCTGCACGGGCTCGACATCCTTCGCGCCAACGTCGAGGACGCCGCGCACAACACGACGCGGTTCTACGTCGCGTCGCGCGAGCCCGTGATCCTGCCCGCCGACGGACCGATCCCGATGACCACCTTCGTGTTCCGGGTCAGGAACGTGCCGGCCGCGCTCTACAAGGCGCTCGGCGGCTTCGCGACCAACGGCGTCAACATGACGCGGCTGGAAAGCTACATGGTCGACGGCGCCTTCACCGCGACGCGGTTCCTCTGCGACGTCGAGGGCCACCCGGACAGCCCGGGGCTCCGGCACGCGCTCGACGAGCTCGGCTTCTTCGCCGCCGAGCTCCGGATCCTCGGCACCTACCCACGCGACCCGTTCCGGGACCGGAGCGT